>JBEGON010000037.1:0-18043 GCA_041181965.1 Actinomycetota bacterium
CAACGATCCAACAGCTGGTCCGCAAAGGCCGCCAGGACAAGGTTGCTAAGAACAAGACCCCTGCATTGAAGGGTTCACCTCAGCGCCGCGGCGTGTGCACTCGCGTGTACACCACCACACCTAAGAAACCAAACTCTGCACTTCGCAAAGTTGCACGTGTGCGTTTGACCTCCGGCATGGAAGTAACTGCATACATTCCAGGTGAAGGTCATAACTTGCAGGAACACAGCATCGTGCTTGTGCGCGGTGGTCGTGTGAAGGACTTGCCTGGTGTGCGTTACAAGATCGTTCGCGGTTCACTCGATACACAAGGTGTAAAGAACCGCAAGCAAGCACGTAGCCGTTACGGCGCAAAGAAAGTGAAGAGCTAATGCCACGTAAAGGTCCCGCACCAAAGCGTCCACTTGTTGTTGATCCTGTTTACGCATCAACACTCGTTACTCAATTGGTTAACAAGGTTTTGCTTGACGGTAAGAAGTCAACTGCAGAAGCAATTGTTTACAACGCAATGGAAGGTTGCCGCGAAAAGACCGGCCTCGATCCAGTTGTAACTTTGAAGAAAGCACTCGACAACATTCGTCCGACTCTCGAAGTTAAGAGCCGTCGTGTTGGTGGTGCTACCTACCAGGTTCCAGTTGAAGTTAAAGCAGCACGTGCAACCACTCTTGCACTTCGTTGGTTGATTTCCTACTCACGTCAGCGTCGCGAAAAGACAATGACCGAGCGTTTGATGAACGAAATCCTCGACGCAAGCAACGGTCTTGGCGCAGCAGTGAAGAAGCGCGAAGACACCCACAAGATGGCAGAAGCCAACAAGGCTTTCGCTCACTACCGCTGGTAATCACAAGAGTTTTAAGAAGTTAGAGAAGGTATAAGAAGTGTCACTCGATCTCGCAAAGGTCCGCAACATCGGCATCATGGCTCACATCGATGCTGGTAAGACCACTACGACTGAGCGCATTCTTTTCTACACCGGTATCAACTACAAGATCGGTGAAGTGCACGAAGGTGCTGCCACCATGGACTGGATGGAACAGGAGCAGGAGCGCGGTATCACCATTACTTCTGCCGCAACCACCTGTACTTGGAACAACCACACCATCAACATCATCGACACCCCAGGTCACGTGGACTTCACTGTTGAAGTGGAACGTTCATTGCGTGTTCTCGACGGTGCAGTTGCTGTGTTCGACGGTGTTGCTGGTGTTGAACCACAGTCAGAGACCGTGTGGCGCCAAGCTGACAAGTACAACGTTCCACGCATCTGCTTCATCAACAAGCTTGACCGCACTGGCGCTGACTTCTACATGTGCGTTGATTCGATCAAGAAGCGTCTGAACTCAACCACTGCAGTTCTTCAGTTGCCAATCGGTGCAGAAGCTGACTTCCGCGGTGTTATCGACTTGGTTCGCATGAAGGCTCTTGTTTGGCCAGAAGACACCAAGAAGGGTGAAGAGTACGAAGTTCAAGATATTCCAGCGGAACTTCAAGCAAAAGCTGATGAATACCGTCACACTCTTCTCGAAGTTATTGCAGATGCTGATGATGAATTCGCTGAAAAATTCTTGGAAGAAAGCTTCACCGAAGCTGACATCAAAGCAGCAATTCGTCGCGCAACTCTCGCTGACAAAATCAATCCAATCTTGACCGGTTCTGCATTCAAGAACAAAGGCGTTCAGCCAATGCTCGATGCAGTGACCGATTACTTGCCATCACCACTCGACGTTCCTTCTATCTTCGGCTTCAAGCCAGACAACGAAGAAGAAAAGATGGAACGTCATCCTTCGGATTCAGAACCACTCGCAGCTCTTGCATTCAAGATTGCAGCAGATCCACACCTCGGTAAGTTGACGTACGTTCGTGTGTACTCAGGTGTTCTCGAAGCAGGTATGCAGGTTCTTAACTCAACCAAGGATCGCAAAGAGCGCATCGGCAAGATTTACCGAATGCACGCAAACAAGCGCGAAGAAATTCAAAAGGTTGGTGCTGGCGACATCATCGCTGTGATGGGTCTCAAGGACACCACCACTGGTGAAACTTTGTGTGACTCTGCAAAGCCAATCGTTTTGGAATCAATGACATTCCCAGATCCAGTTATCCAGGTTGCAATCGAACCTAAGACCAAGGGTGACCAGGAGAAGTTGGGCGTAGCTATTCAGCGTCTCGCTGATGAAGATCCAACCTTCAAAGTTTTCACTGACGAAGAAACCGGCCAGACCATCATCGCTGGTATGGGTGAACTTCACCTTGAAATTCTCGTTGACCGTATGCGTCGCGAATTCAAGGTTGAAGCAAACGTTGGTAAGCCACAAGTTGCTTACCGCGAAACCATCACCAAGAAAGTCGAAAAAGTCGAATACACCCACAAGAAGCAGTCGGGTGGTACAGGTCAGTTCGGTCGCGTCATCATCGACGTCGAACCAACCGGTCCTGCATTCGGTGGCAATGGTGGTTACGAATTCGTCAACGCTGTTACCGGTGGTCGCATCCCTAGGGAATACATCCCTTCTGTCGATGCAGGCTGCAAGGACGCGATGGGTTACGGCATTCTCGCTGGCTACCCTCTCGTTGATATCAAAGTTACGCTGCAAGACGGTGCTTACCACGATGTGGACTCGTCTGAGTTGGCGTTCAAGATTGCAGGCTCAATGGCTTTCAAGGAAGCTGCTAAGCGTGCAACTCCAGTCCTTCTGGAACCAATGATGGCCGTTGAGGTCACCACTCCTGAGGACTTCATGGGCGACGTGATCGGTGACCTTAACTCTCGCCGTGGCCAAATTCAGGCCATGGATGAGCGTGCGGGCGCTCGCGTCGTTAAAGCGTTGGTTCCTCTTGCGGAAATGTTCGGCTACGTCGGCGATCTCCGTTCGAAGACCCAGGGTCGCGCTTCATACTCAATGGAATTCGATTCATACGCACAAGTTCCGAACAACGTCGCAACGGAAATCATTGCGAAGTCTCGGGGCGAATAACGCGCGGGCGTGAAAGCGCCCATGCCCCCAAAGGAAAGAAAAACAAACAAGTTTGCAGCGCCCGGGCTGTAAAACAAACGAGGTTCTTGGAGGACCACAATGGCAAAGGCCAAGTTCGAGCGGACTAAGCCGCACGTAAACATCGGCACCATCGGTCACATTGACCACGGTAAGACCACTCTTACTGCGGCAATTACCAAGGTGTTGCATGACGCATACCCAGATGTAAACCCATTCACCCCATTCGATCAGATCGATAAGGCGCCTGAAGAACGTCAGCGCGGTATCACCATTTCGATCGCACACGTCGAATACCAGACCGAAAACCGTCACTACGCACACGTTGACTGCCCAGGTCACGCTGACTACATCAAGAACATGATCACTGGTGCAGCTCAGATGGACGGTGCAATTCTCGTAGTTGCAGCGACTGACGGCCCAATGCCACAGACCAAGGAACACGTTCTCCTTGCACGTCAGGTTGGCGTTCCTGCAATCGTTGTTGCACTCAACAAGTGCGACATGGTTGATGACGAAGAAATCCTCGAACTCGTTGAAATGGAAGTTCGTGAACTTCTTTCTTCATACGAATTCCCAGGCGATGACCTCCCAGTTGTTCGCGTTGCTGCATTCCCTGCACTCAACGGCGATGCAAAGTGGGCACAGTCAATCCTCGATTTGATGGCAGCAGTGGATGCACACATCCAGACTCCTGCACGTGAAACTGACAAGCCATTCTTGATGCCAGTTGAAGACGTGTTCACCATCACCGGTCGTGGAACTGTTGTTACCGGTCGTATCGAACGCGGCATCATCAAGGTCAACGAAGAAATCGAAATCGTTGGTATCCGCCCAGGTTCAACCAAGACCACCGTTACCGGTGTCGAAATGTTCCGCAAGCTCCTCGACGAAGGTCAAGCTGGCGAAAACGTTGGTTTGCTCCTCCGTGGTACCAAGCGTGAAGACGTTGAACGCGGCCAGGTTCTTTGCAAGCCAGGTTCAGTGACCCCACACACCAACTTCGATGCTCAGGCATACATCCTTTCTAAGGATGAAGGTGGACGTCACACCCCGTTCTTCAACAACTACCGTCCACAGTTCTACTTCCGTACGACTGACGTTACTGGCGTTGTAACTCTTCCAGCTGGCCGCGAAATGGTCATGCCTGGTGACAACACCGAAATGGCAGTTGAACTGATCCACCCAATCGCCATGGAAGAAGGCCTCCGCTTCGCAATTCGCGAAGGTGGCCGCACCGTTGGCGCTGGTCGTGTAACAAAGATCACCAAGTAGTAGTTCGCAAGACAACCGTTGGTGGGAGTGAGCAATCACTCCCACCAACACCCAAAAACCAAATCGCAACGGCAAGAAAAAGGACGTAATAAAGATGGCGGGACAAAAAATCCGCATCAGGCTCAAGGCCTACGACCATGAAGTCATTGACTCATCGGCACGCAAGATCGTTGAGACAGTGATTCGTACAGGTGCGCAGGTAGCCGGCCCGGTGCCGTTGCCAACTGAGAAGAACGTTTTCTGTGTGATTCGTTCTCCTCACAAGTACAAGGACAGTCGCGAGCATTTCGAAATGCGTACACACAAGCGACTCATTGACATTCTCGACCCAACACCGAAGACAGTTGATTCGCTCATGCGTCTCGACCTTCCAGCTGGCGTCGACATCGAGATCAAGCTCTAAGGGAACGACTGACATGACGAAGACTCAAAAGGGAGTGTTGGGCTACAAGCTCGGCATGACCCAAGTCTGGGACGCTGAAAACCGCGTAGTCCCAGTGACTGTCATTCAGGCTGGTCCTTGCGTTGTTACGCAAGTTCGCACGCCTGAAGAAGATGGTTACGCCGCCATCCAGCTCGCATTCGGTGCGATTGAACCACGCAAAGTGAATAAGCCAGAAACTGGTCACTTTGAAAAAGTTGGCGTGACACCACGCAAGCATTTGGTTGAACTCCGCACTGATGATGCAGCTAACTACACCCTCGGACAAGAGATCACTGCAGAAGTTTTTGAAGCTGGCGCAGAAGTTGATGTCACCGGTACCACTCGTGGTCACGGTTTTGCTGGTGTTATGAAGCGTCACGGCTTCCATGGTTTGCGCGCATCACACGGTGTGCATCGCAAGCACCGTTCACCAGGTTCCATCGGTGCATGTGCAACTCCAGGTCGCGTTTTCCGCGGCGTGAAGATGGCAGGCCGCATGGGTGGCGATCGCCATACGACTCAGAACCTCACTGTTCACGCAGTTGATGCAGAAAATGGCTTGTTGTTGATCAAGGGCGCAGTTCCTGGCAGCAAAGGCTCACTTGTTTTGGTTCGCAACGCAGTGAAGGCAGGCTGAGATGACTTCTGTAGACATCAAGACTCCAGCTGGTAAGAGTGCCGGAACTGTTGAACTTCCTGAAGAAGTGTTTGGCGTTCAGGCAAACATTCCTTTGATTCACCAAGTTGTTGTTGCACAGCTTGCTGCAACTCGTCAGGGTTCAGCAGACACCAAGGATCGCGGTGAAGTCAGCGGTGCAGGTCGTAAGCCTTTCAAGCAGAAAGGAACCGGTCGCGCACGTCAGGGTTCTATCCGCGCTCCACACATGAAGGGCGGTGGCGTTGTACATGGTCCAACACCACGTTCTTACGACCAGCGCACACCTAAGAAGATGAAGGCAGCTGCACTTCGCGGCGCTTTGTCTGATCGTGCACGTGACGGTCGCGTACATGTTCTCTCTGCAGTTATTGAAGGAACCACTCCTTCAACCAAGGCAGCACTCGATGCAGTAGCAAAGGTTGCAGTTGGCAAGAACATTCTCGTCGTGGTCAACCGCGGTGATGATGTTGCGGCGCTTTCATTGCGTAACGCACAGAACATTCACGTTCTCTTCGTTGATCAGCTCAACACCTACGACGTATTGATTGCTGATGACGTTGTATTCACTAAGGCTTCTTTTGATGCTTTCGTTGCTGGCCCAGTCGGCGGCAAGAGCGTCAAGGCTGTCGCATCTGAAAGCGAGATCGCATAATGGCGAATATTGCAGATCCACGCGATGTCATCATCGCGCCGGTTATTTCAGAAAAGTCATACGGCTTGCTCGACGAAAACAAGTACACATTCTTGGTTCGTCCAGATGCAAACAAGACTCAAATCAAGCATGCTGTTGAAGCTATCTTCGGCGTCAAGGTGATCTCTGTGAACACCATGAATCGCCAAGGAAAGTCAGTTCGCACATTGCGTGGTTTTGGTAAGCGCAATGACACCAAGCGCGCAATCGTTTCGGTTGCAGCTGGTGACCGCATTGATTTGTTCAGCGGTAACGCAGGTTAAGACGGAAGGTCAATAGAAAATGGGCATTCGCAAATACAAGCCGACGACTCCAGGTCGCCGCGGTAGCAGCGTTGCTGACTTCGTCGAAATCACGCGGTCAACACCTGAAAAGTCACTACTTAAGCCACTCTCTAAGAATGGTGGCCGTAACGCAAGTGGTCGTGTAACCACTCGTCACCAAGGTGGCGGTCACAAGCGCGCATACCGCGTTATTGACTTCCGTCGTGCAGATAAAGATGGTGTACCAGCAAAGGTTGCACACATCGAATACGATCCAAATCGCACTGCACGTATTGCACTTCTGCACTTTGCAGATGGCGAAAAGCGTTACATCATCGCACCTAACAAGTTGAAGCAAGGCGACGTTGTCGAAACTGGTCCAGCAGCCGACATCAAGCCAGGCAATAACTTGCCTCTTCGCAACATTCCAGTTGGTACCGTCGTTCACGCTGTTGAACTTCGTCCAGCAGGTGGCGCAAAGATGGCACGTTCTGCCGGCGCAGCTGTTCAGCTTGTTGCAAAAGAAGGATCAATCGCACAGTTGCGTTTGCCATCAGGCGAAATTCGCAACGTCGATGTTCGTTGCCGCGCAACCATTGGTGAAGTTGGCAACGCAGAACAGTCCAACATCAACTGGGGTAAAGCAGGCCGTATGCGTTGGAAGGGCAAGCGCCCAACCGTCCGCGGTGTTGCCATGAACCCGGTTGATCACCCACATGGTGGTGGTGAAGGAAAGACCTCTGGTGGTCGCCATCCTGTCAATCCAAAGGGCAAGCCTGAAGGTCGCACACGTCGTCCTAATAAGGCGAGCGATTCCATGATTGTCCGCCGCCGCAAGAGCAACAAGAGCCGCTAGGAAGATCTGAGATGCCACGCAGTTTGAAAAAGGGTCCATTCGTTGACGGTCACCTCGAAAAGAAGGTTGATGTTCAGAACGACAAGGGCACCAAGAATGTCATCAAGACATGGTCGCGTCGATCAATGATCTTGCCTTCGTTCATCGGTCACACCATTGCGGTGCACGACGGACGCAAGCACATCCCAGTGTTCATCACTGACGCCATGGTCGGTCACAAGCTTGGTGAATTTGCACCAACTCGTACCTTCAAGGGACACGTCAAGGACGACCGGAAGGCAAAGCGCAAGTAACCGCAAGGTTCTTGACGCTTTCCCGGAAGAAAGAGAAGAAGAAGATGACTCAGGCAAAGGCAACCGCGAAGTTTGTTCGCGTGACGCCTCAAAAGGCACGACGTGTCGTGGACTTGATCCGCGGCATGCACGCCGGTGAAGCACAGGCTGTGTTGCAGTTTGCACCACAGGCTGCCAGCGAACCAATCGGCAAAGTGCTTGCGAGTGCAGTTGCAAACGCATCTAACAACCTCAACCTTGACCCAGCGACTCTCTGGATTTCAGAAGCATTCGTTGATGAAGGTCCAACCATGAAGCGCTTCCGTCCACGTGCACAGGGACGCGCTGCTCGAATTCGTAAACGCACCAGCCATATCACTGTGGTTGTTGAGTCACGTCCAACCGGAAAGAAGGGCTGATCAGTATGGGTCAGAAGATCAACCCAAACGGTTTTCGTCTCGGTATCACCAGCGATTTCACTAGCCGTTGGTTTGCAGACACCACCAAGGTAGGTCAGCGTTACTCTGACTATGTCAAGGAAGATGTTGCAATCCGTCGTCGTCTTACCGATGGCATGGAACGCGCTGGTATCGCAAAGGTAGAAATCGAACGTACTCGTGATCGTGTACGCATCGACATTCACACTGCACGTCCAGGCGTTGTCATTGGTCGTCAGGGTCAAGCAGCTGACAAGTTGCGTCAAGATCTTGAAGAACTCACTGGCAAGCAAGTTCAGTTGAACGTTCTTGAAGTGAAGAACCCAGAAATTGATGCACAGCTTGTTGCAATCGGTGTTGCCGAACAGCTTTCAAGCCGCGTTTCTTTCCGTCGCGCAATGCGCAAGGCAATTACTTCATCACTCAAGGCTGGCGCTAAGGGCATCCGTATTCAGGTGTCTGGTCGTCTTGGTGGTGCAGATATGTCTCGCACTGAGTTCTACCGCGAAGGTCGTGTGCCATTGCACACCTTGCGCGCCAACATTGAGTACGGCTTCTACGAAGCTCGCACCACCTTTGGTCGCATCGGTGTGAAGGTATGGATCTACAAGGGTGATGCAGCTGCAACTCGCGCAGAACGTGAAGCGCAAGCACTTGCAGAACGTCAGGCTCCAAAGGGTCGCGGTGACAACCGTGGTCGTGGTGGCCGTCGTCGCGAAGATTCAAACGTTGCAGCTCCAGCAGCTGAAGCAACTGAAGCAGTAGCAGCAGTTGCCACCGAGACCGTAGAAACGGAGGCCTAAATCATGTTGATGCCTCGTCGCGTTAAGCACCGCAAGCAGCACCACCCAAAGCGTTCCGGCGCTGCTAAAGGTGGTACCACTGTGAACTTTGGCGAATACGGACTCCAGGCTCTCGAACCTGCGTACGTCACCAACCGTCAAATTGAAGCTGCACGTATTGCCATCACACGCCATATGCGTCGTGGTGGAAAAGTGTGGATCAACATTTATCCAGATCGTCCATTGACCAAGAAGCCAGCTGAAACTCGCATGGGTTCCGGTAAGGGTTCTCCTGAATGGTGGGTAGCAAACGTCAAGCCAGGTCGCGTGATGTTTGAAATCACATTCCCTTCAGAAAAGGTCGCACAAGAAGCGTTGCTTCGTGCAGCACACAAGCTGCCAATGAAGTGCCGCATCATTCGCAAAGAGGAGGTAGCTAACTAATGGCTGCTTCAAACATTGAGGAATTGCGCACTATGACTGATGACGAACTCATCGGTCGCTTGAAAGATGCGAAGGCTGAACTTTTCAACCTTCGTTTCCAAGCAGCAACAGGTCAGCTGGAAAGCCATGGCAAGTTGCGCGCAGGTCGTAAAGAAATCGCGCGCATCTACACCATCATGCGTGAGCGTGAACTCGGTATCACCACCGGTGGCGCAGCATGAGCAACGCAAAGGAAAACATGATCGACGAGCGCGGCGAACGCAAAGTTCGCGAAGGCATCGTGACCAGCAACAAGATGGATAAGACCGTCGTTGTTGCTATTGAAAACCGCTTTAAGCATCCGCTTTACGGCAAGATCGTGTCACGCACGAGCAAGCTCAAAGCGCATGACGAAAAGAATGACTGCGGTATCGGTGACCGCGTATTGCTTATGGAAACTCGTCCATTGTCAGCAACCAAGCGCTGGCGTGTTGTCGAGATTCTCGAACGAGCGAAGTGACGGGTAGGTATAACAAGTGATTCAGCAAGAATCTCGACTGCGCGTCGCCGACAACACAGGTGCAAAGGAACTCCTTTGCATCCGCGTTCTTGGTGGCTCAAGCCGTCGTTACGCAGGTATCGGTGACGTCATCGTCGCAACCGTTAAGGATGCAATTCCTGGCGGCGGCGTTAAGAAGGGTGACGTTGTTAAGGCTGTCATCGTTCGCACCGTTAAGCAGCGTCGTCGTGCAGATGGTTCATACATCCGCTTCGACGAAAACGCAGCAGTTATCTTGAAAAGTGACGGCGAACCACGCGGCACTCGTATTTTCGGACCAGTTGGTCGCGAACTTCGTGAAAAGAAATTCATGAAGATCGTTTCTTTGGCACCGGAGGTGATCTAGTCATGGCGCACGTTAAGAAGGGCGATTCTGTCTTGGTCATTGCTGGCAAAGACAAAGGCGTAAAAGGCAAAGTTCTCGAAGTTCTCACCGAGTCTGACAAGGTAATTGTCGAAGGTGTGAATCGCGTGAAGAAGCACAAGAAGGTCACCACTGGCGCCCGCGGTGCAGTGGTCGGCGGTATCGAAACTGTCGAAGCACCTATTCACATCAGCAATGTGAAGCTTGCAAAGGACGACAAGAAGAAGGCATCTGCAAAGAAGTCATCAAAGAAGTCTGAAGCAGCTGAAGAAACGACTGAGGAGAACTAATGTCAGTTTCAACCCAGCCACGCTTGAAGGGTCGCTACAAGAGCGAAATCGCTCCAGCACTCCAAAAGGAATTCAACTACAGCAACGCAATGCAAGTTCCACGCGTTGTCAAAGTTGTTGTCAACATGGGTGTCGGCGAAGCAGCTCGCGATTCAAAGTTGATCGAAGGCGCAATTCGCGACTTGACCACCATCACCGGTCAGCGTCCGTTTGTTACCAAAGCACGCAAGTCAATCGCGCAGTTCAAATTGCGTGAAGGCATGCCAATTGGTGCACACGTGACCCTGCGCGGCGATCGCATGTGGGAATTCCTCGATCGTTTGCTCACTGTTGCATTGCCACGTATTCGCGACTTCCGCGGTATCAACGGCAAGCAGTTTGATGGCAACGGCAACTACACCTTCGGTCTGACTGAACAATCAGTATTCGCTGAAATTGATCAGGACAGCATCGATCGTCCTCGCGGTATGGACATCACTGTCGTCACCACCGCAACCAACGACGCGGAAGCACGTGCACTTCTTGTGCAACTCGGCTTCCCATTCAAGGAGAACTGATATGGCAAAGACTGCATTGAAACTCAAGGCTGCTAAGAAGCCTAAGTTCGCAGTTCGTGCGTACACCCGCTGCCAGCGCTGCGGTCGTCCACATTCTGTCTATCGCAAGTTCGGCCTCTGCCGCGTATGCCTTCGTGAGATGGCACACCGCGGTGAACTACCCGGCGTCACAAAGAGCAGCTGGTAAACCAACGACGTCATAGGTCCATCACTAAAAAGAGTGTGATGGAAACCAGGCGAGAAAGGGCACAAGCCCAATGACAATGACCGATCCAATTGCGGACATGCTTACGCGTTTGCGTAACGCTAACTCTGCATACAAGGACGAAGTCGCGATGCCATTTTCAAAGATCAAAGCAGGAATTGCTGAAATCTTGAAAGAAGAGGGTTACATCGCTTCCTACTCATCACGTGATGCTGAAGTAGGACAAGAACTCGTTCTTAGTTTGAAGTACGGCCCGAACCGCGAGCGTTCAATCGCTGGTGTTCGCCGTGTAAGTAAGCCAGGTCTTCGCGTGTACGCAAAGAGCACCAGCATGCCTCGCGTGCTCGGTGGTTTGGGTATCGCGATCATCTCAACATCAACCGGTTTGTTGACTGACAAGCAGGCTTCTAAGAAAGGTGTAGGCGGAGAAGTCATCGCCTACGTCTGGTAAGAGAGGTTTGGAATGTCACGTATTGGTCGTTTAGCAATTACCGTTCCAAGCGGTGTTGATGTTGCAATCGATGGCGCAAACGTCACCGTCAAAGGACCTAAAGGTCAGTTGAACCATGTTCTGCCTGCTGCAATCAACATTGCAAAGAGCGAAGATGGCACTTTGGCAGTAACTCGCATCGATGACGAACGTTTGAGCAAGTCACTTCATGGCTTGTCACGCACACTCGTTGCAAACATGATCTCCGGTGTTACCGAAGGTTACGAAAAGAAGATGGAACTTTCAGGTACGGGTTACCGTGTTGCACTCAAGGGCACCGCTCTTGAATTCGCACTTGGTTTCAGTCACCCAGTTGTGATTGAAGCACCTGCAGGTATCACCTTCACTGTTGAATCTCCAACCAAGTTTGCAGTGCAAGGCATTGACAAGCAGCTCGTTGGTGAAACCGCAGCGAAAATTCGCAAGCTTCGTAAAACCGATCCGTACAAAGCCAAGGGCGTTAAGTACGAAGGTGAAGTTATCCGTCGCAAGGCTGGTAAGGCAGGTAAGAAGTAATGGCTCTCACAAGTTGGGGCAAGCATCGCGCTGCCAAATCAGTTTCAAAGCGTCGTCGCGCAATCCGCATTCGCAAGAAGATCAGCGGAACTGCACTTCGTCCACGCATGATCGTTACCCGTTCATCACGCCACGTATTCGTACAGGTTGTCGATGACACCAAGGGTGTAACTCTCGCTTCTGCATCAACAATGGAAGCAGATTTGCGCAAAGACTCAGGCGATAAGACTGCAAAGGCCCGCAAGGTCGGCGCACTTGTTGCTTCGCGTGCAAAAGCTGCAGGCGTTGAAACCGTGGTCTTCGACCGCGGTGGTTCGAAGTACACCGGTCGCGTAGCGGCCCTGGCTGAAGGCGCCCGCGAGGGCGGCTTGGTCTTCTAGGAAAGACGGAAGGACACAAAGTGGCAACTGCAGCAGCAGGAACCCGTCGCGGCGGAAATGAACGCGGCGAAGGCCGTGAACGTCGTGGCCGTCGTGAAGACCGCACGACAGAACGCGAAAAGTCACCATACGTTGAACGCGTAGTGGCGATCAATCGCGTAGCCAAGGTCGTTAAGGGTGGACGTCGCTTTAGCTTTACTGCACTCGTTGTAGTGGGCGATGGCGAAGGCACCGTTGGCGTCGGTTACGGCAAAGCAAAAGAAGTCCCACAAGCAATCGCTAAGGGTGTCGAAGAAGCAAAGAAGAATTTCTTCAAGGTTCCTCGCATCCAGGCAACCATTCCTCACCCAGTACAAGGTGAAGCTGCAGCAGGCGTCGTCTTGTTGCGTCCAGCTGCTCCAGGTACCGGTGTGATCGCTGGTGGCCCAGTGCGTGCTGTGTTGGAATGCGCCGGTATTCATGACGTGTTGTCAAAGTCTCTTGGCTCTGACAATGCAATCAACATCGTGCAAGCAACAGTTGCAGCACTCAAGATGCTTGAACGCCCAGAGCAGGTTGCTGCTCGTCGCGGTAAGGCACTCGAAGATGTCGCTCCAGCAGCAATGCTTCGCGCACGCGCAGGAGTTGAATAAATGAGCAAGCAACTTAAGGTTACGCAAGTCAAGTCAACGATTGGTGAAAAGCCAGCAGCTCGCGAGAGCGTTCGTTCACTTGGTCTCAAGCGAATCGGTCACGTTGTCGTGAAAGAAGATAAGCCAGAAATCCGCGGCATGATCCGCGCGGTTGCTCACCTGGTCACAGTTGAGGAGGTCAAGTAATTATGGCTCTTAAGGTTCATCATCTTCGCCCAGCAGAAGGATCCAAGACAAAGCGCACTCGCGTTGGTCGTGGTGAAGGTTCGAAGGGTAAGACTTCAGGTCGCGGTACTAAAGGTACAAAAGCTCGTTACCAGGTTCCTGCAAACTTTGAAGGTGGCCAGATGCCTATGCATATGCGCCTTCCAAAGTTGAAGGGTTTTACCAACCCAAACCGCGTGGAATTCCAGGTTGTCAACGTTGCACAAATCGAACGTCTCTTCCCACAGGGTGGCGACATTTCGATCTTGGATCTCGTTCGCGCTGGCGCTGTTCGCAAGGGAGAACCAGTCAAGGTTCTTGGCCAAGGCGACATCAAAATCAAGGTGAATGTCACCGCAAATGCATTCTCTGATTCAGCGAAAGAAAAGATCGCCGCAGCTGGCGGAAAGACCACCACGGTCTAACAAAAACATGTTGACGACGCCCCGGCGCCATTTGGTGGCGGGGCGTTAGTCACAAAAAGAGATTGGTAAGTACATGCAGTTAAGTGCCTTCGCTTCGGCGTTCAAGACACCTGACCTTCGCAAGAAGCTGCTTTTCACTTTGGGAATCATCACACTGTTCCGCATTGGTTCAGTTATTCCAATTCCAGGTGTGAGCTACACAGCTGTTCAAACATGTTTGAAAGCTGCTGAATCAAATCAGCTTCTCTCTCTTGTCAATCTCTTCTCCGGTGGCGCTTTGCTCAAGTTGAGCATCTTCGCCCTCGGCATCATGCCGTACATCACTTCTTCGATCATTCTTCAATTGCTTGTCGTTGTTATTCCTCGACTTGAAATGTTGAAAGAAGAAGGTCAATCAGGTCAAGCAAAGATCACGCAGTACACCCGTTACGTAACGATTGGTTTGGCTCTTTTGCAGTCAACATCGATCCTGACTCTTGCACGTACTCCTGGTCGCTTGATTCAGGGTTGCACCGAAGATTTGATTCCTTCAGATGACATCTTCCAGTTTGTTGTCATGATTGTTGTTCTCACTGCAGGTACTGCAATGATCATGTGGCTCGGTGAATTGGTCACTGGCAAGGGTGTCGGCAACGGTATGTCGATCTTGATCTTCACATCAATCATCGCAACCACTCCTGGCCAGATGTACAACATCGGTGTTTCACAGGGTTCATGGACTTTGATTGGTGTCGTCGCCGTCGGTATCTTCACGATTGCCGGTGTTGTGTTCGTTGAACAAGCACAGCGTCGTATTCCGGTGCAATACGCAAAGCGCATGGTTGGTCGCAGCTCTTACGGCGGAACATCAACCTACCTTCCATTGAAGGTCAACATGGCTGGTGTTATCCCAGTTATCTTTGCATCTTCTTTGCTTTACATCCCAAGCTTGATTGTGAACTTGACCGGCAGCACTGATGCGTGGGCACAGTGGATTGCCACCAACCTCACTCGCGGCGAAGAACCAATCTACCTCGCGGTGTACTTCTGCCTCATCATTTTCTTCGCATACTTCTATGTTTCGATTACTTTCAATCCAGAGAAGACTGCAGAAGATTTCCGTAAGTACGGCGGCTTCGTACCAGGCATTCGTGCAGGTAAGCCGACCGCTGACTACTTGCGTTATGTGATGAATCGCCTGACCTTGCCAGGTTCTTTGTACCTCGCATTGATCGCATTGATTCCATTCTTCGCATTCGCGCAGTTGAATGTGACCAACCGCTTCATCTTCGGTGGCACTAGCCTCTTGATCATGGTCGGTGTTGGTTTGGACACTGTGAAGCAGATTGAATCTCAGCTTCAGCAGCGTTCATACGAAGGCTTCTTGAAGTAGGTCTTTGTGCGCATCATTTTGATGGGCCCTCCTGGTGCAGGTAAGGGAACACAAGCTGCCATCATCGCTGAAAAGTTGAGCATTCCTCACATTTCTACTGGCGATATTTTCCGTGCAAACGTTTCTGCAGGCACACCACTCGGTGTTGAAGCAAAGCGCTACATGGATGCTGGCGAATACGTACCAGATTCTGTTACCAATGCAATGGTTCGCGATCGTCTTGCGCAGGATGATGCAAAGAATGGTTTCCTGCTCGATGGTTACCCACGTACTTTGGATCAGATCAACGAACTCGATGACATTCTCTCCGGGCTTTCAACGTCTGTAGAAAAAGTCGTTGAAATCACTGCGGACACCGATGAAGTTGTCGCACGTTTGCTCAACCGCGCAAAAGAACAGGGTCGCGCTGACGACACTGAGGACGTCATTCGTCGTCGACTTGAAGTGTATGCAGAACAAACTGCACCACTTACCAGCCTTTACGGTTCACGCGGTTTGCTCGTGCAAGTTGATGGACTTGGTGCCATCGACGAAGTCACCGGTCGCGTCTTTTCTGCCTTAGGAATCTAGTGCTCATTCGTTCTGCGAATTCTGATGATGCGCAGGCGTTTACGGATTTCTTGATTGAACTCGATTGGTTTTCGGCCATCAAGAATTCAACACCTGAACAAGTTCTCGCTACTTCAGCTCGCGCATTGGACTCTGATTCCGATCGCGTCCTCGTCGTTGCTGTTGAAGACGAAAAAATCCTTGGCTATGCGCATCTTGTCTTCATGGATGTCATGTTCTTGTCGGGTCCTTCTGCGTATTTGAGCGAACTTTTTGTTCTTCCAGTAGCGCGTGGTCGTGGCATTGGCACTGAATTACTTGAGCATGTAATTGCGGGTGCGAAAGCTCGCAAGGCATCGCGCATCATGCTGAACAACGATCGTGAACGTGATGCGTATGAGCGCGGTTTCTACGCTAAGCATGGTTTTGTCGAACGAGAAACCATGGCCAATTTTGCACTGAAACTCACGTACGTTAACGAATAGTTGCCCATAGATTTTGTGAGAAGATTCATTCGTGCGTAATGTGAACTTCGGCCATCGAGCGCTGTTCTCTGCTCTGATTACGTACATCTCGACCCAAGCGCATGGGTGGGCCGGGGGATACGCTACAAAACCGGCAGTGACGCTTGCAGTGTGGATCGCTGTCACATTCATTTCGCTGCGTACTCGTAATCGTCATTCACTTCTAGCGTTAGCCATCGTCACCCAACTTGGCATTCACTTTGGCACGCTCGGGTCGCATGCTCACCACCACATGCAACTCACGGTCGCTCAGATGGCGTACGCACATATTGCAGCTGGTTTCGCAGCATGGGTCTTACTCGTCTTTAGCGAACGTGCGTACGAATTGGGATCTCAGGCACTTCGATTTGCCATCGCTCGCTTTAAGTTTCTTGCCAACATTATTTCCATTGATTTTCCACTCATTCGTTCTGAATGGTTTGCAATCAAGCGATTGTGCTCGACCAATCTTCAACACATTCTTATCCGGAGAGGCCCCCCAGTCTTTTCTAGTAACTAAATCCCTCCTACTAGAAAAGAAAGAATTAATGAAGAAAATAGTTTTACTAGCTTTAGCGACGCTTTTTGTCGCTGCATGTGCACCAACCGAACCAGAAATTGAAGATCACACAAATCACATAGTTGTCACCAATGCTTTCGTCCGAGCGACAGATGACATGTCTGTTGGAACAGATGGCACGTTGATGACCGGCGCTTTTATGGAAATCAAGAACAATCATGATGATCCAGTGACACTTATTGGCGGTAGCTCTATTTCCGCAAAGAAAGTGGAAATTCATGAAGTTGTTGGTGGTGTCATGCGTCCTAAAGAAGGTGGTGTCACGATTGAAGGTGGAGCCACAGCAGTGTTGAAACCAGGTGGCAACCATGTGATGTTGATGGGATTGAGCCACGAACTCAAACCAGGCGATGAATTGACTTTCACATTGGAATTCTCTGATGGACATACAGTTGAAGTGACCGCTCCTGTGAAGATCGTGAATATCGGTGGCGAGAGTTACTCACCATCACCTTCCGCTTCTATGTGATGACAATGAAAAACCCTCTTTCACGTCGTGAAGCGATAGCAGTTATTGGCAGCGCCGCTGTCGGTGCTGTTGCAGGGGCTTCCACAGCTTCTGCAGTTTCCGCTATCAAGAGTGCAACCGAGAGCGGGGCGGTCTCGGCCGTCCCGTTCTTCGGAGCGCATCAAGCAGGTATCGAAACTCCGAGCCAAAGTCATGTGACTTTTGTTGCTTTCGATATGCACGCTGAAACATCAAAGAGTGATGTGGCGAAATTGCTTCGCCTCTGGACACAAGACATGTCTCTCTTGGCTAATGGAAAACCAGCGACCGGCGATCCTGCTCCGGAGAATGCAGTGAATGCTGCAAATCTCACATTCACCGTGGGATTTGGTTATTCGTTGTTTAGCAAAGTTGGTATGACATCTCGCTGGCCATTCGACATGACGAGCATTCCCAGTTACTCAATCGACAAACTCGAAGAGCAATGGTCCGATGGCGATGTCATTGTGCAGATTTGTTGCGATGATGCGTTGACTCTGAGCCACGCAGTGCGCGAAGTAATTCGTGGTGCGCAACCGTTTTCGAATGTTCGTTGGACACAACAAGGTTTTGGATTACAAAAAGGTGGCAAACCACAACCACGCAATTTGATGGGTCAAATTGATGGCACTGGAAATCCACGTCTCGGATCACAAGTTTTCGCAGAGTCTGTGTGGGCGGGCAAAGGTGTTGAAGGTTGGTTTGATGGTGGCACGTCTCTCGTGTTGCGACGCATTGCCATGCAGCTCGATACCTGGGAAATGCTTACGCCGGAAGCGCAAGAAGAAGTGATTGGTCGCAAGCGTTCCAATGGCGCACCGCTGACTGGAAATGTCGAACGCGAAATGCCAGACCTTCT
>JBEGON010000038.1:0-10547 GCA_041181965.1 Actinomycetota bacterium
GAAATCTGATTCAACTCAGCTGCAGTCTCATCGCGCCATTGGGTAAGCGCCTGCAAGAGTTTCTGATCTCGACGATCCGGGCACTTGCTGCAGGTGAGGGTTGCATGTTCGAGAGGTGTTACCAATCCGCTTCCACATTGGGAACACTTGTCGACCTTTAATGTCGCAGGAGCTTCTGGCACACGCTTTCGTGGTTGCACAACTGCACTGGCAGTTGCAGTTCCTAGTTCTGCAATAAAGCGCGAGGGGTGAACTGATTGCGAAAAGCGATTGAGCAGCGTCGAAACATGTGCAGCACGCTTTGCACGCGTAATGCCGACGTACAAAAGTCGCCGTTCTTCATCAATTTCGACTTTGCCTGCCTGTTCATCGAATGGCAGAACTCCTTCAATGACAGAAGGAATAAAAACTTCATCCCATTCCAAACCTTTTGCGGCATGCAAAGTCGTCAACGTGACTGTCGCCGCAGAAGGATGGTCTTGAGCCATTGTTCGAAGTGCCACAACATCAAAGAAGTCTTGAATCTTGGTTTTGCCGGATGCTTGAACATCCTGCGCTAGGGCCAGAAGTGCACTCAGCGCTTCCCAAGATTCCTTTGCTTCAGATTGACCAACGGGAGATGTGTGCTGCCAGCCCATATTGCCCAATACCACCGAAACAGCATCAACGATTGGTAGTGAAGTGTCTGAGAACGAAAATGCTTTGAGGTGCAGCAGTGCCTGCTTGATTTCGCGCCGATCAAAGAATCGCTGACCACCGCGAACCGAGAATGGGATTTGTTGATCATCAAACGCACGCTCGAAGACTTCAGACATCGAATTAATGCGCAAAAGCACTGCGAAAGAACGTGGGTCTGCGCCTTCTGCGAGTGCCGATGCAATCTGTGCAGCGATTGCTCGCGCTTCTGCCATTTCATCTTCATAGGAATCGACGGTGAATTGGCCTTCGATGTCGCGCTCACTCACCATCGACAAACCTTCATGCGTCGACATCAATGAATTTGCCGCTTTCACGACTGCCGGTGGACAGCGATAGGTGCGAACAAGTTCAATCAAAGTACTGTCAGGATGTTCATCGGAAAAGGTTTTCAAGTAATTCGCTTGGGCACCCGCAAATGAATAAATTGTTTGAGAAGGATCGCCGACCACACACAATTCCGAGCGATCGCCAACCCATAAAGACAGCAACGTGTTCTGAAGTGGCGTAATGTCCTGATATTCATCGACGGTAAACCAGGTGTAGCGCCGACGTACTTCGCTCACCACATCTGGCCGGCTACTCAACATACCAACCGACAAACTCAACACATCGTCGAAGTCAATCACTCGTTTGGTGTGGCATAAATCTTCGTAACGGCCCCATACATCGGCAACCGTTTTTGCATCCAGATCAACAAGTTCGCGATTGAGTTCAAGGTAAGAATGCGGATCGAGGCCACTAGCTTTTGCCCAGTCGATTTCACTTTGCAAGAGTCGACGTGATGCCGAAGAGAGATCAAGCTTCAGTTTTCCAGAAATATCATCGAGGAAGCCGTTTCGGTGTGTTCCCACGCGCCACGCAGCGCCACCGAATACTCGCGGCCAAAAGAAGTTCAACTGTCGCAGTGCAGTGGCGTGAAAAGTGGCAGCAGTCATCCCTTCGACACCAAGTGAGGTCACTCGACTGTTGAGCTGATTCGCTGCACGATTTGTAAACGACAGTGCTAAGCCGGTCGCAGGGTTGTGCGCCTTCGTGCTGGTTGCGTGCGCAATGCGATGCGTAATGGCTCGAGTTTTCCCTGAGCCCGCGGTCGCGATCACCACAACTCGACCATGAACAGCTTCGGCCACCGCCCGCTGTTCTGGGTCTAGCGAATCAAGCGAAGGCACAGTCACGGCGGAATCTTGCTACACCTAGAGTTTGAGATGAATAAGGGATGGATTCATGGGCTTCGAACTGACTGACCTCGCGCTTGGTCGTGCTCTAGCCCATCGCCATGCGGAATTGCGAACTGACAATGCGTGGTGGCAACGCACTTCTGCCTCAGTGCACACACGAGTGATAGCGACCAACCAAGCAATGGTTGCGGTCAATGAATCCTCATTGAAATACGTCAGTCCTGCAGATGTTGCAGACACAACCCTTGCATACCTCGGCGAATACGAAGGCATTCATTACGCCACTGTGTTGGATGATCTCGATGCTTGGCCATCAGATTGGCAGTGGGAAAACCTGCGACATCTTGGACAGTTCTTGAACGCTCTTGAAAGCGGACTTGCAACCAGCGCTGTCGCACTTTCAAATTGGCATCGCAACCACACGCACTGTCCGCGATGCGGCGCTCAAACTTTTGTTAGCAACGCAGGTTGGGTACGTCAATGCCCAAGCGACGGCAGCGAGCATTACCCGCGCATGGATAACGCAGTGATTGTCAATGTCATCGATAAAGACGATCGCATTCTGCTTGCTCGACAAACTGTATGGGCGGAAAATCATTATTCGATTGTTGCTGGGTTTGTTGAACCTGGCGAAACCTTCGAAGCCGCTGTTGCGCGTGAAGTTCTAGAAGAGACAGGCATTGCGATTGCCAATCCACAGATTCTTGGCAATCAACCATGGCCATTTCCGGCGAGCATGATGCTGGGATTCACAGCAGATGCTCTCAATACTGAAATCACTGTCGATGGCACAGAAATCGCACATGCTCAATGGTTTAGTCGTGAAGAATTGATTGACGCATGCGCGCGAAATGAAGTGCAACTACCTACTCGCACATCCATTGCCAGACGACTCATCGAACACTGGTACGGCGCAGAGATTTCCGACGAATTCACTCGTCGCTAGTTCAGCAATTTTGCAATCTCATCGCGCGATAACAAATCGTCGGCATACACAGTTGCATTCAGCGCCACGTAGTAGAAACAAGCTTTGATTGTTTCGAGTGGGATCTGCTTCTCTTCAGCCCATGCCGCACGGTAAATCGAAAGCTGAAGTGGATCGGCAGATGGCGTCGAATTTGTTTTCCAATCCACCAAAATCCAATCGTCGCCATCTTGATAGATCGCATCGATTTTTCCGCGGATAAGTCGACCACCAATCATGATGTGGAATGGATGTTCCACATGTTCTGGTTTCTTATCCGCCCATTGCGAGCTTTCGAAATTCTGTTGGAACTTTTTCAGATTTGCCGTATCAAGGGTGACGATGATGTCGTCGTCGTAATCCTCCATGCCCGGAAGGGTTGGCATCGCACCAACACCTTGCAAGCTGCGACCTCGTTGCTCCACCCACGCGTGGAATGTGGTGCCCTGTGCAGCCGCTGGTGCTGGTTCTTGCGGCATTGGACGGATCAGGCTATCAATAAACGCCTGCTGATCACTCGACAATTTCTGCACTTGAGTTACTGACAGAGATGAAGGCAAACTCAACGTGCGAATGGTTTCCGTGTCGCGTTGCAATTCTTTTTCGATTGCGGCAATCGCATCATCCCAGCCTTTGATGAGCGGGTCGGCCGACGGAACTCGTGCGCTATTGCCGTGTAAAGCATCGTGAACCATCAAAGCGGCTTCGCGAACTTGGTTCATGACATCCGAATTCATTGGCACTGGCCACTGTCCGGTGATTGGCGGCATCGTCGTTTCTTCATCATCCTGTGTTTCAAACCATGGCGTCGTTGTCTGACCAACTTCAGCGGCGGCTTGCTGGCATTCGAGCAAGAACGGAGATGGAGCGCGCGCATCCTTTTCGCCTTCAATATACGCCGCAGTACTAATCAGGAGAGTTTCCATTGCACGTGTTATTGCTACATACGCGAGTCGGCGTTCATCAAGTTCGTCGAGCACTTTGCAGGCATCGACAAATGCATCCGATTGCTGTTTAGGAATCTTTGCGCCAAGTGGTGGATAGCTCGTGAGAACGCCATCGGTGTAATGCTCGCCACGAAGTGCAAATGGGATGGCAGATGCATTGCCAGTCCAACGGTCTGCACTCTTGCTAGAAGGGAAAACTCCTTCAGCAAAACGTGGAAGTGCAACGAGACGAAATTCCAAACCCTTAGCCGCATGCATCGTCATCAACTGAACCGCGCCTTTATGCGCGTTTCCCATGATCTGTGGCTGAGATTCATGACGTTCTGCGTCTCGCAAGAAACGCAAGAAAGAAAACAACGTGGAAGAACCATCAAGTGCTTTGAAGTCAGACACCATGTTGAAGAATGAACGAAGATTGGCAACAAATCCAAGTTTGATGCGCGATGCATGTGATTGCGCTTCGTTTAGTAAGCCTGTTCCAACAGCAACTCGGTAGACGAGATCCATCAAATCAGCGCCAGTCATGCGACGGAATGCAGCAATTTCTGCGGCCAATACTTCGATGCGTTCTTGGGCCTGGGCCGAAAGATTTGGTAATGGATTGCGCGCAATGTCTTCGATGGCATCGCCATACGCCAATACATCAACCGCATCGGTGCCCGTCACTGCGCGTTGCAATGTTTCTGCGAGATCACGAGTTGGTTCTCCGCGTGGAACACGAGCCAAACGATCCGCATGCTGACCGATGAGAGCCAAATCACGATTGCCAATCCGCCACCGAGCGCCGGTGAGAATGCGTACCCACGATGAGTTTGCAGCTGGTTCCGCGATGATGCGCAAATACGCAATCAATTCCGCGATTTCTGGGATGTTGAGTAGATCTTGTTTGGTGCGGACTTGCGCTGAAATGCCGTTCTGCGACAGATTGCGATAGAACCATGCGACGTCATCGTTCTTGCGCAACAAAATCGCCATCTCTTCGAGAGGCACACCTTGTGATTGAGCATGGCGAATGTGATTGGCAATCCACTGAAGTTCATCTTCGCTCGTCTTGTGGCACGTAACAGCAACAGTTCCCGGACCGTATTTGCTCGGTTCGCCAGCAACCAATTTCTTCACGTGCGGGTGCGCGTCTGACTGACGAAGTCGTTCAGAAACTGCATTGGCAACGGCCACAATGTTTCGACCATTGCGACGAGTCGTCGGCAACGACAATCGTTCAGAGTTTTCGCCAGTAGTTAGCGGAAAATGTGAAACAAATTGTTCGATGTTGTAGGGGCTGGCACCACGGAAAGAGTAGATCGACTGCAGCGGATCGCCCACTGCTGTTACAGGGTGGCCGTCTCCGAAAATTGCTGCCATGAGTTTGCGTTGAGACACAGAGGTGTCCTGGTATTCATCCAACATGACGAGACCGAACTGTTCGCGCAATTCTTGAATGACAGACGGGAATTGGCGAACAATCATTAACGACAAACGAGTCATATCGGCGTAGTCGATGTTGTCGGTAGCCTTTTTATAGGCGCGAAACTCTTCGACCAATTCGAGGAGAAAGTTGCGCTTTTTGGCATTCGCTGGAATGTCACGCGTTGGGTCATTTCCACCAATGCCATCGAGTCCCTCGAAGATGCGATCGTTGAAGCCTCGCACCTCTGAAGGTTCCAAGTCGTAATCCGCCAAACGGTCATCAAGTTTGAGGGTGTAATCAAGAACCGTTGAAAATGCCATGTCGATATCGGCAAGCGGCACTTTGGTCTTCTGAATCACAAATGATGCAAGTTGTTCGCGGCGAACATCCGACAACACATCTGCGTCTGGCTCGATGCCAATTCGCAAACCGTTGTTCTTAACAATTGCTTGTGCAAATGAGTGGTAGGTGGAAACGGTTGGTTCGCCGCTATCTTCATCGCTGTCGCCAAGCAACGCATTGAGGGCTTCGCGGATTTTCTTTTGCAACGATGCGGTCGCCAAGTTGGTGAAAGTGAGACCGAGAACTTGATCTGCACGAACTTTGTTGTTGGCAACGAGATAAACGACACGAGCCGCCATTACTGACGTCTTGCCGGCACCTGCACCAGCAATGACGACATTCGGCTGGAAGTCAGCCTGGATAGCAGCAATCTGATCCGCATCAAACGGAATTTTGAGAACGGTGCCGATTTCTTCAGCTGAAATAGTCACTAGGAAATCACCGGCTTTCCGTTGTCTTTGAGTGGGCAGGCATTCTTAATGGGACAGAACTTGCAGGCATCGCCAAGAGTCGGAACAAACCTTTCACTGCGAACAATGTCTGCGGCCTCAAACATCTTGGTTTCGATCCAGGAAGGTTCCGCTTCCCGCAAATTCACTGGCGGTTGCGTACGAGTGCTTGGTTTTCCACCTGCAAGGCGGCTGCGGAGAAGGACAAGTTCGGCACCGCCGGCAACCACTTCGATATGGGGATCAACTGCAGGAATGCTGGAACTCTTGATGAGCTGACGTTCGACTGCTGCTTGGTACAGGCCGAGTTGCAAATTCACTTCCGTTTTCTTTTGCGAAGGCGCTGAAGATTTGCTGGTGGTTTTGAGGTCTGCGATGTACAACGCATCTCCGGCTTCGAGCGCGATGATGTCGATCTGACCACGCAAGACCACAGTGTCGCTTTGACCTTCAGGTCCACGCACTGTCCATTCACCAGCAAAATCAACCTCGCTACCGATGATCACCCGGTCATTGCGCCACTGCACAAAAGCTTCAAGACAATTCAAAGCCTCTTTCTTATCTTTGGCAGAGGTCCACTCGGAATCGCTTGGCACATGCGCCCATGCCGCATCAAGAACTTCACTCATCTGCTCGGTGGTTGGCAGGATTTCACCGCGATTCACAGCATCTGCGATTGCGTGAACCACAGATCCAAAAACCATGGCGATGTTGCTGACTTCGTCGGCTTTTGCGCGTTGCGACATGAACCAAGCGAGAGAGCAATCGAACAAAGTTTGCGCGGATGAACCACGCACATATACCGGTGCTTCGAGTTCTGTTATCGGCGTTGCGTTGTCAGTGACTTCTGCGAGGCCCCACCATGAAAGTGGATGCGCAGATGGCACGAGCGATGTTCCGTTTTGGTCTTTCAACTCTGCCAAATATGCAAGTCGAGTCGCTGCAGCAGCGCGGCGAGTATCTGCTTCAAGAGGATTTGAGGCAACGCGACGTAATTGACCGACAAGCGCTGAGACCGAGTAGCGAGGCGTGCTTTCGTCTAGCAATTCTGGCAATACTGCTTCGTGTTCTGGATCAGCAGCATCGTTTCCTGGCATCGGTACATCTGGACGAAGTTGTTTGAAGAAACGGCTTGGCACTCGACCCGATTCAGGATTGAGTGATGTCGAACTCACTTCAAGATGTTGTTGCGCGCGCGTACACGCAACGAAGAACAAACGTCGCTCCTCTGACACCACATCGGAACGTTCTGGCAATTCGCCGATGACAGGCTGGCCCTCAACGATGGCAAGTCGCTCTGGCTCGAAAATCGAACTGCGGCGACGAACATCTGGCCACGAACCTTCGTCGACGCTGCACACAAACACTGCTTTCCACTGCAGACCTTTTGAGCGGTGAGCTGTCATCAAAGACACGGCATCAGAAGTCACATGGCGTTGGGTTTGTGCCGCTGGAACTAGGAGCCCGCGGACGTGTGCCAAGAAGGTATTGACTGAACGACGATTCTTGGCATTTTGCGTATTTGCTTGCGCTAAATCGAACAGTGAAATTACCGCATCAAGATCATGATGCGCACGTGCCGAGCCAGCACCTTGTGCGATTGCAATGCGGCGGAGTCGCTGGGGCCATTCGGTGGAACTCCACAAGAACCACAGAACTTCGTGTACCGATTTTCCTTGTTCAATTTTGACGTGCGCATCTGCTAGAAGATTACGTAGAGCGACCAACCGAGTCCACGCATCGCCTAGTGGACGTGGATCAAAATCAACAAAACTCGCAGGATTTGCGAGCGCCTCCGCAATGAGCTCTTCACTCCACTGCACCTGTTCGCCCAAGAGACGAGCATGTTGACGTAATGCGCGACCAATGCGGCGGACATCGGATGGTTGCAAATTCGCCAATGGCGACATCAACAGGTTTGTCGCAGTCTCTGCGTTCTTCAATAGATGTGGTTTCAAACTCACTTCAAGCGCGTGAAGAAGGAGGGCGACAGCGGGCTCTTGCGAGATTGGCATTTCATCAAAGATGACGCTGACGGGCACTTGCGCTTGCAAGAACGCGCGCTCCAAAGTTGCGATGCTGCTCGATCCCGATCGCACCAAGACGGCAACGTCAGACCATGAGGTGGTGCTCCCTGGCGACAACACCAATGCGCGAATGCGTTCCGCAACTTCTTCTGCTTCAACTTCGGCAGATTCATAGTGCGCTACTTCAACGGTGCCAGTTTTCGTCGGATCCGTCTTCAACGAACGGTGAGCTCGCGCCGCTTCTTCTGGAAGTTCGGTCAACGAATTGCGATCAATGACGCGATAGACAGCTTCGCGAATAGTTTCACCGAAACGTCGAGTTGAGTCCAGAACTGCAATCTCCGGCTTTTTACTGCCAACATAAGAAAATGCTTCAGAGAAATTCTTGATGGCACGCGAATCCGCGCCACGGAATCCATAGATGGATTGATCGGGATCGCCCACCGCAATCAACGATGCCTGCGGGCCGACAAGATTGCGTAGCAATTCAACCTGGAGCGGATCTGTGTCCTGATATTCGTCAACAAAAACTGCGCGAAAACGAGAACGCAAAGTTTGCTGTGCAAATTCTTCGCCAGTAATACGTACGGCTTCGAAAATCAATTCGTTGTAATCGAGAGAGGTAGTGTTTTCGATACTATCGAGATACTGCACGAGCAATTGGCCAGCTGCAAACCATTCTGGTTTGTTTGATGCACGAGCGATTGCTTGCAATTCGTCACCACTAATACCGAGTGAACGTGCACGTGCCAATGCATTTCGGATTTCAACAGTTAAGCCACGTTTTTCAAGTGCTTCGTTGAGGTCTTCTGGCCACTGAACTGTCGAACGAACTCGAGCATCTTCAACCAAGCCCATCAAAATTTCGCGAACCACGAGTTCTTGTTCTGGTCCGCTCAACAATGTTGGTTCGCCCAAATTCTCGGCGCGAAATTCACGAACGATTGACAACGCCAACGAATGGAAAGTGCTGACTGCGGGAACGCTCGCTGTGTTGAGTCGACTCACAATGCGATCGCGAATTTCTGTTGCTGCCTTGCGAGCAAATGTCAGAACCAGCACTTGGTCCGCACGTAGTGGATCGGACTCGTCGCTCAAGCGCGCAATCACTGCCTCGGTCAAGGTTGCGGTCTTGCCGGTTCCGGGACCCGCGAGCACCAGCATCGCTCCATGGCGATGGTCTGCCACATGTTGTTGGGCAGCGTCCAACATCACTGGGCCAGATGCGGTTTCAACCGTACGGTCGAGCTGCCACGTGATGGTCTGCTGAGTCGCGGCACGCACCAAGGAGAGCGGGGTGTCGCTCTGAGCTGAAGATTCGGGGTGGGCTGCCATAGGGGCGAAAGTAGCCCGAAACCCTGACATTGTGAGGGATGGGTGCTCTCGGGTTGGAACAAAATGCCCCCTAAGTGGGACTATCCGCCCATGTCGATGAACGAACCGACGATGGTCATTGAAGACGGGGTCATCCCCCGTCGAGTTCGTAGACCCCTCGATCTCGTCCGCCTGGTTGGCGCCGTCGCCGCCATCGCCGCCATTCTGACCTTCGCCACCATCGCCGTTGAAACCGTCAGTGGCTTGGACGCTGACGTTGCGGACAGCGCTTCAAAACTTCCGAGCTTCGTCGCTTTGATCGTCGGTGTGACCAGCGGCTTTAGTCAGTTGCTCTTGCCAACCGGCCTCGCAGTCACCATGCTCAACGCTCGACGTGGACGATTGCTTGCTGAAGCCACCTCCGCATTCATTGTTGCGGCCATCCTCGCAGTTGTGTTGACGAGTGTTGCTCGCTCAGCAAGTTCGCAAGATTTTTGGTTCGCACTCGCTGGTACTAAAGACCGCACATTCGATCCGCTCCAACCATTGCTCTCCGGAATTTTCGCTTTCGTCACAGTGAGTCGTTTGCGCGGTTCCATTGCTCGCATTAGTGCAACCATTCTTGCTCTCACTCTCCTTGCCGATTTGATTAGTGGCAATTTCACAGTTGCTGCACAAGCAGTGAGCGTTTTGATTGGTTGGGCAATTGGTTTGGCATTTCGTTATGCAATCGGCACACCGACAGTGCGCCCGCGCGGAATTGCGATCGCAAATCTCTTGACGGCATCAGGTTTTCCTATCAACGTTTTGCGCGCGACAGGATCGACAGATCGCGGACGACGTTATGCAGCAGTCACCACAATCGGCGAACGCATTCAAGTAGTGGTATTCGACCGCGACCTTGAAGGCGCTGGGGTTTTGCCTCGTTGGTGGCGCATTCTGCGTTTGCGCGATGAAGATGCACTCGGTGGCTGGAGTATGCGCGAAACTGTTGAACGTGCTGCACTTATGGCATATGCAGGAAACGAAGCCGGTGCGCCCGTGCCACGTTTACGTCTCGTCAAAACATTGGGTTCCGATGCTGCGGTCTTGGCCTATGACTGGGTTGACGGACCAACCTTTGAAACTATGGTGAAGACTGAAGAAGAAATCACCGACGAAATGCTCGATAGTGCATGGAGTGGCCTCGAGCAGCTACACAAACATGGCATTGCGCATC
>JBEGON010000039.1:0-9279 GCA_041181965.1 Actinomycetota bacterium
GGCAGGGTCAGAGTGACATTCCACTCGATGATGTGGGAATGGAACAAGCGGCTGCGGCAGCTATCAAACTTTCTGAATATGAACCTGCACGCATTATTTCTAGTGACTTGATCCGCGCTGCTCGAACTGCGCAATTTCTTTCTGACATCGTCGGTGTGCCTGTCGATATTGATCACCGCTTGCGCGAGACTGATGGTGGCAAGTGGGAAGGAATGACTCAATCAGACATTCGCCGCGAGCATCCCGAGTACTTGCAATCTTGGCTCAATGACCCGTTGCTACCAGCAGGCATGACAGGGGAAACTCGCGACAACGTCGCAGACCGCGTTGCAGCAGCCATCGTCGAACATGTCGCAACGACTGATGGCACGTTGGTTGTTGCCACTCATGGTGGTGCCGCGCGTGTGGCAATACTGAAACTGCTCGGCTTCCCAATGGATTACTCAGGTCGCTTCAAAGTCCTCAACAACTGTGCGTGGGCAGTGCTCGACATGAATGCCGATCACGGCTCGTGGCAGGTTTCTGAGTACAACATGATGGCTAGTGCCCCTTTACCCGAAAGTCATCTCTAAAGGTGCTCTGAGGTATCCTTCGCCCGCACTTCGGGGCTATGGCGCAGCTGGTAGCGCACCTGCATGGCATGCAGGGGGTCAGGGGTTCAAATCCCCTTAGCTCCACCGAAGAAACTGGAAGGGATGGCCATGTCAGTAGTCGACGACACCTACGACCATGAGGCCATTCAGGACCGCTGGTTGCCCATTTGGGACCAGATTGCACCCTTCCGCAGCGGCCGCGCCGACGACCCCCGTCCCAAGAAGTATGTCCTGGACATGTTCCCGTATCCATCGGGAGATTTGCACATGGGTCACGCAGAGGCTTACGCCCTCGGTGACGTGATTGCTCGGTATTGGGTGCAAAAAGGTTTCAACGTCATGCATCCGATTGGCTGGGACGCATTCGGTTTGCCAGCCGAAAACGCAGCTATCAAACGTGGAGAAGACCCACGTCGTTGGACATACGAAAATATCGCCACCCAAAAAGCGTCGATGCGTCGTTATGCATGTTCATTCGACTGGGATCGCGTCCTCAACACCTGTGACCCTGAGTACTACAAGTGGAATCAGTGGTTCTTCTTGGAGATGTTCAAGCGCGGACTTGCGTACCGTAAAGATTCCAACGTCAACTGGTGTCCAAGCTGCCAAACTGTTTTGGCGAACGAGCAAGTGGTGCAAGGGCTCTGCGAGCGCTGCGACACTGTCGTCACGAAAAAGAAACTGACACAGTGGTACTTGCGCATTACAGACTATGCCGATCGTTTGCTCGATGACATGAAGCAACTCGAAGGTCAGTGGCCAGAAAAAGTTTTGCTCATGCAGCGCAACTGGATTGGTCGCTCAACCGGTGCAGAAGTTACTTTCGACATCGAAGGTATGTCAGACCCAGTGACGGTGTACACCACTCGACCTGACACTTTGTATGGTGCAACTTTCTTTGTTGTTGCTGCAGACTCCGAACTCGCCGCAAAACTCGCAGTCGGAACTTCTGCTGAAGCTGATTTCACTGCGTATGTGGAAGAAGTCAAGAAAGCAACGGAAATTGAACGCCTTGCAACCGACCGCCCAAAGAGCGGTGTGTTCTTGCAACGTTATGCAATCAATCCGGTGAATGGTGAAAAACTTCCGATTTACGCATCTGATTACGTGCTTGCGGATTATGGAACTGGCGCAATCATGGCGGTGCCAGCCCACGATCAGCGCGACTTGGATTTTGCTAAAGCATTCAAGCTTCCAGTGCGCGTAGTTGTGGCGAGCGATGAAGATCCTGCAGCGACAGGAGTTGCTACTGCTAATGATGGATTGCACGTCAACTCGGGCGATCTTGATGGATTGAACAAAGCTGACGCGATTGCAAAAATCATTTCTCAACTTGAAGCGAAGAAACTTGGTAAAGCAAGTGTGAATTACCGGCTTCGCGACTGGTTGATTTCGCGTCAACGCTTCTGGGGTACTCCGATTCCAATCATTCACTGTGAATCATGTGGTGAAGTTGCGGTTCCGCAAGAGCAGTTGCCAGTTGAACTTCCAGACGCCGCAGGTTTGGACCTTTCGCCGAAGGGTTCCTCTCCGCTAGGCGCCGCTGAAGATTGGGTCAACGTTCCATGTCCTCAATGTGGAAAACCTGCCCGTCGCGATTCGGACACGATGGATACGTTCGTCGATTCTTCCTGGTACTACATGCGTTATCTGAATCCACAACTCGAAGATCGCGCATTTGATCCAGAAGTTGCCCGCCAGTGGTTGCCAATTGATCAATATGTTGGCGGTGTTACCCATGCGATTTTGCACCTCTTGTATTCGCGCTTCTTTACCAAGGTCATGCATGACATGGGATTGGTTGATTTCACTGAACCGTTCACACGTTTGCTGAATCAAGGCATGGTGGTCATGGGTGGTTCTGCGATGTCAAAGTCGCGTGGCAATCTCGTAAAACTTTCTGATGAATTGGCAATCAACGGTGTGGATGCCATTCGTCTCACCATGGTTTTCGCGGGTCCACCAGAAGATGACATTGACTGGGCAGAAGTTTCTCCTGCTGGTTCAAAGAAATTCTTGGCGCGTGCGTGGCGTTTGTCAGGTGAAGTGACATCCGTGCCGGGAGTTGATTTTGCTTCTGGAAATGTTGACCTTCGCAAAGCGACAGCACGTGCGCTGACTGATGCAGATCATGCAGTCGAAACTTTCCGTTTCAATGTAGCTGTTGCCAAGACCATGGAATTGGTCAATGCAACTCGTAAAGCAATTGATGGCGGATTGTCGACAGCAGATCCTGCGGTGCGTGAAGCGGTTGAGGCGGTCACCATCATGATGTCACTGGTTGCGCCATACACCGCTGAAGATATGTGGGCACGTCTTGGACATCAGCCTTCAGTAGCAAATGCAGGATGGCCATCAGTAGATACGGCATTGCTGGTTGATGAATCTGTCACATGCATTGTTCAAGTTGCAGGCAAAGTGCGCGATCGCTTGGAAGTTTCTCCAGATATTTCCGAAGCAGAATTGCAAGAGCTCGCAATGAAGACTGATGGTGTGGTGAAGGCATTGGCGGGCAAGGGTGTGCGTACCGTGATTGTTCGTGCGCCAAAACTCGTCAACATTGTTCCTGCTGAATAAGCATTGTTCTAGTCTCTGCCCATGCCAACGGCAATTGTCACAGATAGCACTGCGTGCTTGCCTGCCTATCGCGTGACGCAAGCACGCATCCACGTAGTGCCAGTGCAGGTGACAATTGATGACGAAACTTTCGATGAAGGTGTCAACATTTCATCGATGGCTGTTGCTTCTGCCTTGACACTCGGACGTGAAGTCACCACCAATCGACCTTCACCCGAAATGTTTTCTGCGATGTATCAAACTCTTGCCCAGAACGGATTCGACAATGTGGTGTCAATTCATTTGTCATCAGAGCTTTCTGGCACCTATTCATCTGCTGTACTCGCGGCCCGCGAATCGATTATTCCGGTGCAAGTGATTGACAGTCGCACTATTGGATTGGGATTGGGATTCGCAGTTCTTGCTGCTGTTGATGCAGAGCAACGTGGCGAAAGTCTTTCGCAGATTGTTGAAGTGGCAACACGTCGAGGACGGGCGGCACGTGCGTACCTTTGCGTTGATTCTTTAGAGCATTTACGCCGTGGTGGACGAATTGGAGATGCGCAAGCACTCGTCGGCACCGCTTTGGCAATCAAGCCCATTTTAGAAATCTCTGGCGGTCGGTTGATTCCGCGCGACAAAGTGCGCACATCGAGTCGTGCTACGACGCGATTGGTGGAACTTGCCGTACAAGCAGCACTCGAACTCGGTGGCAGTGTCGAGGTAGGCGTGCATCATGTGGGCGCGCGCGAGAAGGCCGAACTTATTGCGACATCAATCGGCAAATCGTTGCCAGGAGTTCCGGTGATTACTACCGATCTCGGCGCAGTACTAGCAGCGCATGCTGGCCCTGGTGCAGTTGCCGTTGTTGTATCACCGGCGCTGTAGTTCTCCACCGAACTTATTTGCTAGCAATTTTCCACATTTTTCCTCAATCATTTTCATTGAATCGGAACACTGTTGTGAGATAGCCGCATGAACTTCACTCAATTGCGGATTCGCTATGTGGTGATCTCGATTGTTGCGGGAATTGCATTGATCGCCGCGTGGCAATGGTCCTCGCAGCCAGCGAGTTACACCGTAATCCCTTCGACGACGTCGAGTCAGCGTGTGACAACTTCAGTCATCGTTGATGTGGCGGGATATGTGCGTAAGCCGGGGCTTGTTGAATTGCCGATAGGTTCACGTGTGAGCGATGCGATTGAAGCGGCTGGGGGTGTGTTACCTCATCATCGCCCAGAAGTAAATCTTGCGCGTGTGCTGGTTGATGGAGAACAAATATTCGTCGGTGAAACTGCTGGTGGTTTAGGTGCGACGACAAGCGGAAAGCTCAACATCAATCGAGCCACTGAATCTGCTATCGAAGACTTGCCAGGAGTCGGTCCAGTCTTGGCACAGCGCATTATTGATTACCGAACCGCCCATGGCAGTTTTAAGCGCATCGAGGATCTCGACAATGTTTCTGGTGTCGGACCAGCGATGATGGCGAAGTTGAAACCCTTGGTGACGGTTGGCTAAAGATCTTCGTTTGTTATTGCCGACACTGGCACTCTGGGCTGGAACTGCCACTGTTTTTTGGATTGAAGCTCGCGTCTGGTGGCCTTTGATTGTTGTTCTTGCAGGTTTAGTTGTTGCGTGTCGACGCGGATTGCTTCGCATAGCAGTTGTTTTGTGTATTGCAGGTGTTGTCAGCAGTGTGATTCGAGTGCTTCCGTTGGTGCATGAATTACCAAAAGAACATTTTGACTCTGTATTTGTTGTGGAGGCAGATCCTTCTCAACGTAATACGGTTGGCAGCGTTGAGTTTGGTTCACGCCAATCGGTTCGCATTGATGTAGTGCTGGCCAATGGCAACGAAGTGCATATCCCGGCCATGCTCACCAACACTTCACCAACGCTTCAGGGAATCGGTAGTCAGTGGTCCTGCCGGATGTCGGTCACATCTACGCACGTTCTTTATCGCTTTTCAGCATTCGCTCGATGCCATTCACCGCCATTGTTACGAGTGTCGTCGCCGCGTTTTCAACAGTGGGCAGATCACGTACGTGATGCGCTAGCTCGGGTGACTTACCTGCGAGCGCCACGCGATGATGCGGCAGCGCTGCTACCTGCTCTTGTTGAAGGAGATACGCGTGGTCAATCGCCGGCTTTATCTCGAACAATGAATCAAGCTGGGCTTGGACATCTCACCGCAGTGTCCGGTGCCAATGTTGCAATTCTGTTCGGTGTTTTGAATCTCGTATTGCGCAAAACCCGGCTCCGGCCAGGAATGCGGATTGCTGTGCAACTTGCGGCATTGATGGCGTTTGTCGTACTCGCCCGACCAACAGCCAGTGTGGTTCGCGCTGCTGTTATGGCTGCTGCAGGTTTGGGTTATTGGTTTTTTGGTCGCCGGCGTTATGCAGAAGTTGTTTTGCTCGTGAGTGTGTTCCTGCTGCTCGTCATTGATCCGTGGTTGTCGGTGTCCTGGGGTTTTGGGTTGTCAGTTGCAGCAACCTTTGGACTCATCGTGTTGCCCCAACACTTTGGCGCAGGTGGTCGTGTTTCGCACATGTTGATGACAGCCTTTGCCGCAACTATTGCGACCACTCCGCTTTTGATTGCGATGGGTGCCCAACCCACCTTTGCAACTATCCCAGCAAATGTGTTGTCTGAAGTGTTTGTTGCACCAGCCACGATCATCGGCTTCCTCACTCTCATTTTCGCTGTGCTTGCTGGGCTAACAGTGGTTGGTCCGCTATTCCTTTCTTTGTCGCTCATCACAGGTTGGTTCGCCATCAAGTGCGCGGCGGCGGTGTTGTGGATTGCGAAATATGTCAATGAGACGTCATTGTCATTGCACGTGGTTTCGTGGCAAGGCGTTGCGGCTTTGTTCGTTGCGTTTTTGGTTTTTCGCCGTGCACATCACCATCGAGTGTTGTGGGGGATGAGTGCAATGCTGGTATTTGTCGTTCTCTCTACGCAGACCATGCAGGTACTTCGACCGTGGCCATTACGCGAATGGAATGTTGTTGCTTGCGATGTGGGTCAGGGAGACGCCACCGTTCTCAAAACTGGTGCGCACTCAGCGGTTGTGGTCGATGCTGGGGGAGACGCTGAGTTGGTTGATTCTTGTTTACGGAAGTTGAATATCGATCACATCGAACTCTTCGTCGTGAGCCACTTTCATGCGGACCATGTTGGTGGATTTGCGGGCGTCATCAAGGATCGAAGAGTTGATGCTCTCTTGATTCCGCCGCAGGACCAGCCGCACATGGGATTTGCAATCGTCGCCACATCAGCAATCCCACGAGAGTTTGCTCGGGTCGGCGATGTGCGTCGCTTTGGAAATGTGACGTTGCAAGTGCTGCAGGTTGGTCCTCCGATTGCGAATCCTGATGATGGCACAGATATCAACAATTCATCTCTGGTGCTGCTTGTGACGATTAATAATCGTCGCATACTTTTGACTGGAGACATCGAAGAAACGGCGCAGGTTGCACTTATGCATTCAGTGAGTGCGTTGCACGTCGATATGGTGAAGATTGCACACCACGGTTCGCGATATCAGTCATCTGATTTTGCTCACTTTGTGCGGCCAGCAATTGCGTGGGCTTCGGTAGGTGCAGACAACCCATACCGGCATCCTTCGCTGGAAACATTGAATTCCTACCGTAATGAAAGCGCTCAGGTGCTCACCACAATGGACTGCGGCAGCATCGCGTTTGCTCTTGGAGAGGTTTTGCAATGGGCTGGCAGCCGCCCATGCCATGCTTGACCCATGTCTAGCCCGGTTGTACTTATTGCTGGTGGCGAGGAGTTTCTCGCCGACCGCGAAGTGCTCCGCATTGTGCGAGCCACGAAAGCGGCAGATCCAGAGATTGAACGCCGTGATGTAGATGCGGATTCCGATGCAGGTTTTGCGCAGTTCGTTGATGCTTCGTCGCCGGGATTATTTGGTGAATCAGCACTTGTCGTGGTCGATGCCATCGAATGTGCAAGCGATGCATTGCAACAAGCAGTGTTGACGATGATTGGTGATGAAACCAACACCACACGCGTTCTATTGGTTCAGCGCGGATTGGTCAAAGGTCGTGGATTCGTTGACAAGATCAAGAAATCATCAGCGACAACGCTGACTTTTGAAAAACCCAAAGGCAAAGCCTTCGATGACTTTATCGTTTCCGAATTCAAACACTTCAAGCGCAAAGTAAGCGCCGATGCAGTGGGTCAGTTGCGGCGTGCAGTTGGTGACGACTTGCGTGCACTCGCCGCAGCTGTGAGTCAGTTAAGTAGCGATATTGATGGTGACACCATCAATGCGGACGATGTTGAAAAGTACTACGAAGGTATGGCCGGTGTATCTGGCTTCTCAATCAGCGACGCAATGTTTGAAGGTCGCGTGACTGCTGCCATTACGGCTCTTCGCTGGGCCATCGAACGTGATCCGAATGTTGGTCCGATGGTGATTGCCACTGCTGCGAATGCGTTGCGCGGATTGGTTGCTGTGCAAGGAGCACCGAGTGGCATCCAAGAAGCTGAACTTGCGCGCATTGCGGGGATTCCACCCTGGAAGGTTCGCAGTGTTCGCGACACGGTACGTAAGTGGCGGCCAGCATCTATGGCTGATGCTGCATTGCTGTTGACCCGTGCTGATGCCGCTCTTAAAGGTGGCGAGATTGATGAACTTGGTCGGATCGAAGTTCTCGAGCCAATCCAGCGCCAGGCGTTACTCGAACGCACAGTTGTCAGCATCGCCCGTTCGAGTGGGCGCTAAACATCGCACAAACAAAAGACCCCGCCGAAGCGGGGTCTTTGAAGTATTGGGGTGCTTACAGCTTGTTCACCAAAGCGTCGATACCTGACTTGCGGTTTGCAGCCTGGTTCTTGTGAATGACACCTTTGCTCACAGCAACGTCAAGCGCCTGTGCAGCTTCAGCAGCGAGGGTGGTCGCAGCGGTCTTGTCACCAGCGGCAGCAGCTTCGCGAGCCTTGCGAACAGCGGTCTTCACAGCTGACTTCACTGACTTGTTGCGTTCGTGTGCTGCATCGTTTTGCTTGATGCGCTTGATCTGAGACTTGATGTTTGCCACAGGTCTGCCTTTTCTTCGTTTTGGGACGCCTCAAAAGTGTCTCTTGAAGCGGGGCGGAGGATACCTGCTCGAGCGGGGGGAGCGCCAATTCGTGCACGGTTTCGCCTGCGCGGACGCTCATGGGAGACTTCGCCCTCTCAAATCGACGAAGTGAGCCCCCGTGACGCAGAACGCCCCTCAGGCAGGTAAAACCCCGCCCGAGCTGATTCGCAATTTCTGCATCATTGCTCACATCGACCACGGCAAGTCCACCCTCGCTGACCGCATGTTGCAGCTGACTGGCGTGGTCGATGCTCGCCAGATGCGCGCTCAATACCTAGACCGCATGGACATTGAGCGTGAGCGTGGCATCACGATCAAGAGCCAAGCAGTTCGTCTGCCATTCAATGCTGACGATGGCAAGGCGTACATCTTGAATCTGATCGATACACCTGGCCACGTCGACTTCACGTATGAAGTGTCACGCTCACTCGCAGCGTGTGAAGGCGCCATTCTTTTAGTCGATGCTGCGCAAGGAATCGAAGCGCAGACACTTGCCAATCTCTATCTTGCGATGGAAAACGATCTCACCATCATTCCTGTGCTCAACAAGATTGATTTGCCGGCTGCAAACCCCGAAAAATATGCAGCAGAAATTGCCAAGATCATCGGTTGCGACCCGAGCGAAGTGTTGCGGGTATCCGGCAAAACTGGTCAGGGTGTTGAGGAACTTCTCAACCATGTGGTTCGCACGATTCCACATCCTGTTGGAGATGCACATGCACCTGCCCGCGCGTTGATTTTCGACTCTGTCTACGACACCTACCGAGGTGTGGTTACTTACGTTCGCGTCATCGACGGAAAGCTTTCTACTCGTGAGCGCATTGCCATGATGTCGACTGGTGCTGAACACGAACTACTTGAAGTTGGCGTGATTTCTCCAGAACCAGTGCCAACTCCTGCCATTGGTGTGGGAGAAGTTGGCTACTTGATTACGGGCGTTAAAGACGTTCGCCAATCTCGTGTTGGTGACACTGTCACAGTGTCAGTGCATGGTGCGACCCAAGCGCTTTCTGGCT
>JBEGON010000040.1:0-4191 GCA_041181965.1 Actinomycetota bacterium
GCGCGCGAAGTATCGATTGGTTAGATACGCCCGTGTCGCCGTATTTTGAGGTTGAAAAAACCGTTGCAGAAGCAGGAATTGGCGACGAATTAATGGGTCGCGTGGGCGTGATTCATACACCACATGGCGACATTCAAACACCAGCTTTTATTCCAGTCGGTACCAAAGCGACAGTCAAGGCAGTGCTCACCGATTCGATGACGGATCTTGGTGCGCAAGCAATTTTGGCCAATGCGTATCACCTGTACTTGCAGCCAGGTTCTGATGTGGTTGATGCAGCCGGCGGTGTTGGTTCATTCATGAACTGGTCGGGACCCACCTTCACTGACAGCGGCGGTTTTCAGGTGTTGTCGCTCGGCGTGGGTTTCAAAAAAGTTCTCGCAATGGAAACGGTGACCGTGCAATCAGATGACGTGATTGCGGAAGGTAAAGATCGTTTAGCCCATGTGGACGATGATGGTGTCACATTCAAATCACATCTCGATGGTACTTTGCATCGATTCACTCCTGAAATTTCAATGAATGTCCAACACGAAATCGGTGCAGACATCATCTTCGCATTCGATGAATGCACAACTCTGCTCAATACCCGTCGCTATCAAGAAATCGCACTTGATCGCACGTATGCGTGGGCGCATCGCTGTATTGCGGAACACAAACGCCTCACCGAAGTTCGTTCCCATCGGCCATATCAATCTCTTTTTGGCGTCATTCAAGGTGCGCAGTATGAAGATCTGCGACGTAAAGCAGCTCGAGATCTTGGTGCATTGGACTTTGATGGGTTTGGGCTTGGGGGAGCGCTCGACAAAGCCGAACTTGGCACCATCGTTGGTTGGAAGACCGAAGAACTGCCAGTGAATAAGCCTCGCCACTTACTCGGAATTGGCGAACCTGATGATTTGTTTGTTGGTGTCGAGAATGGCGCCGATACTTTCGACTGCGTGGCCCCAGCACGTGTGGCACGCAATGCCTCGGCGTACAGCCGCGAAGGCCGCTACAACATCACGAATACGGGCTATAGGCGTGATTTTGGGCCAATTGATGCCGAATGTGACTGCTACGTGTGCCAAAACTATTCGCGTGCCTATATCAACCACCTGTTTAAGGCGAAAGAAATGCTCGGATCGACGCTTTTAACGATTCATAACCAACACTTCATCGTCAATCTGGTCGCAAAGATGCGTAGCACACTCTTAAACGGCGATTACAGCGAATTTAAGGCCGATTTCCTCGGCAGGTACTACTCCGATAGCAAATAGCTTGGTTCGCGTCGCTTAACCCACGCGATGGTCGGGTATGTGATGGGGAGAAGTACGACTTCAAGCAGAGTTTTGTAGATGTAACCCACAATCACGTAGTTGAGAAATTCTGCACCGGTGATGATGCCGTAAAACGCGACTGTGCAGAACACGACAGTGTCCGCCAGTTCGCCGACCACTGTAGAACCAATCAGTCGAACCCAGAGCAATTTCTCGTTGGTGCGATTTTTGATCCACACCAAGACGTATGAATTGAGAAGTTGGCCGACAAGGAAGCCGCACACACTCGCTAAAACGATTCGAGGAACAAATCCAAGAATCGCTTCGAAAGACGATTGGTTGGCCCAATTGGCATCCGGCGGAGAAATTTGAATGATGTAGAAGGTCAATGAAGCCAAAATGGCCATTGCGAAACCAAGAACGATTGCTCGCCGCGCAGCTTTGAAACCGTAGACCTCACTCATCACATCGCCAATGATGTAGACGAGTGGAAAGAGGAAAGCACCACCGTCAGTAATGATGGGGCCGATATGAATGAGTTTCACTGCGCCAACATTGGAAATCAGCAAAACTGAGCAGAAAATCGCAACCACATAGGGGTAAAGCGAGCGATCATCGGTGGCGAAGGCAGCACGAAGTTTCACTGTTAACAGTTTCCTTTATCGCTCAAAGATTTCTTTTGTGCCTCAGCATCAAGCGAAGAGAGAATTTTCCGACTGAGATTTCCTAGAGTTTCAAATTCCGATGGAGTCAGTACATCAACCAGATGCTCACGAACACTGTCAACGTGAATGGGAGCGGTGGCTACGAGCTTTGTCCAACCTTTTTCGGTGAGGATTGCCCACGAACCTCGCTTGTCATCATCACATGGGCGACGTTCAACGTAACCTTGTGTTTCAAGCCGATCAATCTGATGCGTAAGACGCGAGCGACTTGCGAGAGTGAGTTCTGCAAGTTCTGACATGCGAATAGAACGGTCTTCACGTTCGCTGAGACGCACGAAGATTTCGTAGTCTGCAAAAGTGAGATCAGCGCTGATCTGCAGGTCGCGGCTGAACTGCTCTGGCAACAGCGCGAGTACTGACAGAAAGGCGCGCCAGTCTTTCTGTTGTTGTTCTGTAAGCCATGCAGTCATGTGGATAGTTTAGGGTTCAACTAAACCCAGTGCGACTTTATTAAGTCAGATCCCAGATTCGAACGCCGCCTAGCAGGCCAGCCGTATTGCTGACGATTCGAACATTCTTTGGCAATTTTGCAGGATTCAAATACTTGGCATTGCCGCCACCGATGTGCAACTGGTCAAAGTAAAGAAACGCATCAAAGGAATCAATTGCGCGATAGACGCGACGGCACCAACGCTCGTCGCCAATTTCTTTGCGCTGAGCGTTGCCCAACTGGGTATCAAAAGATTCACCTTTGCGAAATGGTGCGTGTGAAAGTTCCATGTGGGGGAGCAGAACTCCGTCACTAAACACAGCCGTGCCAACACCAGTTCCCAGCGTCATCACAAATTCAAATCCATGTCCTTCAACAACTGCGCAGCCTTGAACATCGGCATCGTTGGCAACCTTGACTGGTTTTCCGAATAGTTCACGAACCGCTTCTTCCATATTGAAGCCATGCCATGCTGCGCGCAGCTGCTCGTCAATAGGACCGCCATATGAAGAGCGGGAAAACGCCGGCACGTGCCAAATCAATCCATGGCGCACTAGACCCGGAAAACCCACGGAAATTCGATCGAAATCACCGAGGTCTTTAACTAGTTTCGGAAGTTCAGAAAGTAGTCGCTCAGGTGGGCAGGGGTAAGGAGTTTTGATCTTCACTCGTTCAGTGAGCATCGCACCATCGAAACCAACGATGGCTGCTTTCAATCCGGTGCCACCAATGTCTATGCAGAGGGTCTTGGTCATGCTTGCGTCAAAATCTCCGCTCCGGTTTCGGTGACAACGAGAGTGTGTTCAAACTGGGCTGAACGTTTGCGATCTTTAGTGACCACAGTCCAGTCGTCGTCCCACATATCCCACTCTATTGTGCCGAGAGTCAGCATGGGTTCGATGGTGAAAGTCATTCCAACTTCCATCATGGTGTCGAAACGTTCGTCGTCATAGTGAGGGACGATGAGTCCGCTGTGAAATGTGGTCGAAATTCCGTGGCCCGTGAAATCGCGAACGACGCCATAGTTATAGCGCTTGGCGAACGATTCGATGACGCGACCGATCACACTGATCGGTCGGCCAGGTCGCACAGCGGCAATTGCGCGATCCAGTGACTCGCGGGTGCGTTCGACGAGTAGGCGGGATTCTTCATCAGGAGTGCCCGCGAAATAGGTGGCGTTGGTATCACCGTGGACACCATGGATGTACGCAGTGATGTCGATGTTGACGATGTCACCGTCCTGAACCACCGTGCTGTCGGGGATTCCGTGGCAAATCACTTCATTGAGGGATGAGCACAGACTCTTGGGGTAATTCCGATAACCCAAAGTAGAGGGATACGCGCCGTGGTCGCAGAGGTAGTCGTGGCCCACTTGATCTAGAAAGTCTGTCGTGACGCCTGGCTTGATGTTGGCTGCAACTTCTGCCATTGCGCGCGCTGCAAGGTTTCCAGCGATTCGCATCTTGTCGATAGTTTCAGAAGTTTGAATGTCGCCAGTCAGATGTGGCGAGGGTGCAGATTTTCCAACGTACTCGGGTCGAGCGATGTGTGAAGGCACTGATCGCATGGGGGAGATGACTCCGGGAACTAACGTCACTGTCCAACAATAAGAAAGAGCCCGCGACTTTCGTCGCGGGCTCTTCCATTAAAGAAGTTATGCCTTCTTAGCAGCAGCCTTGCGTGCAGGACGCTTAGCAGCGCGCTTCTTAGCAGCTGGCTTTGCAGCAGCCTTCTTAGCAGTGCGCTTCTTAGCAACCTTCTTAGCAGCTGGCTTTGC
>JBEGON010000041.1:0-3426 GCA_041181965.1 Actinomycetota bacterium
TTTTGATAATCCTTGAGTAAACCAGGAACCGCAAGGATGGTGACGATGCCAATAAGTGCGCCGCCGCCGAGTCCTAACAACCAACGCGCTGAAGTACCGCTCACTGACAACAAGCCAAGAGTCATCACACCGACTACGAGCGTTGTACCGAGATCTGGTTGCAACATGATGAATCCAACTGGAACGGCGGCAAGAGCGAGCGCAAGCAATACTTCACGATTCTCAGGTTCTGATCTGCGGGTTTGAGTTTCAGACAACACAAGCGCTGCACCCAAAACAATTGCGAGCTTTGCAAATTCTGCAGGTTGCAAGGTGAAACCAAATGGCAACCGAATCCAGGCTTGAATACCGTTTTGTTCAAATCCGATAAGAAGAACTGCGACTAATCCAACAAGTCCAAGCACATACAGAATTGGTGCGTATGCGCGCAACATCGTGTAGCGCGCGCGTGCTACCCACAAAGCTAACAGCAAACCAATTGCGACGAAGAGCAATTCACGCTTGAGATAAGCGTTTGGGTCTGTGCCTTCTGCCAAGAGATTCGGGCGCGATGTCGTCCACACCGCGATGGTCCCCATGAAGGACAATGCGAGCGCTGAAGTCAGCAACGGCCAATCGAGTTTTTTCCAAATGGATTCGCCAGTGGAACGCGTTGTTAAAAGGTTGAACATGTCAGCTACCAATTCCGTAGCGACGAAGCAGGACGGCATTTGCCGAAGCCACGCCTGCAAGTGGTGTCACTTTTCCGTCCACTCCAATGAATGGCAAAGACTTGGTCGGTTTTCCTGTCACCAATACAGAATCAGCGGGGTCGACCTTGCGACCAGTGACGCCAAATAGAGCTTCATAAATCTTGCGCACCGATGGTGCTGACGCACTACCGCCGAGACCACCCTGTGACACCATGACGACTACTGCGTACTTCGGTTTCTTTGCTGGCGCGAAAGATGCAAACCATGCAGTGTCGTCTTTGTTGCCACTCGCCTGGCCAGTACCAGTCTTGCCAGCAATCGCGATTTGATCTTGCGGCCAACCAGAAAAGACGCCGGCTGCAGTGCCATTCTCAACAACTCCAGAGAGTGAATCACGAACGAATGCAAAAGCACTCTTTTTGAGTTTGACCTTTGACTTCACTTCAGGTTCAACTTTGTTGACGGTCTTTCCATCCGCGCTCACAATTGCTTTCACAATATGAGGCACGTACACAGTGCCATTGTTTGCAACAGCGGCATAGGCCATTGCCAATTGCAGTGGCGTGACAACTGTGTCACCTTGACCAATAGCCAAGTTCGCCGCGTCACCACCGCGATACTTGTCTCCATCAACACAGTTTTCTTTAGCAATATCTTTCAGATACTGCGCTCGAACTGGATCATTCTTGGCGATATCTGGATAGCCATTGTCCGCTCGGAAACACCAGATGTCTTTCATCTTCGAGTATTGAGAGGTTTTGAACTCACGGCCACCAACATGTCCTGCCGATTCTGATGGAAGATCGATTCCGGTCCTCGAACCGAGCCCAAGATCTTTAGCCATGTTCTCAATGGGATCTTTTGGAGAATCCTTTGGGGAAAGTCCACCGTCTTTCACCCACATGTTGTAACCGATTCCATAGAAAACCGTGTTGCAAGAAATTTCCATTGCGCGCTTCAGAGAAATATTTCCTGCAGCGTGCGACTCATGATTTCGCATTTCGCGATTACCAATCATGATTGATGATGGACATGGGTAAGTACCACCCGACAAAGGAAGGCCGGCTTTCGCTGCCGCCAAAGTGGTAATCGCCTTGAATGTAGATGCCGGCACATACTGTCCCTGAATCGCACGAGAAACCAACGGTTGATTCGATGTCTTTGATGTCAAGCTCTTGTATTCACGTGTGCTCACACCATCCAACCAAATCGCTGGGTCGTATGTTGGGTAAGAAGCAATCGCAAGAACATCGCCATTGGTGACGTCAACAACAACACCAGCGGCACCATCGGCAGGATGTCCGTTGGCTCGTGCTCGATCGAAAGCATTCTTGACTTCGTTCTCAACAACAGTTTGAAGTCCACTATCTATTGTCATAATCAAGTAGGAACCTGGAGCAGGATCTGTTTTGTTGAGTGTGCCGAGAATCGCCATATTGCGATCAATCGAAAGAGTCGTGAGTCCAGGGGTTCCACGGAGCACATCGTCGTATTGCGCTTCCAAACCAGCTCGACCAATCAAGTCAGTGCGTTGAAGTTCTTGGTCGGTACCTTTGCGCGCCGCCAGTTCCTCGTCGTTTACTGGACCGAGATAACCAAGTACGTGTGCAAGATTTACGCCTAACGGAGCTGGCACATCACGTACAGATTGCACAACAGCAGATACGCCCGGAAATTCTGTGTTTCTTTCCATGATGCGCACCATGGTGTCCACTGAAACGTCAGTGGCAACTGGAATCGGTTGGTAGGGAGAACCGTTCCAACACACCGGCGCCTTTGCAGCACCTTCCGTTCCACAAATAGAGATTTGAGCTCGAAGTTTCTTCACAGTGGTGTTCAACAACGGCGCAAGCTTGGCCAGCACCGATTCGCCACCATCATCCATTTGTGCAAGGACTCGGCCTGAGATTGAAACCACCGGAGTCATTCGGTTGCCCAAAACCACGCGCCCTGCAGAATCCAAGATCAATCCGCGCGTAGCCGGGACCACGATTTCGCGATGTCCCGCATCGGCCGCCAGGTTTTGATATTCCTCGCCGTTCACAATCTGCATTGTGAATAGCCGACCGAGAAGCGCCACAAAGAGTGAGAGAACCAGCACTCGCAGAATAAACAATCGGTGGTTGGTTAAGTCAGACATCGCTTACCTGTAGATGCTTGGTTGGACACGAGGGGCGATGATTCGATCGAGCAGGTGCGTGAATGGCAAAACAAAGCTTGCCAACATTGCCGCATACAGGGCTGAGGTAAAGAAAGTGACGATAAAGCCAGCAAGAACACTTTGATTCGCACCCACTGCAACTGACAAAACGATGCGCAACAAGAGCGAAGCGACTGCGGCAGTTGAGGCACCAAGCAGTGGCGTCAAAACCGAACCTTCAAAAAACGGCCGGGCCAGACTCGCACTGAAGGCGATTGCAGTGAACGCGAATGCCGAAATGCCAAGTGGACTCGTACTTGGTGGCATCAAGTCAATAACTGAGCCTGCGAAAAATCCCATGAGCGCCGCATTTACTGGAGTTCGGCGTAACGAATAACCAAAGACTGCGACCAAGGTGATGGGCGGTACCGCACCTGGTAGCGACAACATGCTCAACCACGTGTTTTCGATAACAGCAAACAGCACCAAAATCACTGCTGTAGCAAAACTGCGCCAACCTCTCATTTGACACCACTTTTCGTCGGTGTTGCACTTGCTGATGGAGTTGCACTTGCTGTTGGAAGTGCTGTGATT
>JBEGON010000042.1:0-10839 GCA_041181965.1 Actinomycetota bacterium
CGGCTTTTCTGATGCGCAAATTGCACAATTGCGAGGAGAATCGACTGCAGAGATTCGTTCACTTCGTGAATCTCTGAATGTTCGCCCTGTGTACAAGACCGTGGATACGTGCGCTGCTGAATTCGCGGCAACAACGCCTTACCACTATTCGTCATACGACTTCGAAACGGAAGTAGTGCCACGCACTAAGCCAGCAGTCATCATTTTGGGCAGTGGTCCAAATCGCATTGGTCAGGGCATCGAGTTCGACTACTCGTGTGTGCATGCAGCAATGACCTTGCGTGATGCAGGTTATGAAACTGTCATGGTTAATTGCAATCCTGAAACCGTTTCCACCGACTATGACACTTCTGATCGCTTGTACTTTGAACCGCTTACTTTGGAAGACGTTCTCGAAGTTATTCATGCAGAACGCCAAGCGGGTCCAGTGCTCGGTGTGATTTGCCAGCTCGGTGGCCAAACTCCATTGAGTCTGGCACAGGATCTTAAAGATGCTGGTGTGCCAATTCTTGGTACAACTCCAGAAGCGATTCACGCAGCTGAAGACCGAGGAGCTTTCGGCCAAGTATTGATAGACGCTGGATTGCCTGCTCCGAAATATGGCATGGCAACTTCGTTTGAAGAAGCAAAGAAAATTGCGGCAACTATCGGTTACCCGGTACTCGTACGACCAAGTTATGTGCTTGGCGGTCGTGGCATGGAAATTGTGTATGACGAAACCGCATTGGAGACCTACCTCAACAAGGCGACCCAGATTGAACCTGGTCGCCCAGTTTTGGTGGATCGATTCCTTGATGATGCTCTCGAAATTGACGTCGATGCATTGTTCGACGGAAATGAACTCTTCCTCGGTGGAGTGATGGAGCACATCGAAGAAGCGGGAATTCACTCAGGCGACAGTGCATGTGCGTTGCCGCCAATAACTTTGGGTAAAGCCGAAATTGATCGCATCCGTCGTAGCACCGAGGCTATTGCTCGCGGAGTTGGGGTGCTTGGTTTGATTAACATCCAGTTCGCACTCGCTGCTGATGTGCTTTATGTTCTCGAAGCAAATCCGCGTGCAAGTCGCACCGTCCCATTCACTTCGAAGGCAACCGCTGTTCAACTTGCAAAAGCTGCCGCACGTATCGCTATGGGAGAAACCATTGCGGACTTGCGCAAGAACGGAATGCTTCCTGCCGATGGCGACGGAGCAGACTCACTTCCAGGTGCACCGATTGCAGTAAAGGAAGCAGTGCTTCCGTTTGGTCGTTTCCATGGTGTCGACACCGTGCTTGGCCCCGAAATGAAGTCAACAGGCGAAGTCATGGGTATCGATGACACGTTCGGCGTTGCCTTCGCTAAGTCACAGCTGGGTTCATCAAGCACTGGTTTGCCTTTGAAGGGAACTGCATTTGTCAGTATCGCTGACCGCGATAAACGAGCAATGATTTTTCCTGTTAAGAAACTCGTGGATCTTGGATTCACTGTGTGCGCAACTGAAGGTACGGCAGACATTCTTCGCCGTAACGGTGTCGAAGCAAGTGTTGTTCGCAAACAGTCGCAAGGTGTAGGTCCCGCAGGGGAGAAGACCATCGTTCAGATGATTCTCGATCGCGAAGTGGATTTGGTGATCAACACTCCGCATGGCACTGGGTCGCGTCAAGACGGCTACGAAATCCGCACCGCTGCAGTTTTGCGTGGGGTTCCTTCCATTACGACGGTGCAAGGTCTTGCGGCCACTGTGCAAGGTATGGAATCAAGCTTGCAGCGCGAAATGACCGTGCATTCCTTGCAGGAATACGCTCACCGCATTGAGTCTGCACGTAGGGCTGGAAAGAAGTAGTCATGGCGAATCAAGTCAAAGCCACGTTGCTCACCAATCGAAAGGTGGGCGGCTATCACCATCTCACCTTCATTGGTGATGGTCTTGCTGATGGTGTTCGCCCAGGTCATTTCGCTGCAGTTGCTGTCGGTGGTGCAAACACACCGATGGTTCTGCGACGTGCTTTCTCGATTCATCGTGCGAATGAGGTTACTGCACGTGGTTCAAGTTTGGAACTTGTTGTTTCTCCTCATGGCCCCGGTACCGAGTGGTTGGTGAATCAACAATCGGGTGCTGAGATCGACATCGTTGCTCCACTAGGTAAGCCTTTTGCACTACCGCGGGAACCTGTGAATTGTTTGTTGATTGCTGGCGGTTATGGCTCAGCACCGATGGTGTATTTGGCCGAAGAATTGATTGCACGTGGATGTCAGGTCGACATGATTTTCGGAGCTGGCACTGAGTCGAAACTCTTTGACGTGTTGAATGCAAAACGCATTGCTCGCTATTTTGAAATTACCACAGACGATGGAAGTGCTGGCACACACGGTCGTGTTTCTGATGTGATGCCATCGATGATGACAAAAGGTGATATCTCGGCGGTGTACGCGTGCGGACCTATGCCAATGTTGCAGTCGGTCTCCGATATCTCCACGAAGTTTGGGGCTGTTGCCCAATGTGCAGTTGAAGAGTCGATGGCATGTGGCATCGGCGTATGTATGACCTGCGTTCTGCCAGTTATTGGTGATGATGGTTTAACTCGCATGGTGCGTTCGTGCACTGATGGTCCGGTTTTCCGCGGTGATCGCGTTCGCTGGAGCGATGTGGGAACTGTTCCAGCCGACTGTGTCGGTGCACCAGAAACGGGTGGCCACTGATGACTTTCGATCTTTCGACAAATCTCGCAGGCATTGAGCTCAAGGGCCCCGTATTGACTGCAAGTGGTTGTGCAGCAGCCGGAAAAGAACTCGATCAATTCTTCGACATCACTGCAATCGGCGGCATCGTCACCAAATCAATTATGCGCAATGCGCGAAGCGGTCGTCCAACTCCACGCATGGCAGAAACTCCATCTGGAATGTTGAATTCAATTGGTCTGCAAGGTCCAGGTATCGACTCGTTTATTGAGAAGGATTTGGCCTGGTTGCAAGAGCGCGGTGCAACAACAATTGTGTCGATTGCTGGCAACAATGTTGAAGAGTTTGGCTACCTTGCAAATCGCCTCTCCAATCATCCAGCTGTTGCAGGCATTGAAATCAATATTTCGTGTCCAAATGTTGCTAATCGTGGACTTGTGTTTGCATGTTCACCAGGGCCGGCATCCGATGTTGTGGCGACAGTGCGACGCAATGTAAAACCTGATATGCCATTGCTCGCAAAACTTTCTCCCGACGTCACCGACATTGTGGAAATTGCAAAGGTAGTTCGCGAAGCTGGAGCTAACGGAGTTTCTGTCATCAACACTGTCCTCGGCATGGTGATTGATCAAAAGACCCTGAAGCCAGTTCTTGGTGGACGCACTGGAGGCTTGTCTGGTCCGGCCATCCGTCCAGTTGCGGTACGTGCTGTCTTCCAAATCCGTGCCGCTCTTCCAGACTTCCCAATCCTTGGCATGGGTGGAATTCGCAGCGGCGCGGATGCTGTCGAATTTATCGCCGCTGGTGCACATGCCGTAAGCGTGGGCACCGCAGTATTCGGTGATCCAAGTGCGCCAATGCGCATTCAAAATGAGATTGCGCAAATATTGGAATCCAAAGGATTCAATAACATTGCCGAAGTATCAGGTATTGCACATCAGGTGGAGGCGCAATGAAGGCACCAATCGCAGTCGCTCTCGATGCACCAAATCTCGAGGTTGCGACCAAGTGGGCGAGTGCTACCGCACCTTTTGTCGATACGTTGAAAGTCGGACTTGAAACCTACTTACGCGATGGTGCAGATGCGATTGCGATGGTGAAGAACACCGATGCACGACTTTTTCTCGATCTGAAACTTCATGACATCCCGAATACTGTTGCAGGCGCTGCTCGAAGCGTTGCGCGATTTGCACCAGATTTTTTGACTGTTCATGCAAGCGGAGGATCGGCGATGATTTCCGCAGCTGCAGAGGCGCTGCCACAGACTCGCATCACCGCAGTCACCATTCTTACTTCTCTAACTCCAGAAGACCTGAAAGCGATTGGCTACGTTGGTGAACCGATCGAGGCTGTCACGCGTTTGGCCAAGCTTTCTGTTGATGCAGGTGCGCGCGCAATCGTGTGCTCTCCGATGGAGGTTGCAGCAGTGCGAGCCGTAGTTCCTGCCGACATCACACTCATCACACCAGGTGTTCGCCCTATTGGTGCAGATGCTGGCGATCAAGCTCGTGTTGCAACTCCGCAACAAGCGATTGCTGATGGTGCAAATCTTGTTGTTATTGGACGTCCGATAACTGGCGCTGCCGATGTTGCACACGCCGCTCGTGAAATTGGTGCATCACTTTTATGAATCGCGGAACATTGATTGTGTTGTCAGGTCCTAGCGGCGTTGGCAAGTCCACAGTTGTTAAGCAAGTGAAATCAACACATGACGAGTTGTGGGTTTCTGTTTCGATGACAACTCGCGAACAACGTCCCAATGAAACGCACGGTGTCGAATATTTCTTTGTCACACGTGATGAATTCGAACAAACAATTGCTTCAGGGGACATGCTTGAATGGGCAGAGTTCGCTGGCAATATGTATGGCACCCCAGCTGTCGCTGTCGAAGAAAAGCTCTCTCAAGGTACTCACGTACTCTTGGAAATCGAACTTCAAGGAGCACGCCAGATCCGCTCTCGTTTCCCCGAGGCCAAACTTGTTTTTCTGAAACCTCCTTCTTGGGAAGAGCTCGTTAACCGTTTGACGGGGCGCGGCACAGAGACTCCTGAGGTCATCGAACGTCGGCTCGCCGTGGCCAAAATTGAGTTGGCCGCGGAGCAAGAATTCGATAAATCCCTCACAAATCATGACGTCGAGCGCACTGCCTCAGAGTTGCTAGACTTCGCGCGCTCAACTTCCTGATTTTGCGAGGTCTAATGTCCGGCAGCACCGCCCGCCCAGAAGGCATCACCAACCCACCGATCGATGAACTCATCGAGACCGCTGGTACCCGCTACCAATTGGTGATCTACGCAGCCAAGCGCGCACGCGAAATCAATGCTTACTACGGCCAATTGGATTCAGGTTCATTCGAGAACACTGGTCCTCTTCTTCCTGCCGAGCGCACTGAGAAGCCAATGTCGATTGCTCTTCGCGAAATCGAAGCTGGTTTGCTCAACTTCAAGCGCACCGACGAGAACTAAGCCGAGGCTTTCATGGCTGGCGTCACCGCCAAGCCGACTGTCATTGTCGGCGTTACAGGTGGAATCGCGGCCTATAAATCTCTTGAAGTTATTCGCTTGCTCAGTGAAGCTGGCATCGACGTTCATGTCATCCCAACTTTGAGCGCGTTGCGTTTTGTTGGTGAAGCTAGCTTCGCGGCCCTTTCTGGTAATCCAGTTCACACAGATATTTGGGCAGATACTCACGATGTTCCGCACGTGACTCTTGCTCGTAAAGCTGACGCCATGGTTGTGGTGCCAGCAACTGCAGACTTCATGGCGCGCGCAACTCATGGTCGTGCTGATGACTTGTTGACGGCCACGCTGTTGACCGCAACCTGTCCTGTGATTTTCGCACCTGCAATGCATACTGAAATGTGGAATAACTACGCGACCGTCGACAATGTTGCAACTTTGCGTCGTCGCGGCATTGTGGTGTTGGAACCTGCGACTGGACGTCTCACTGGTCCTGACACAGGAAAAGGTCGACTTCCAGATCCATCACAAATTGCGATTGCAGTTACGACTGTGCTTGAAACAGGCAAGAACACGCCAGATATGGCGGACAAGCATGTCGTTGTTACTGCCGGTGGTACCCGCGAACCGATTGATCCTGTTCGTTACATTGGAAATCGTTCGAGTGGTCTACAAGGTTATGCATTGGCAAGCGTTGCCGCAGCTCGTGGTGCACGGGTCACGCTCATCAGTGCAAACGTTTCGCTTCCAGATCCTGCAGGTGTCGATGTGGTGCATGTGTCATCTGCGCTGGATATGCAAAAGACACTTAATGAAGTTGCTCACTCAGCAGATGCCATCATCATGACGGCTGCTGTTGCAGACTTCCGTCCGGTGCATGCATCTGATACCAAGCTGAAGAAATCAGGCAATGCAACGCCAAAGATTGAGTTGGAACTCAATCCAGATTTGTTGAAATCTCTTGTCGCATCTCGAACCAAGGCAGACCAGGTCATTGTTGGATTTGCTGCTGAAACTGGTGACGCGAACTCAACACCTGTTGAGTTCGCAACCAAAAAGCTGGCAGACAAGGGCTGTGACATTTTGGTGATGAACGATGTGTCTGAAGGGCGGGCTTTTGGTCGTCCAGACAATGCAGTCACCATCTTCCAGCTTGACGAAAAACCTTTTGAAGTGCCAACGGCTTCCAAGGCCAAAATTGCAGTAACTGTTTGCGATGTGGTCATTTCGCGTTGGTTACGCACGAGCCCACGCTCCTGACTTACACTCCGCGCGGTTATTAGGAGGGTTTTATGTCATCTCGATTGTTTACTTCTGAGTCCGTAACTGAGGGTCACCCAGACAAGATGGCGGATCAGATTTCCGATGCGATTCTCGATGATTTGCTCGGTCAAGACGCCAAGAGTCGCGTTGCGGTCGAAACCCTCCTCACAACAGGCCAAGTTCATGTCGCCGGCGAAGTAACCACCAATGGATTTGCCGACGTTATGCAGATTGTGCGCAACGTTGTGCTCGACATTGGCTATGACTCGTCGGTCAAAGGCTTTGATGGCAACTCTTGTGGCATTCAGGTTTCCATTGGCAAACAGTCATCTGATATCGCACAAGGCGTTGATGATGCATTTGAAACTCGCACCGAAAACTCCGCTGACCCGCTCGATGCGCAAGGTGCTGGCGACCAAGGTTTGATGTTCGGTTATGCCTGTGATGACACCCCGCAACTGATGCCGCTTCCTATCGCTTTGTCACACACGCTCGCTGAGGAACTCACCGCGGTTCGCAAGAGTGGAGTTCTTCCGTACCTTCGAGCAGACGGCAAGACGCAGGTCACGATCGAATATGTCGGTGACAAGGCAGTGCGTCTCGACACAATCGTTATTTCTAGCCAACACGCAGAAGATGTGGATCTCGACAAAACATTAATTCCAGACATCAAGAAGCACGTGGTTGATGCAGTTCTTGCGCGCGATATTGCAGCAGACATTCAGCATGACAATGTTCGTACCTTGATTAATCCAACAGGACGATTTGTTGTTGGCGGTCCAATGGGTGACGCAGGTCTGACAGGTCGCAAAATCATTGTTGATACCTACGGCGGAATGGCGCGTCACGGTGGTGGCGCATTCTCTGGAAAAGATCCATCGAAGGTTGACCGTTCAGCGGCTTACGCAATGCGTTGGGTTGCGAAAAATGTTGTTGCTGCCGGACTTGCCAAACGCTGCGAGGTTCAGGTTGCTTACGCAATCGGCAAAGCACATCCAGTAGGCCTCTTTGTAGAAACTTTCGGTACTGGTGTAGTTCCTGATGAGCAGATTCAAGATGCTGTGAAAGCTGTATTTGATTTGCGGCCAGCGGCAATCATTCGCGATTTGCAGTTGCTGGACACCAGCGTTGTTCGATACCGCGCGACTTCCGCATACGGTCATTTTGGACGCGAGAATGTGAAGTTCAATCGTCTCGAACCAGGTAAGCCTTGGGAAGTGGCAGCAGCGCATTCAACCTTCACATGGGAACGTGTTGACCGCGCAGATGCACTTAGTCGCGCTGTTAAGGGTTAGTTCGTTCAGGTCAGCCCCTTCAGGCACACTGCACCTATGAAATTCGCACAGGTGATTGTGGATGTAGCGCCGCTGCATCTTGACCATCCCTTCACCTATGCAATTCCCGAAGAATTTTCTTCTCGCGTCTTTGTAGGCTCCCGAGTACGTGTGATTTTCCATGGACGCAAATTGATTGCCTATGTTGTCGATATCACGAACGACAGCCCACATAAGGATCGAATTTCTCCGATTTATGATGTTCTGTGCGATCAGCCAGTGTTGACCCCTGAGGTTGCGGCTCTCACAAAATCCATTTCGCAACGTTGGATTGGTTCCTGGGTCGATGTCATCAAGGCTTCCATCCCTCCGCGTCATGCGAAAACTGAAGAATCTGTTTTTGCTCAACTCCCAATGCCTTCTGCTGTCGATCTTTCAGGTTACGCATCGAGTGAAGCGTGGAATCACTATTCGCCTGGAGTTTTTGAAGGGCTAGCGGCACATTCCCAATTCTCGGCTGCACTAGTTGCAGCACCCGGTGATGATCTTCAGAAGTTGGGACTCGACGTTGCCGTCACGGCAATTCGTCGAAATAAAGTTGCATTGATTTTGGTTCCCGATCTGAAAAGTTTGAAGCGATTGCACAAGCTGGTACTCATGCATGTGCCCAAGGATGCTGTCGCAGTTCTGTCGAGCGAAGATGGCCCTGGTCCGCGTTATCGAAACTTCCTCCGAGTTTTGCGTGGGGAAGTATCCCTAGTCATCGGAACGCGCGCAGCGGTTTTAGCGCCAATTTCTAGCCTTGGCGTGATTGTCGTGTTGGATGACACAGATAATTCATATTCAGAACTACGCAACCCTGCCTGGAATGCTCGCGAAGTTGCACTGATGCGTCGTGAGTCTGCTGCGTGTCAATTGTTTATCGCTTCTCATTCGCGCACGACGGAAGTGCAACGTTTAGTTGAATCCGGCAACGTCATAGATGTCGTGCCAGATCGTGATTATGTTCGCTTGCACCAGCCGCGTATTCGCGCTACTTCAGCGGAAGATTTGGCTCGCGATCCACTTGCGAAAGTAGTGCGTTTGCCGAGTCAAGCTTTTACTGCAATACGTGATGGTTTGAAGACGGGACCGGTTCTGATTCAGGTTCCGCGCCGTGGTTATCAACTTCGACTTTCCTGCGCGCGCTGTCGTGAGAGTGTTCGATGCACTCAGTGTGAAGGCCCTATGTCGCGAGCACAGCAAAGTGGACCTATGTCATGCACGCGTTGTGGCGCTGTTACGGCGATCTTCAGTTGCCAGTGGTGTCAATCGACAGAAGTTCGAAGCGGCCAACTCGGTGCAGTGCGAACAGCTGAAGAATTCGGTAGAGCTTTTCCAGACACTGTGATTCGCACCTCAGGCAAGGACAACATTCTTGATGAAATTGATTTGTCTCCTGCGCTTGTTATCGCAACTCCAGGTGCAGCTCCAGTTGTAAAAGATGGCTATTACTCGGCCGCAGTAATTCTCGATGCGGATGCCACGTTGATGTATTCGTATTTGACAGCGCACGAAGATACTTTCCATCGTTGGTGTGACGTAGCGGCGCTTGTCGCTCCACAAACTGGGACCGTGATTGTTGCGGGTGACGATTCGCATCATGTGATTTCTGCATTTACTTCCCTCGACACTATCGGTTTCGCTTCAAAGGAACTTGCAATTCGTAAGGCAGCGAGCATGTTGCCAGCGAACAACGTCATTGAGATTCACGCACCTCTAGGAACTTGGAGTTCATTCGATGTTCCACTGCCGCCCACAGCCAAAGTGTTTGGACCGGTTGCTATTCAGCGCGGTCAAGAAAAATGTGAAAGAGTGTTGATCTCAACACCATGGGCAGAGGCTGAATTGAGCGCGAAAGCAATACGAGCCAACGCCATCAAAACTTGGTTGGCGCGGGGGAGCATTGGCATGGAGATTGATGTAGATCCCGCAATGCTCTTCTAAAGAGAATTTTGGAGTGCGCCGATTAGACTCGGCTCCGTGTCGATTCAGCCCATTCGCCTCTTTGGCGACCCAGTTCTGACCACCCCTGCACTGCCGGTGGTGGATTTCGACAAAGAATTGCGTCAACTGGTGGCGGATCTCACCGAAACTATGCTGGACGCTCCAGGCGCCGGGCTAGCGGCTCCGCAAATCGGTGTGAGCCTTCGAGTCTTCACATATTGGGTGGACGACGTGGTGGGCCATCTCATCAATCCGTCCCTCGACCTCAGTGACGAAGAACAGTTTGGCCCCGAAGGCTGCCTTTCGCTACCTGAACTCACCTTTGACACCAAGCGTGCGATGAGTGTTGTCGCTAAAGGTATGAACATGTGGGGAGAGCCTGTCATCATCGAAGGTTCTCAGTTGTTGTCACGTGCAATTCAGCATGAGACAGATCACCTCGACGGCATTGTGTTTATCGATCGTCTCGATGTCGAGGGGCGCAAAGCCGCCATGAAGGCCATTCGCGAATCAGAATGGTTCGGAGCTCCAACTCCACGAATCAAATTGTCTCCACATTCAATTACGCCAGGACTTGGCTAGTGCGCATTGTCTTTGCTGGAACTCCATCAGCGGCAATTCCAACTTTACGTGCTCTGCTTGCGTCAACTCACGACGTTGTGGGAGTTATTTCACAACCGCCTGCCCCTTCAGGACGTGGTCGAGCGATCGAAGAAAGTGCTGTTCAAAGTTTTGCTCGCGAAAATGGACTTCCCGTTTTCACTCCTACATCAATCAACAGTGCAGATGCTCATGACGTGATTAAGCAATTGAACGCAGATATAGCGGTCGTGGTTGCTTATGGGCAGCTACTCAGAGAATCAACTCTTGATGTATTGCCTCGCGGTTGGATAAATCTTCATTTCTCCTTACTTCCGCAATATCGCGGAGCAGCGCCAGTGCAACGTGCCATCATGATGGGTGAAAGCATCACTGGAGCAAGCGTTTTTCAACTAGATCGTGGCATGGATACTGGACCGGTATTCGGCACCTGTACCGTAGAAATTAAACCTGATGACACGACGGATTCTCTTTTGCCGCGTATCGCAGAGGTAGGTTCGGGTTTAGTCGTGAGCGTTCTTGATTCGTTGCAAAGCGGAGATGTGCGAGCGGTAGCTCAATCGGGTGATGATGTTTCGCATGCTCCGAAAATTTCT
>JBEGON010000043.1:0-26709 GCA_041181965.1 Actinomycetota bacterium
TGCTGGCATTGGACAAACTGTGGTTCACAATGCATTCAGTGTCGACTTAGCGAGCTCGGATTACGAACGACTCCATGGCATTGAATCTCCACTACGAACTGAGCTCATCAACCTCGTCAAAGAACACATCAACGCACATAAATACGCAGCTCTCGGTGGAATCTCAATTAATTTCGCCAAAGATGAAGTGCTACCTACGGGAGTGTTTCGCATCGTGGGTGAAACTCTCGATCTAAGCGGTGACAGAGTTTCAGATGTATCTGCTGCCGTAGTTCGCCAGGGACTCCACATGATTATCAATGGCTTGTCCCATCCACTCACACTTCAGCGAACAACATTTGGTCGTGGCACTGATGTTGACATTCGTGTTGATGACAACGGAGTTTCACGCCGACATTGCGAAATCATTTTGAGCAATCCACCGGTACTTCGCGATTTGAACTCAACCAATGGCACATTCATTCTCGGTGAGCGTGTTACCGAGAAACAACTATTAGCTGACGTTGATATCAAGATTGGCAACACCGTCATGCAATTCAGAATGCGTTGATGGATTCCAAATGAGTCGCGGATTTCGAGTAGTTGCTTTAAGCCACGTCGGGATGATCCGCACCGGAAATGAAGATGCGGGAATCGCTTCTTCGAGAGTTCTTGCGGTCGCAGATGGCATGGGTGGACATGCAGCCGGCGAGATTGCAAGTGCCAGTGTCATCCAATCAATCGCTGCAAATATCAATGAAATACCCTCAAAAATGCACTCTGCGCGGGCCTGGCTCGTCGAGTGCGTGGAACTCGCACAACAAAATGTTGGCGACTTGATTGCAGATGATCCAGATCGTCGCGGCATGGGAACGACTTTCTCTGCAGTTGTTGCTTGCGAAGATGGTGTCACCATTGGACATATCGGCGACAGTCGAATTTATCTTTTACATGACAAACAACTCACCCAGGTAACAACCGATCACACCTACGTTCAAATGTTGGTGGCACAAGGACAACTCACTGCCGCTGAAGCAGAGCATCATCCACGTAAGAATCTTTTGATGCGAGCCATTGATGGCATTCACAACGTTGAACTTGATGTTGCAGAGATTTCTGTTGCACCTGGCGATCGCTTTCTTGTATGCAGCGATGGTTTGTCTGGAGTGATGAGTGATGCGCATATTGCAGAAGTACTCAGTGCCGAAGATCTAACTTATGCAGGTTCAACATTGCTTGACCATGCACTTGCTGCTGGCGCACCTGACAACGTGACGGTGTTGATTGGTCATTACGGTGAACACGCTGTTGAAACACAACCATTTCTCGTTGGCGCTGCACGAGTTGAAGATGTCAGACCTCGTCGACGTTTGATTCGAAACCGTAAGAAGTGGCTCGCTGCTCTGGCTGCATTGGTTGTTGTGCTCGCCTCAAGCATGATTGGAGCTAAGTGGTTGGGTTCACAGTGGTTTGTGGGATCTGCACATGGTCACCTTGCGATTTATCGTGGTCTCGATGTTCAAATCGGGCCTATCGATTTTTCGCACATGTATAAGGAAACGGGTTATCCCGTCGCCGTGTTAAAACTTATTGACCAACAGAATCTTCTCGATGGGGTTGCGGTAGATAACTTGATTTCTGCCGAATACCTCATTCAGGCCATGTTGAGCCGCTCCACTATCTGCAGCCAGTCAGTTTTGGGCTGCCTCGAGTAGTGCGGCTGTTCGAGCGCAGATGAGCTCGAACGGGCACAATTAGCCTCCGAAAGGGGTAGGTATGAGCGACGTGGGTCGAACCCTTGGTGGTCGATACCAGCTTGGCGACGTCATTGGACACGGCGGGATGGCTGAAGTCCATGTGGGCACAGATCTGCGCCTTGGTCGTTCCGTTGCCATCAAAGTGCTCCGTCCGGAACTGGCTCGAGACCCCGCTTTCCTCAGTCGTTTCCGCCGCGAAGCCCAGTCTGCGGCTGGTTTGAATCACCCCAACATTGTTTCTGTCTATGACACTGGTGAAGATGAATTTCATCATGGCATGACGTCTGTCACGGTTCCGTGGATTGTGATGGAACGTGTCGAAGGTGTCACTCTTCGCCAAGTTTTAAGTAGCGGGAAAAAGATTGCACCAGAACGCGCACTTGATGTCGTAAGTGGTGTGCTCTCAGCTCTCGACTACAGCCACCGTCACGGAATTGTTCATCGCGATATTAAACCTGCAAACATCATGATTACTGCGGGTGGAGATATCAAGGTAATGGATTTCGGCATTGCAAGAGCGCTTGCTGATGTATCCGCAACCATGACTCACACAAATGCTGTGATGGGCACTGCGCAATATCTCAGTCCAGAGCAAGCTAAAGGCGAAATTGTTGACGCGCGCAGTGACATTTATTCCACAACATGTCTGTTGTATGAATTGTTGACTGGCCAACCACCATTTGTTGGTGATTCACCTGTTTCAGTCGCTTACCAACATGTTTCAGAAAAACCAGTTCCGCCATCTCACATCAATCCGGACGTGCCGTTCGCGTTCGATGTTGTGGTGATGCGTGGCCTAGCAAAAGCTCCAAGCGATCGTTATCCGAGTGCCGCAGATATGCGACTTGATATCGAACGCTTGTTGGCAGGTCAACCAACTGGACCAAACCCACATTTTCATGAAGATGAAGATTTCGAATCCACCAGACAGATTCCTGTAGTTAATCGAGGTAATACAGACGTGATGGCTCCTACAAAGAAACCAAACACAAAGACCATGGTTGCTGCTGGAACGGGCGTTGGTGCTCTCATCATCGGTGCGATTCTGCTGATTGTTTTTCTGTTGAAACCCGCCCCTGTTGCACAAGTTGCTGTGCCCGACTTGTCTCGAATGACAATTCCTGAAGCAACAACTGCGCTCAACAATCTTGGTCTATCTTTAGGTGAACAAACTCCGGAAGAGAATCCGAGTTTTGAAGTCAACACAATTATCAGCCAAAATCCAGGTGCCGGCGGCATGGTGGATCGTGGAACGGCTATCAATATTGTGATTTCTAAGGGTAAAAATCAGGTTCCGGTGCCTACATTGGTCAACTTCATCTCTACCGACGATGTCCGCGCAGCACTCGCAAATGTGAATCTCAAACTCGGAGGTGTCACCTATGAAGATAGTGATCTTCCGAGTGGAACTGTGTTGCGTAGCGATCCAGTAGCGGGTACGTACGTCGATGCTGGAACGTTCGTCAACATTGTTGTGAGCAGTGGCAAGTTGAATGTGCCAAATGTTGTGGGACAAACTGAAGATGCTGCGCGAGCTTTGTTGTCTGATGCAGGCTTTGTTGTCGGTGTGAGTTACACCGTTGACGATTCAGTATCGCCAGGAACAGTTTTGTCACAGACGCCGATTGCAGACACTCCTGCGGATTCTGGATCTACTGTCACACTCCTTGTATCGAGTTTGACTCCAGACCCAACTAATTCGTAATTAACCGATTTTTCCAACAACAGGTGCAAGTCCTGCGGAAAGTGTGATTGCGTTTTGATCACCGCAGGTGTGTAACCACTCTGCAAGCATGCGGTGCCCACCTTCAGTAAGTACTGACTCTGGATGGAACTGCACACCTTCAATGTTGAGATCTTTGTGGCGCATACCCATTACGACGCCACTCTCAGTTTTTGCGGTGACAACAAATTCATCTGGAATGGTTGGTAACTCAACTGCAAGTGAGTGATATCGCGTTGCAATAAATCCTTGACGCAATGACGACATCACACTTGTACCTTCATGGAAAACTTCAGAAGTTTTTCCGTGCAACAGTTCTGGTGCGCGACTGACAACTGCGCCATACGCTTCTGCAATCGCTTGATGTCCTAGGCACACGCCAAAGAGTGGAATGTTGTGCTTTGCGCAATAACGCACCATTTCGATACAGATACCTGCATCGTGTGGAGTGCCAGGACCAGGTGACAAAAGCACACCGTCAAAGCCGTCTGCAAATTCGACGCCGACTTCGTCATTTCGCTTGACTGTCACGTCGGCACCAAGCTGCGCGAGGTATTGAACGATGTTGAATACGAACGAGTCGTAGTTATCGATCACCAGAATCTTGGAAGCCACGGGCACATTCTCCCCGATTCCGTTTTGAGGGCCCTGTCCCGTAGGCTTTGCCAACCAGTTTGGAGGGCTCACATGCCAGTATCACGTAAGCGCAAGAACGACGATTACACACCTGTTTCCGTCTCTCGTGAACCTGTGAATCTCGATTCCCCTCGTTGGATCGCTCCTCTTATGGTCACTTTGCTGATTCTCGGCGTCCTCTACATCGTGGCTTTCTACATCGCCCACGACCAGATTCCAGTGATGAAGAACCTTTCAGGCATCGTCAACATTGGCATTGGTTTTGGATTGATGGCTGCCGGCTTTATCGTTTCTACGCGCTGGCGCTAATTACACGCATGTAATTCATCCCCAATTGGGGAAAAGTCTGTGGATAACTCGGTTATCGCCGAGGCAAGAGTGCGGCCACGACCGCGCCCGCGACTAGGCCGCCGACATGGGCATGCCAATCCACCCCGGGAAGAACAAATCCCAAAATCAAGTTGATAGCAATCAGTGACGTCACTTGGCTGTTGTTCACATGCCATCGACGAGTAAACACCCAAAAGGCACCCATCAAGCCGAAAATGGCTCCCGATGCTCCCACCGACACTGTGTACGGATCGTTGAGCATGATCGAGGCAATACCAGCTCCGAGACCGCTCACTAAGTAGAGAGCCGCGAAACGTGGAGTGCCAATTCGTGGTTCGATGATATTGCCGAGTTGCCACAACACCAACATGTTGAACATGATGTGAAAAATCCCTGCATGCAAAAACATGGAGGTGAAGAATCGGTAGTACTCACCACCGTCCGTGATGGCGATTCCAGCAAGACCGTATTGCAAAGTGAAGTCTTGGCCGAGAAGTGTTGAATAACCAAACACACCGATGCACATGCCAATAATGATGCGAGTGAAAGTGGCTTCAACCGATTTCACTTTGCGGACTGTTGCGCGACCTTCATTGACACACGACTTGCATTGAAAACCTACTGACGCTGAAACCATGCACTCTGGGCAAATAGGTCTATTGCAACGTGTGCATGACACCCCAGTAACTCGACTGGGATGCCATGCACATGTAGGCAAAGTTTGTTCAGACATTAAGCAATAGAGATTGAAGAAATAATTACTGGTGAAACTGGACGATCTTGATGTCCGGTTGGAACAGCAGCAATCTTGTCGACAACATCACGTGATGGTTGATCTGCAACTTCACCAAAAATGGTGTGCTTAAAATTCAACCAACCAGTTGGTGCAACCGTGATGAAGAACTGTGAACCATTGGTGTTCGGTCCAGCGTTTGCCATCGCAAGAATGTATGGCTTATCAAAAACAAGTTCCGGATGTGGTTCGTCTGCAAAGTTGTAACCTGGTCCACCCATACCAGTGCCTGTTGGGTCTCCACCTTGAATCATAAAATCTGGAATCACTCGGTGAAATGGCACATCAACATAGAGTGCGCCTTCACCTTTTTTACCGGTACGTGGATCGTTCCAGTCTTTGCTGCCATCTGCGAGTCCAACAAAGTTTGCGACAGTTTTCGGCGCATGAAGTGGAAACAGATTAATGACAATATCGCCATGATTTGTATGGATAGTTGCGGTGCTCATAATGTCCTTTGCTTGAGGAGTTTCATTCTCTCGTAGAGTCAGGGTGAGGCGCCAATCGAGAAACAATCCCGAGCCACAAAGCTATAGAACGGCCAATTCCACCTGCAAAAACAATGGTTCCGAGGCCAACAGTGCCGCCAAGCAGCCAGCCAATAGTCAAGACGACTATTTCAATCATGAGTCGCACGCGACTTACGCGAATTCCGGTGCGGTCATGAATTGCCGCCATCAAACCATCACGTGGACCTGGTCCCAATCGTGTGGTGAGATATAAAGCCGATGCGAGACCGCACATCAACACTGCACCCAAAACCATCACGATGCTTTGGGCGAGAGATGTTGAAGGAGGAAGTACTCTCACGGTTATTTCAAGAACTGCCGCAATGATGATCATGTTTGAGATGGTGCCAAGGCCTGGTTTTTGTCGTAGCGGAATCCACGCAAGCAGAACGACAGCACTGGTCCAAAATGTTGTCCATCCAATGTCTACGCCTGTCCTGATGGTGAGGCCTTGAGAAAAAACCACCCATGGTGAATTTCCAATGCCAGCGGCAACAAACATTCCTTCGGCAAGTCCGAATAATGCGAGGCCCGACCATAAGACGAGCAGCGTGCTGAATTGTGGTTTCCAACGTGAAGTAGCGGCCCATGAAACATGGGGGAAAGTGCGGTGACCCTTGAGCAGAATTTCCCGCCAGCTCAAAATGTCATCACTCATGTTTTGAATACTTTCTTAAGAGTTCATGGACACATATACCGATAATCGTTCCCCAAATCAGATCAATCGCAACTACCGAGATTGCCGTCGCAACATACGTGATTCGTTCGATATTTGTAGTCTGCAAGTATTCCCGAACTGACGTGGGATTAGCAATGCGCAACGAAGTGCCGACAAGAACACCTGCGATGACGGCGACTGGGATTTCTCCCACAATGTGTCCGAACACAAGTGCCATCAAAAGCAATGCAATCGAATGAATTGCAGAGGACCATTTTGTTCGGGCTCCTGCATGAACATTGACGCTCGTACGAGCAATTGCGCCGGTAGCGGGTAAACCGCCTACAAGAGCCGAACCAATAGTGGCTATTCCTTGCCCAATGAGTTCACGATTTGGATCATGTTTATCTTGTGTTTGATACATGCGGTGCGCCATCGAGTCAGCAACACGTGCACTCAATAGAGACTCAATCGCACCCAAGGCAGCTATCGAAAATGCAGCGTAAGTAAAACCTGATACAGGAATGCCAGGCCAGGAGAATGAAATGTGAGTGGTGAATGGATTAGGAATGTCACCAATACTGGGTACATCAATCGAAAGAACGTGTACCAAAAGTGACATAGAAATAACCGCAATCGCACTTCCAGGAATTTTCGCTGTCACCTCATTGAGATGACGGAATTTAGTCCAGGTGATTTTGATGAGAACTGTGGCAGCTGCAATTGAAATATTTGACCAGGCGATGTCGTGACTAAATGCCTGTTGAACGGTTTTGAACGCAACAAGAAGGGTTTCGGAACCGTGAGGTTTGGAAACGTTGAATATCAGCGGCAATTGTTGGAGCGCGATAATGATGGCAATTCCGAGTGTGAAACCTTCCATCACCATCCACGGAACGCGTTCCACGAATCTGCCGAGGTGCAAGAGGCCAAGCAAAACAATGAGTGCGCCAGCTGCGACGCCGAGATACAACAAAGAACTAAGCCCATATTGCGCAACAATCGGAACTAAAACCACAGTCATCGCACCAGTTGGTCCACTAACTTGATAACGAGATCCGCCAAGTACAGCTGCCAGAAAACCAGCAACAATTGCTGTGGCAAGTCCGGATGCGGCACCGGAACCAGTAGTTATTCCAAAGCCAAGTGCCAATGGAAGAGCGACGATCGCAACCGATATTCCCGCAACGAGATCAAAATGAAAAGAGTCCTTGAAATAAGGACTCCTCATTGTGTGCGACATATGAGCACTATACGCGCGAAGAATGCGCCCTAAATTGTGACGTAGAGATAGCCACTAGTGATCGTGACTGGATAACTCGTCAAACCACGTGATACTGGACCGCCTTTTGCTGCACCAGTTGTTGTATCGAAGTATCCGTTATGTCGGCGACATACAAGATTGGTGCCGTTTAATGAATCTACTTTTGTAGTTTGGTGGGTGCAGATTCCACTGAAAGCTTTGTATGTACCAGCCTTTGGTTGGGTAACGATGATGTATTGGCCATTCAGTGTGTACGCACGCGCACCTTTGACGGAAATATCTGATGCTTTGCCAGCTTTGACTTTGGTGCTCGCAGCCATTGCGATTTCTGCCTGGCTAGAAAGACCAACAGCTGCTAGACCCATCGCGGCGAGACGTAGAAAATGACGACGTGTCACTTGCGGTTTGATCACAATGTCATTACTGGTGTCGCGCTCGGCGCATTCATGCGTGGTTTCCATGCGAGAAACCTAAAGTCTCGGAGGTAGGAGAAATCCCCGAAAAGTTCAGGATTGTGTCAGGAAAGAGCTTTATCCAAGGATTTCGCGGATTTGATTTGCGTGATCGTGTGGATGTTTCGTGTACGTGGTCAACCAATCCTGCACTGTGTAATTACCCGATTCAGAGTGTACACATGTGTTGGTCAATTGTGGTTGTGTAAGTCGAGAGATGAGCCAATATGACGACTGTCGAACGGCAATAATGACGGCAACTGAATCTGCAATGTCTTCGGTTGCATACGCAAGCGTTTCATTATCTGCCCAAGCACCTTCGTCATAACCTTGAATGGCAGTTCCAGGTTCTGCAATGAGTCGACGCAATCGCGCATAAGACTGAGTTTCACTGTCTGCCATGTGATGAATAACTTGGCGTGGACTCCACCCTTGCGCATCTGAGCGGTCAAGATCTGCGGGCGACAATGAGTTGGCCACAGAAAGAAATTCATCAGTGGCTTGTTTGTATGCATCTGCGTATTGCTTCATCTGTGAAGACTAACTCGCGTAAAACAAAACCCGCCTTGCGGCGGGTTTGTGTTGTGGAGACTAGGGGAATCGAACCCCTAACCCCCTGCTTGCAAAGCAGGTGCTCTACCAATTGAGCTAAGTCCCCGGCGGGCGTACTTTAGCGAACGTCTAGATCGCGAGTTGCCTCACGCCATAGAGCCTCTTCGTGCTTCTGGCCTGTGAAGAACCGAAACACCGAGTACCCGATGGCACCAAGAATCGCTACGTTGAATAACTTCTTCATAGCAACCTCCTTGGGTCTTGCGTGGGCCTAGGAGGACTTGAACCTCCGACCTCTTCCTTATCAGGGAAGCGCTCTAACCACCTGAGCTATAGGCCCGTTTTCCTCACAGCGTGAGCGGTGGCGAAGGTTACCCCACGCGGTGGGGTTGGTCATAACCCGCCCATTTCTGGGCGAGACCTAGTCGATGGGGTCCTCGGTCAAGGTGAGTTCGAGACCCTGTGTGAATGGCACGGTTTGGTTGTAAATGTAGGCAAACATGCCTGCCAACGCCGTAGTGACGACCACTTCAAATCCAGCCGTGACCAGGGAGCCGAGGAAAACAACTGGCAGAGTGAAAGTTTCGGTCAGCCCAGCTGCAGATCCTGTGATGTCGCCGAAGAGTTGATCGATGGCGTCGAAAACGCCCATGCCACTGAGCACAACATAGAAAATCAATGTTGCAGCGATGATGGTCACCGCCAGTGACACTGCAATCAAAAATCCTGTCTTGATTGCAGACCACGGCTCAATGCGAGTTAGTCGCAGATTGGCATGAACGGTTTCGCTCACTCTGATACACCTTCTTCAGGTGCATCTGTGGTGTCTGCTGTTTCTACAACGTCACCGGTTTCACTTTCAACGTCTTCTTCTTCTTCACTTTCTGCGGCGCGCGCAATGCTCACGAGTGCATCTTCATCACCGAGGTTCATCAATCGCACACCCATCGTGTCGCGACCAGTTGCGCGAATATCACTAACTGATGTGCGTATCACAACACCGTTGCTTGCGATGGCGAAAATTTGATCTTCTTCAAGTGCAATCATCGCACCGACCAATCCGCCTCGTTCTTCTACTAGACGCATTGCGCGAACACCTTGGGTTCCGCGACCCTTACTGTTCCACTCATCGACAGATGTGCGTTTTGCAAAACCACCATCAGTAGCGGTCACAACGAATGCGCCTGGTTTTACGACATCCATCGACAATGTGTGATCGTCTGAGGACTTGAAGCGCATACCAATCACGCCAGAAGTGGCGCGACCCATTGGACGCAATGTGTCATCGTCAGCAGTGAAGCGAACCGAATAACCCTTGCGACTCACCAACAACAAGTCATCAGTTTCACCGATGAGCTGTGCACTGATCAATTCATCTTCATCGCGAAGATTGATTGCAATCAAGCCACCGGTTCGGTTGGTGTCGTATTCCGTGAGTGGGGTCTTCTTGACCATGCCTTGTTTCGTTGCAAGTACGAGGTAAGGAGCACTTTCGTAATCCTTCAGAGCTAGAACCTGAGTAACAAGTTCGTCGCCTTGCAAGGAGAGCACGTTTGCTACGTGTTGACCCTTTGCATCGCGACCGGCTTCAGGCAATTCATATGCCTTTGCTTTGTAGACGCGACCTTTATTTGTGAAGAACAAAATTAGGTGGTGGGTCGTTGTGACAAAGAAGTGATTCACCACATCGTCCTGGCGAAGAGCTGCGCCCTTCACACCACGACCACCGCGACGCTGTTGGCGGTACAACGCAGTATCAGTGCGTTTTACATATCCACCGGCAGTTAAAGTGACAACAACATCGCGTTCTGCGATCAAATCTTCATGACGCATTTCGCCTTCATCAGCGATGAAGCGGCTACGACGTTCGTCGCCATGCTTTGCCACAATGACGTCGAGTTCTTCTTTGACGATTGTGCGCTGACGTTCATCACTTGCCAAAATTGCATCGTATTCGGCAATCAATGTCATCAAGTGGTCGTATTCGTCTTGGAGTTCTTGACGTTCAAGAGCAGCCAATTTACGTAACTGCATGTCAAGAATTGCGCGTGATTGCAGTTCATCAATCTCAAGCAGCTTCATCAATCCACTTTGAGCGTCTACAGCAGATGGGCTCTTGCGAATCAATGCAATAACTTCGTCAATGCGATCAATTGCTTTGAGGAGACCGCGCAAGATATGTGCACGCTCTTCCGCTTTGCGTTTACGGAATTGGGTGCGACGCTGAATTACTTCAATCTGATGTGAAATCCAGTTGGTGACGAAAGCGTCGAGAGACAATGTGCGTGGCACACCATCGACCAATGCGAGCATGTTGCAACCGAAGTTGTCTTGCAATTGGGTGTGACGGTAGAGGTTGTTCAACACAACCTTTGCAACAGCATCTTTCTTCAACACGATACACATTCGCATACCTGTGCGACCTGATGATTCGTCGCGAAGTTCTGAGATACCAGTGACTTTGCCGGTGTTCACCAACTCCGCAATACGTTCTGCAAGATTGTCTGGGTTTACTTGGTATGGAAGTTCCGTGACAACAAGTTGGGTGCGGCCGCGTGAATCTTCTTCAATTTCCACGACTGCACGCATCGTGACAGAGCCACGACCAGTTCGTTGGGCGTCTTCGATTCCACGACGACCGACAATGTATGCGCCTGTTGGGAAATCTGGTCCCTTGATTCGTTCCATCAAAGCAGCAAGAAGATCTTCACGGGTTGCGTTTGGATTTTCGAGCGCCCATGTCACACCTTCGGCAACTTCGCGAAGGTTATGCGGCGGGATGTTGGTTGCCATACCCACCGCGATACCTGCAGAACCATTAACAAGCAGATTCGGGAATCGTGATGGCAACACAAGAGGTTCTTGAGTGCGACCGTCGTAATTCGGTGTGAAATCGACAGTTTCCTCGTCGATATCTCGCACCATTTCCATCGCGAGCTGTGCCATGCGGCATTCGGTGTAACGCATCGCGGCGGCTGGGTCGTTACCAGGAGAGCCGAAGTTTCCTTGGCCTTGGACGAGCGGGTAGCGCAGGGTCCAACTTTGAGCCAAACGCACCAAGGTGTCATAGATCGCGCCGTCACCATGTGGGTGATACGTACCCATGACTTCACCGACAACGCGGGCGCACTTGGAGTATTGCTTATCTGGGCGGAATCCACCGTCGTACATCGCGTAAAGCACGCGGCGATGTACCGGCTTCAAACCATCGCGGACATCTGGAAGTGCACGCGCGACAATGACTGACATCGCGTAATCCATATAGGACCGTGACATTTCGACATTGATATCGACCGGTTCGATGCGGCCGTGCGCGATTGCGCCAGGTTCTAGTTCGTCACTCATGTGAGATGCCTTTCCAGATTCTTAAATGTCGAGGAAGCGCACATCGCGCGCATTGCGTTGGATGAAATTGCGGCGAGATTCAACATCTTCACCCATAAGTACGCTAAACAAATTGTCAGCTTGTGCTGCATCGTCGAGAGTGACGCGAAGCAATACGCGATTCGCAGTATCCATGGTGGTGACGCGAAGTTCTTCGTGGTTCATTTCACCAAGACCTTTGTAGCGCTGCACAGATTCTTCTTTTGGAAGTTTCTTGCCGGCAGCAACTCCTTCTGCAATCAGTGCATCACGTTCACGATCTGAATATGCATATTGGAAATCTTCGCGACCCCACTTCACTTTGTACAAAGGTGGCTGTGCCAAGAAAACATGTCCGCCTTCAATAAGTGGTTTCATGAAACGGAAAAGAAGTGTCAATAAAAGTGTGCGAATGTGTTGACCATCAACGTCAGCGTCGGCCATCAACACAACTTTGTGATAGCGCAATTTGTTGATGTCGAATTCTTCGTGCACACCAGTACCGAGCGCACTAATAAGTGCTTGCACTTCAGTGTTTTGAAGAACGCGATCGATACGTGCTTTTTCGACGTTCAAAATCTTTCCGCGAATCGGAAGGATTGCTTGGGTGCGTGGATCGCGACCTTGCTTGGCACTACCACCTGCAGAGTCACCTTCCACAATAAACAACTCACACTCTTCCGGCACATTGCTCGAGCAATCTGCCAGCTTTCCTGGAAGACCGCCGCCGCCGAGTAAACCTTTGCGGTTGCGCGCTAAATCACGAGCTTTTCGTGCTGCAATACGAGCGGAAGCTGCATTCACACATTTACGCGCAATGTCTTTGCCTTCGGATGGATTCGCTTCAAACCAAGCGCCGAGGTTTTCATTCACCACACGTTGTACGTATGTTTTCGCTTCAGTGTTACCGAGCTTTGCTTTGGTCTGACCTTCATACTGTGGTTCGAGTAGTTTCACGCTGACAATCGCGGTCAAACCTTCACGCACATCGTCACCGGTGAGGTTTGGATCTTTCTCTTTCAAAATATTCCACTCGCGCGCGAATTTGTTGAGAAGAGAAGTGAGTGCCGTGCGGAAACCTTCTTCGTGAGTTCCACCCTCAATAGTGTTGATGGTGTTGGCGAATGTGTATACAGATTCTGTATAGGTTTCATTCCATTGCAAAGCGATTTCCGCACTAATGCCACGTTCGTCATCTTCTGCACCGAAAGAAATCACACTTGGGTGCGATGAACCTTTTGGTTGGTTGATGTGCGCGACAAAATCTGCGATACCGCCGTCGTACTTGTATGTCACTGAATGTGGATTGCCATCGACATCCTGTGCAGTGACACGTTCGTCGGTCAGAGTAATTTTCAAACTCTTATTCAAGAAAGCCATTTCTTGAAAACGACGACTTAGTGTTGCAAAATCAAAATCAACAGTTTCAAAAATATTGTCATTCGGCCAGAACGTCACTGTGGTTCCAGTTTCGTTTGTGTCACCGATTGATTTGAGTGGCGCGTCTGGATCACCTTGGGTATACGACTGCGTCCAAACTTTTCCTTGTCGTTTAACTTCGACAATGAGTTTGTGTGAAAGTGCGTTAACAACAGTGACACCCACACCATGCAAACCACCGGACACTGCGTATCCACCGCCGCCAAACTTTCCACCAGCGTGCAGTGTTGTCATAATGACTTCAACTGCAGGACGTTTTTCGGTTGGATGTTCATCAACCGGCATACCGCGGCCGTCATCAACAACTCGAAGGGCGCCGTCTTGCATGATCGTGACTTCGATATGGGTGCAGTACCCTGCAAGAGCTTCGTCGACCGAGTTGTCCACGACTTCGTATACGAGGTGGTGCAAGCCGCGCTCACCTGTAGATCCGATGTACATGCCGGGACGTTTGCGAACGGCATCGAGGCCTTCAAGGACCTGGATGGCGCTGGCGTCGTAGGACGGCTTCTCTGACACTCGTGCTCCTCACGCAGAACAAGCCGTTTCCTGTCATCTAAACGATGACCGGGGGAAACGGCCTGAAATCGAGCGGAATTGTACCAATTTAATGAGGGAAAATCCGTTTATACGCCCAAAAAAGGGTCTCTCGTCAGTTTGCTAGCGGTTGGGGTAGGTACCCTCACAATTTGGGGTCGATTTCGTGAGGTTGCGGAGAACTACCCGTAGGTGTCTCGGGGTCCGCGACCTGGAACTCGACGTTGTCCGAATTTCCAACTTGGCGGCTTTGGGCCCGAAATTGCAATTTCTCGCACCACATTCGGTCCAATTTCCTCGTCAATTCGGGTTTGAATCACAGGAATCAACATTCGAAGCTGAGTAGCCCAGGCTGTGGAGTCCGTTTGCAGGATCAATTGGCCAGAAGGTTCGTCAAAGTGTGCGATGGAAACGTGTTGAGCCACATCGTCGCCCACAATTGCTGTCCACTGTTGGGTCAGGCCGGTCACCGCGAGTGGGGCACTGATTTCGGTGGCGGTCACAAAGTCTTCAATGACGAGTCCGAGTGGTTTTGGATCGCGACTTGAAATGTTGCTTCGTTTTAGAGGTGCGTGTGAATCGGTTCCAGCAACACCTGCCGCCTCAAGGTAAGCCTTCAACCTCTTGAAACGCGCAACGGCAATCTTCGTAATGGAATCACTCATAGCGAACCACAACTCCGTCAGCCACTTTGAACATAGTTCCATTCAAACCTGTTGGTACATCACTTGCAACAGCAGCTGTGACAAAAGTTTGTTCACACTCGTTGATGAGTTTCACAAGTTGTTCGCGACGCACTTCATCTAGTTCGGCAAAAACATCATCGAGAATCAACACGGGATCGCCGTGACGTGAGACTTCACGCAACAAATGAAAAACGGCCATTTTTAAGGCGAGTGCGCCCGACCATGATTCGCCATGACTTGCATAACCGCGAACCGGAAGTCCACGCAACTCCAGTTCAAGTTCATCGCGATGTGGGCCAACAAGAGTGACACCACGATCCAATTCATCTTTTCGACGCTCTGCTAGCTGATTCAAAATCGCCATTTCGATGTCGTTGATGGATGAATCTGGTTCGAGATCAATAGAGCTCTTGTATGTAATTTTGAAAGGTCCGCGATCAAGTGAGACTGTCGTGTAATCCGCTTCAACAATGGGTGCAAGGCGATTGACGAGTTGGATTCTTTCGAAAACAATCTCAGCGCCAATGCGAGCAATTTGCCCGTCCCATACATCTAGAGTGCTACGCACCTCGTCGCGGTTTGCACCGAATGCAGATTTTAAAAGTGCATTACGTTGGCGAAGAATTTTTTCGAAGTCACTACGCACACCAACAAAACTTGGCGTCAGCATGGTGAGAGTTTCGTCGAGGAACTTCCGGCGTTCAGCTGGATCGCCTTTTACTAAAGCAAGATCTTCTGGTGCGAAAATCACTGTAAGCAGCACGCCAAGAATTTCACGCGTACGTGGTACTGGACTGCCGTTGAGTTTGGCGCGATTTGTTTTCGACGGGTTAAGTTCAATTTCAAGGCTCACTTTACGACCTTGATCATCAACTTCAACTTTGACGTTTGCTTGGTTGGTGTTCTGCTTAATAAGTGGCACATCGGAAGCAACCCGGTGGCTACTGAAACTCGCTAGATATGCCAACGCCTCAACTACATTGGTTTTACCTTGACCGTTGGTGCCAACTAAAACATTGATGCCTGGATTGAATTTCAGTTCTAATGATTCGTAAGAACGAAAGTTTGACAGGTTTAGTTGTGAAACATGCATTACTTAGCTGCAGGTTTTGGCATCAACCAGTATTTGTAACCGGTCTCGATGTCGACACCTGGTTCCTTTGCTGCGGTAATCAACAATGGGCGAGCTGCGCTAATGAAGGAAAGTTTGACGTAAGGAGCGTTGAGTGCAGACAGTCCGTCGATGAAACGATTTGGATCAAAACGTGCTGCTTCATCGAGTGTTGAATCAACTTGGGCATCAATCGCTTCGTTTGCCGCGCCGTTCATTGCACCTTGAGTAATAAGTGAAACTTCACCATCACCGAGTTCAAGCGCGACGTAATATTTTTGTTGGTCGTCGAGGACTAGGCGCACACGCTTCAATGCTGCACTGAGTGCACCAGTTTCGATATACGCGGTGATAGGTCCGGGTGCTGGAATAGTGTCGCGGTACTTCGGGAATGAATATCCAAGCAATGCAGTTGTGATGCTTTTGCCGTTGCCACTAAATCCAATGAGTTTGTTTTCACCGGTGTTTGAAAGTGAAATTTCGATTTTGGCGGCATCGGCCAAACCTTTTGCAATGTCATTGAGACGACTTGCTGGAACTAAGACTGAAGTATCTGGATCGTTGACTGCTGGTGTCCATGAAACATCACGCAGTGCTAGGCGGTAACGATCGGTCGCAGCAAGTGTGATGAAACCCTTAAGGAATTCGATCTGAATACCGGTGAGGTTTGGAAGACTTTCATTTGTTTCTGCAGCGATATGTACTTGTCCTACTGCAGTTGCAAGATCTTCACCTGTGATCGAACCAATGAGATCTGGTACTTCAATCATCTTTGGAAATTCGCCAGCAGTGATGGTCGGAAGATTGAATGAAGAACGTCCGCACTGAACATCAAGATTGTTGTTGTTTTGAGTGATGACAACAGGTGCGGATGGGAGAGTTTTTGTAATGTCATTGAGAAGACGAGCTGGAACTACACAACTACCGGCTTCTTCAACGACTGCTTCATATTCCGCACGAGCGCTGGTGTCGCGGTCGTATGCGGTGAAGACAACGGAGTCACCTTTTGCTTCGATACCGATACCGATATTTCCGCCAGCTTTTGCACTCGACAACGCACGCGACGTCCAAGTGACTGCATCTGCGAGTGCATCTCGATCAATTCGAATCTTCACGACTACTCCTTTGAGGCGGTAATCGTGGCAGAAGGGACAGACATAGTCACCCCGCCCTAGAACTTCTGTATTCACTATCCACACAGGCAGCGGGTGGTGGTTATTGATTTATCTAATTTATTGTTTTTAGTCGTAGTAGTAGGTGTTGTGGATTCTGTGGGTAACTGGATTTTGGCGGATTTTCGTGAGGGTTTTTGGCGATTCACCCTGTGTATGACCTGTGCATAGATCGCGGTGTGTCACCCACAGGGGTGGGGACATGTATTCGGCCGTTTTTCTCCGCCCACAAGTGATTCAGATTTACCCACATTCACTGGTAAGTGTGGGATTTATGTGACTCATGTGCCAGTAGTTATCCACAGTGTTTCCCCAACTGGGGACAACATTACGGAAAGTGAGCAAACCTAAACTTAAGGCCAAAACTCACGCACAAACTAGGAAGAAACCCTTACCGAGAGTGACTTCGAATGCGATGAGTGAGGTCAGCAACCTGGTTAAACACCAATTTCTTCTCGTTCATCAAGGTACGAATCTTTCGATCCGCGTGCATCACGGTCGTATGGTCACGATTTCCAAACAACTGGCCGATCCGGGGAAGCGACAGGTCAGTGAGTTCGCGGCACAGATACATAGCCACCTGGCGAGCCATCACGTTGGCTTTTTCTCGAGAAGCCCCACAAAGGTCATCCATCGTGACGCCGTAATAAGTGGCAGTTACTTCCATGATGATGGAAGCTGTGATTTCCGTGCCACCTTGGTCGGTAATCAAATCACGCAAGACCATTTCGGCCATTGCGAGATCTGGTTGCTGACGGTTGAGGTTTGCCCATGCGGTGACACGAATAAGGGCACCTTCCAATTCACGAATATTGGAAGAAATTTTCGAGGCAATGTATTCGAGCACATCTGCCGGCACACTTAATCGTTCTTGCAAAGTTTTCTTACGAAGAATCGCAATACGAGTTTCAAGGTCAGGTGGCTGAATGTCGATGGTAAAGCCAGATGCAAATCGAGTACGCATTCGTTCTTCGAAATCTTGCAACTGACGTGGTTGGAGATCTGACGTAATAACAATCTGCTTGTTGGCATTATGCAAAGTATTGAAAGTATGGAAGAACTCTTCCTGGGTTTGCACTTTGCCACTCAAGAACTGAATGTCATCGACGAGAAGTACGTCAATATCCCTATATTTACGCTGAAAACTAGCAGCTTTGTCATCACGAATTGAATTAATGAATTCGTTAGTGAATTCTTCTGAAGATACGTAACGAACTCGTTTACCTGGATAAAGCTTTCGGGTGTAATTACCGATCGCATGCAACAAGTGAGTTTTACCAAGACCAGAACCACCGTAAATAAACAGCGGGTTATATGACTGGCCTGGTTTTTCAGCGACAGACTCAGCAGCAGCTGCCGCGAATCGGTTGGTGGCACCTTTAACGAATGTTTCAAAGGTGTACTTCAAATTGAGTCGAGAAGCATCATCACGCTGAGCTTCTACAACACTGGATTCTGGCAAAGGGGTTTCTTCGGCCACTTGGTACACATCGTCTGCCACCAAGTCCGCGTCGTCTTCATCGAGAGCTGTAATGGATGGGTCGATACTGAAACCCATCCGGACAGGGTGGCCAAAAGCGGTGGTGAGTGCCGCAGACACAGCTGGCTGGTAGCGGCTTTCGAGGATCATGCGAGTGAATTCGTTTGGTACCGCGATAAGCAGGGTGTCCTCGAGGAGAACCAAAGGTTTGGTCAGGTTGAGGAAGGCGCGCTGCTGTCCATCGACCGATCCGGAAGAAAACGCTTGGTCGAGGGCTTGGGTCCAGACCGTCGCCAAAGACTCGGAGTCAGTGCCCACGGAAGCCGTGAAGCCCTCAAATCCTTCAGTCATAGTGACTTTTCCTAACTCTCAACCAGTCATCCACACTTGTGTCCACAGCCTGTGGGTGGCGCAGGCGGGCACTTTAGACACGAAGTTGGTGGCTTGGCAAGATTTGTCCACAGGCCCATTCTTTAAGTTTTCCTCACGAAGTAGCCCTCAACTCAACCTTGAAGGTTCAAGGCCCTTCTCTCTGTCCACAGGAAAACCTCAGTTTGACCTTGAGGGAGGTTGTCGCGTACCTTTCGCCCCGCTCATTCCTAAGGAGTTCCTGTGTCTAAGCGCACTTTCCAGCCGAACAACCGCCGCCGGGCTAAGACCCACGGTTTCCGTGCTCGCATGCGTACCCGCGCCGGCCGTGCCGTTCTTTCTGCACGTCGTAGCAAGGGCCGCGCTCAGATCGCAGTTTGATTTTCCGTGCTGCCTCGTCAGCACCGGCTTAACCGCAGCGCCGATCTTCGTCACACAATGCGACGGGGTCGGCGTTTTGTCATTCCCCAAGCCGTTGTTTCAGTACTTCCAGCGACGACAGAAGTCAGTCGAATCGGCTTAATTACGCCGAAAGTTGTAGGTAATTCTGTGCTTCGTCACAAGACTGCCCGCATGATTCGAGCTGGCGCCGCCCTCTTTCTTTCAGAAAATGCGCGCACTGTTGATGTTGTTGTCCGTGCACAAGCCGGAGCTTCCGAGTTGAAACCTTCGGATTGGCACGAAATCCTCAATGCCGCCTGCGAGCGAGCTTCATTGTGAAGATGATTCGCCAGGTTTGGTCGATTGTGTGGGTTGATGGAATCGGCAAGGTTTTGGCGTACGCGCTCATCCTTCCCATCAAGATTTACCAATTCACGATTTCTCCCATGCTGGGCGAGGTTTGCCGTTACTACCCGTCTTGTTCAAAATACGCCGTTGGAGCGCTAAAAACGCATGGGCCGGTCAAAGGTTTGTTGTTGACTGCCTATCGATTGGTGCGTTGCACGCCGTTTTCTTGGGGTGGGTTGGATCCTGTTCCTGATCGCGGTTCGTGGCAACCATCAATTTTTCCTAATGGTCAACCTCGAGTTGATCACCACTGATTTGGAGAATGTGTGTTTGATTTTATTTTGAATCCACTCAAGATCATCGTGTCTTGGATTCTTGTGCAATTCCACTCTGTATTCAGTGGTGTGTTCGGTTCTTCTTCCGGTGTGACATGGTCTTTGTCCATCGTTGGTCTGGTGCTTGTTATCCGCATCGTTTTGATTCCGTTGTTTGTGAAGCAGATTCGTTCACAACGCAATCTGCAACTCATCCAGCCACAGATGAAAGAAATTCAAACCAAGTACGCAGGCGATCGCGAACGCCAAGCGCAAGAAATGCAAAAGCTCTACCGCGAGACAGGCACCAACCCACTCGCATCATGTTTCCCATTGCTTGCACAGACTCCAGTGTTCTTTGCGCTCTTCTCTGTGTTGCAAGGAATTTCAATGGAACACGCACAAGGTGTTTTCCAATGGAGCCAATACACACCATTGCTTGCGCAAGCACATAACGCTTCGATTTTCGGTGTTCCGCTTTACGGAACCTTTATGAATGCAGCAGAAACTGCTGCTCCACAAGCTACTCGCATTCTTGCCGCAATCATGGTTGTGTTGATGACAGCAACAACATTTACAACACAACGTCAGTTGATTGTGAAGAATGTTGCGGCAGACAATCCGATTGTTCAACAGCAAAAAGTTTTGTTGTATGTCTTCCCATTTGTTTTTGCCATCGGTGGTGTTGGTTTCCCGATCGGTGTTTTGCTGTATTGGTTGACGACAAACCTGTGGTCAATGGGTCAACAGTTCTGGGTTATTCGCAACAGTCCTTCTGTTGGAACGCCAGCGCACGCTGCTTATCTGGAACGCAAAGCTGCAAAAGCTAAAAAACGCGGATTTGCTTCTGAAGAAGTTGTAGAAACAGAAACCGAATCAAAATCTCAACGTGTTCAACCCAAGCGTCAAGCACGTTCGAAACGCAAAAAGTAATAGCGCTACATCAGCGCCCCACACACAATGCACCAAAGTTTTCTTTGGTGTTTGAAATAAAGGATGAATATGAGCGAAAAGAATTTGATCAAGGAAGGCGATATTGCCGCCGATTACCTTGAAGCATTTCTTGATATTGCTGGTCTTGATGGCGAACTTGAAATGGACGTTGAAGGCGATCGCGCTTTGGTTGCTTTGGTTGATGGCGAATTGGATTCATTGGTTGGCAAGCGGGGTGAAGTTTTGGAAGCTCTCCAGGAACTCACTCGTTTGGCTGTTACCCGTGAAACCGGTGAACGCAGCCGTTTGATGCTCGACATTGCCGGGCACCGCGAAAAACGCCGTAAAGAACTGACTGAAATCGGTACAAAAGCGGCAAATAAGGCAAAAGAGACACAAGAATCGGTCAAATTGGCTCCAATGAACCCTTATGAACGCAAAATCGTTCATGACGCGATCGCTGAAGCTGGTGCAGTTTCTGAATCTGAAGGCGAAGAACCACGCCGCTACATCGTCGTTACTGCTAACTAGCAATGACTGAAGATCCCACCGTTTCACGTGAAACGGTCGCTGCAGCGACGGCTCGTGCGCAGTGGCCGGAGGCTTACCCCACCTTGGAGCGTTATCACCATTGGCTCATTACGGCTGGTGTTGAACGCGGGTTGGTTGGCCCACGTGAAATTCCACGCATGTGGGATCGGCACATCAACAACTCCGCCGTGATTGAACAAGCTATCCCCCACGGTGCAACCGTGATGGATGTTGGTTCCGGGGCCGGTTTACCTGGCTTACCCCTCGCCATTGTTCGGTCTGATCTCAGGGTCATGCTGCTCGAGCCACTCGCTCGCAGGGTGGAATTTCTCGAAGAAGTGGTGGTTGACCTTGGTCTCAGTGATCGAGTCAGTGTGATTCGCGGTCGCTCCGAAGACCTGAAGGGTGTGACTGCAGATGTGGTCACGGGTCGTGCAGTAGCAGCTTTGAACAAGTTGCTCACGTGGACTTGGCACCTGGTCGCACCGGGTGGGCAGGTCCTCACCATCAAGGGTGCTCAAGCTGCGACTGAAATTGAGGAAGCGAAAAGCTTCCTACGTAAGAAGAAATTGAGTGCGCAAGTGCTCACTGTGGGGGCTGGGATTGTCGATCCCGAAACCACGCTGGTGCGTGTCACTGGATTAGTGGCAGACTAGGCGAAGAAGAAAAAAGGGTATCAATGACAGACAATGTTTCACGTGGAACAGAACTTCCCCGTCCTGTACAAACCCGGATTTTGACCGTCGCAAACCAAAAAGGTGGCGTCGGCAAAACCACAAGCACCGTCAACTTGGCGGCAGCACTCGCCACAGGTGGCCTCCACGTTTTGGTGATCGACCTCGATCCACAAGGAAATGCCAGCACTGCGCTTGATATCCCGCATCATGCAGGAATCGACGATATTTTCCGCGTCATCGTTGATGGCGAACCCATGGAAAACGTGGTGCAAAGTGTCCCCCATACCCCAAACCTCTGGTGCGTACCCGCCACCATCAATGCTGCCGGTGCCGAAGTTCTCTTGGCTCCAGCTCTCGCTCGAGAGTTCCGCCTGCAGCGAGCTCTGAACAAATACTTGCTCGACCATGAACTAAAGCACGGTCGTCGCCTCGATTATGTCCTGATTGACTGCCCACCAAGCTTGGGTTTGCTCACCGTGAATGCTTTTGTTGCGGCACGAGAAGTTCTTGTACCCATTCAATGTGAGTACTACGCCCTCGAAGGTGTGACCCAACTACGCACCACAATCGGAATGATCGTTGATGGCCTTAACCCTGGCCTGGCGATCTCCACAGTTTTGATGACCATGTACGACGGCCGCACCAAATTGGCGCAAGACGTGGTTGATGCTGTGCGCCAAGCTTTCGGCAAAGTTGTTCTCGAGTCACTCGTTCCACGTTCGGTTCGCCTTTCGGAGGCACCAGGTAATCACCAAACTGTGCTCAACTACGACCCAACCAGCCCAGGCGCTCTTGCATACATCAATGCAGCTGAAGAACTCGCATACCGCGATCCTTTGAATCCAGAATTGACCCGTCCTCAACGCAACCAATCAGCGGAAGTGCTCTAAATGTCGAAACCAGCTCGCGGACTTGGTGCCGGAATCTCTGCTCTTATTCCAAATGTGACCGAGGTCACACAGAACGATGGTTCTGTGGCTGCTGCATCAGCACAGCCAGACGCGCTGGCTGTCTATGCAGAAGTTGCCATTAGTTCTATCTCGCCAAATCCAAAACAACCGCGCACCAACTTTGATGAAGATCAAATGAACGAGCTCGCTGCATCACTCAAAGAAATTGGTTTGATGCAACCAATCGTTGTTCGTCGAACTGAACCAAACAAATACGAAATTGTTGCTGGTGAACGACGTTGGCGTGCAGCGCAACTTGCTGGGTTTACAACAATTCCCATTGTTATTCGTCAAACAACTGATGATGTCTTGCTTCGTGATGCATTGCTAGAGAACTTGCATCGCGCACAACTCAATCCACTTGAAGAAGCTGCGGCATATCAACAACTTCTTAATGACTTTGGATGCACGCAAGAAGAACTTGCAGATCGCATTAAGCGATCACGTCCACAAATCAGCAACACAATTCGTTTGTTGAAACTTCCAGCGAAAGTTCAACTACGTGTAGGTGCCGGAACAATCTCTGCAGGACATGCGCGTGCTTTGCTAGCGCTGCCTAACGATCAACAAATCGAAGCCCTTGCAGATCGCATCATCGCTGAAGGTTTGTCAGTTCGTACTACAGAAGAAATCGTTGCACTCGGTGGGGACTACAAAGAAACCAAAAATCCGCGAAAGAAATTGGCGAAACTAGATTCACCACGTCTCAACGAAATTGCTGGCGAACTTTCCGACAAACTTGAAACTCGCGTCAAGATTGCTATGGGTGGAAAGAAGGGTGTGATTTCTATTGAATTCGCATCGATCCAAGACCTGCAACGCATCCTCGGCATTATCGATGGCAAATAAACAACGCCTTCTCGCAACCGATCTTGATGGAACCTTTCTAGCAAGTGATGGTCGCGTAACAGTCGAAAACAAAGCTGCGCTACATGCAACACATGAATCTGATCTCGAAGTCATCTTTGTTACCGGACGACCTGCACGCTGGTTGCGTGGAGTGGCGGATGCTGCTGAGCACTACAACCTCATTGTTGGCGCCAATGGCGGATTCATTGCCGACATGCGGCGTATGGAAGTTATTCAAGCCAACACCGCAGACGGCAACGCATTACAACATGTAGTTGAAAAGATTCTGCAAAAGTTCCCCGACGCACATTTCGCCATCGAACGCAGTTTTGTTGGCATGCCCATTGCAAGTTCAACTGGTCTTGAATACAAAGAAATGAATGTGAGCGAACTCAGCGATTTCGAATTCGCTGTCACTCCAGGTTATGAAACTCGTTGGAAGATTAGTCAAACGATTCCCGTCGCAACTATCGATGAACTCATTACTCAGTCAGACATCACGAAATTACTCATCAAACCTTCATCGCCAGAAGGTTGGAATTCAGACACTTGGCTCGCTGAAGTTCAACCATTGGTCGGAGATCTTTTGCAAACCACCCATGCGTCACAAGATGTGGTGTTGGCTGAAGTATCGGCAAAGGGAGTCACCAAAGCCACAGCCTTGGCGCACGTGGCAGCTGAAATGTCGATTGCAGCGCGCAACGTCACCGCGGTCGGGGATATGCCAAATGATGTCCCGATGCTCGAGTGGGCGGGCGAAGCATGGGCAGTCGCCAACGCACATGATGAGGTCTTGGCAGTCACAACCAACCGACTTCCACACCATGACGAAAGCCCAGTCGCGCAGTTGATCCACGATCTTTTGTCACGAAATTGATGCGCAAAAACTCTCGTCATGAGCGTGTTTGAGCATTAGCCTCCACCCACTCGACGATGGAGGTCGCAATGGACGATTCAGTCCAGCAACATAAGTTCACTCTGACTGAAGATCAGATGCCCACTCAGTGGTACAACATCATTCCGGATCTTCCAGCTCCACCACCGCCACCACTGCATCCAGGAACGCTGCAACCTGTAGGTCCAGACGATCTCGCACCGTTGTTCCCAATGGACTTGATCATGCAGGAAGTAACGATGGATCGTTACGTTGATATTCCTGGCGGTGTTCTTGATGTTTACCGTCAGTGGCGTCCATCTCCATTGTTCCGTGCCCGCAAACTTGAAAAGCTGCTTGGCACTCCTGCAAAGATTTACTACAAGTACGAAGGTCAATCACCTGCAGGTTCACACAAAACCAATACATCAGTTCCTCAGGCGTACTACAACGCAAAAGCTGGTGTGAAGAAACTCACAACCGAAACTGGTGCAGGTCAGTGGGGCACCGCGCTTTCCTATGCAGCGGCTCTTTACGGTCTTGAACTCGATGTGTGGCAAGTAGGTGCGTCGTACGACTCCAAGCCTTACCGTCGTTTGATGATGCAGGTTTACGGTGGAAAGGTTCATCGTTCACCTTCAAACCTCACCAACGCAGGTCGCGCATTTTTCAACGAAAATCCAAACCATCCCGGTTCACTCGGTATTGCAATTTCTGAAGCAGTGGAAGTTGCAGCACAAGATCCAGAAACTCGTTATGCACTTGGTTCAGTCTTGAACCACGTTCTCTTGCACCAAACAATCATTGGTGAAGAAGCGTTGCTGCAAATGGAAATGGCTGGCGATACACCAACTCACATTGTTGGTTGCACCGGTGGTGGATCGAATTTTGCTGGTTTGTCATTCCCATTCTTGCGCGAAAAGATGGCAGGCAAGATCAACCCACAAATCACCGCGGTTGAGCCAGCTTCTTGCCCATCACTCACCAAGGGCGTGTACGCATACGACTTCGGTGACACTGCAGGTATGACACCGTTGATGAAGATGCACACACTTGGACATAACTTCATTCCAGATCCAATTCACGCTGGTGGTTTGCGCTACCACGGCATGGCTCCACTCATCAGCCATGTTTACGAACTTGGCTTGATGGATGCAGTTGCAGTTCCACAAACAGAATGCTTCGAAGCTGCTGTGAAGTTTGCTCGCACTGAAGGCATCGTGCCTGCACCAGAGCCAACTCACGCACTTGCTCAAGCAATTCGTTTGGCAGAAAAGGCGAAGGAAACAGGCGAAGAAACCGTCATCCTCACTGCATTGTGTGGACATGGTCACTTCGATCTCGCAGCTTACGATGAATTCCTCAACGGTCGCATGCAGAATGAAAATGCAAACGATGCTCGCTTTGCAGCAGCGATGGATGAAATTAAGGGTCTGCCAGTCAACAACTAATCACTAAAAAATAAGCCCCGAACCAACTGGCTCGGGGCTTATTTATTTTGTTTTACGCGATTGGCGTGAACTTCTCCATGCCACCAAGGAATGGGCGAAGTGCGACCGGAATATGGACCGATCCATCTGCCTGCTGATGGTTTTCGAGGAAACATGCGATGGTGCGAGTTACTGCAACCAAAGTTCCATTCAAAGTAGCGACTGGAATTGTGCCTTCAGCGTTCTTTGTGCGAATTCGCAAACGACGTGACTGGAATGTGGTGCAGTTCGAAGTAGAAGTGAGTTCTCGGTAACGCTCTTGGGTTGGGAACCAAGCTTCGCAGTCAAACTTGCGCGCAGCGGACGAACCAAGATCACCAGTCGCGGTATCAATGACACGGAATGGCAATTCCAACGCCTGCAACATTTCTTTTTCTACTGCAAGCAACCGCTGGTGTTCTGCTTCTGCATCCTCAACAGCACAGAAACTAAACATTTCCACTTTGTCGAACCAGTGCACACGGAAAATTCCACGGGTGTCCTTGCCTGCTGCACCAGCTTCGCGTCGGAAGCACGGTGAATAACCGGCGTAACGAAGCGGCAGTGATTTC
>JBEGON010000044.1:0-9255 GCA_041181965.1 Actinomycetota bacterium
GACATCGTTCACGCGATCTTCAAACTCAGCGAACAAGACAACGTTGTCCGCGTGTTCAACAATCCACCGGAGGCATAATCATGCGCGTTGCTATTGCTGGTGCCGGCAAAGTTGGCCGCTCGATTGCACGAGAACTTACCGCCAACGGTCACGATGTGTTGTTGATTGATAAAGAAGCTTCCACAATTCGCCCAGATGCTTTTGAAGGAACCCGGGTACTCGTAGCAGACGCTTGCGAAGCCGCCGCTCTTGAAGCAGCAGATTTGCCTTCGTGCCAAGTCATGATCGCAGCGACCGGCGATGACAAAGTGAATCTGGTGGTTTCACTCCTCGCGAAAACCGAATATGGCGTGCCTCGTGTGGTTGCTCGCGTCAACCATCCAAAGAACGAATGGATGTTCGACGAATCATGGGGCGTCGATGTTGCAGTATCCACTCCACGTCTTCTCTCGGCACTTGTCGAAGAAGCCGTGACGGTCGGTGACCTCGTCAAACTTCTCACTTTCCGCAGTGGTCAGGCAGAACTTGTAGAAATGACTTTGAATGCACAGTGCTCAGCAGCCGGCAAGCGCGTTGATGAATTGACGATGCCAGTCGACACTGCGCTTGTTGCAATTTTGCGCGGCTCTCGAGTGATTACTCCAACGGCAGATGACCGACTCGAAGTTGGTGACGAATTGCTCTTCGTTGCAGCACCGGATCAAGAAGCAGCACTCGAAAGAATGCTTAGCAACTAATTTCGCCGCGACGCTTCAAAATTCATTACTGCGCGAAACGTTGCATACGTCACCGCAATGTAGAGCGGCCAACCCATCACAATCTTGATGGTGCCAAGAATTTCAACTTGCTTCGCAAGATAAAGCGGATATTGCACAACGACTCGGAATAAATACGAACCGACCCACCACCACGTCAACATGCGGAAGAGTTTCAATTTCGCTGGATTATTGCGCCAACCAAAGAGATCGCCTTGTAAACCTCCAACGATGAAGCCCACAAGTGGGAATCGAAAGAGAATGCTTACGAGAAATGCTGCCGCATAGGCAACATTGGTAATAATTCCTGGCAAAAAGAAATCTTCCGCTTTGCCAGTGCGAGATGAAAACCACGCAGCAATGACAAGACCGAAGAGACCACTCAAAACCTGCTGCAAGGTTTGGCGACGAATAAGTCGTGCCAGAGTGAGCACGAGACCTACTGCCACCGCAGAAACAAGCGCTGGCTGTAAATTCTTGCCACCGAAGGTAAAAATCAATACGAACACCAATGTGGGTGCAGCGGATTCAATAAGTCCGCGCCAGCCTCCCAGTGTTGTGGCCAGTAATTGTTCTGACGCCGCTACTTCGTCTACGCGATCGTCAAATTCGTTCACTCGTGATTTCCTTTTGGCAAAATCGCATATTGCGGATTGAACATTGCCAGTTCGGAATCTTGACGCACCAATCGACCGGTCACCGCCAAAGAAATTCCAGGTTCAATTCCAGAAATGTGTCGTCGACCCAACCACACCACGCTGACACTTCCCGAACCATCGAATAATTCGATTTCGAGCGCCGGCACATTCACTTCTGGACGCAACACCAGAGAACGCACTTGACCACTCAACGTCGTGATTTGCCCATCTACGACATCTTTGATGACGTCAGCACCCGATTCGATAGCACCTTCGACCAATGCTTCAGCTTCTAATTCTTGATTGCTTGCATTGAGGTTCTGCCACCACGTCTTCAGACTCATGACGACACACCCGTTGATCCGAAGCCACCTTCGCCGCGAACGCTTTCAGGCAACTGAGGAACTTCGCGATAGGTTGCAGATTCAAATTTTTGGATGACCAACTGTGCGATGCGATCACCACGCTTGATAGTAAAAGGTTCTTGCGAGTGATTAATCAGTAGCACTTTGAGCTCACCGCGATACCCAGCATCGATAGTGCCTGGTGCATTGACCATACCGATGCCATTTTTCAATGCCAGTCCCGAGCGAGGATGCGCCAACGCAACAAAACCTTCTGGCAACGCGATAGCGAGACCAGTGGGAACTGCGGCCCGCTCCCCTGGTTGAAGAGTGATGTCTACTGAAGAACAAATATCTGCGCCGGCATCTCCTGGATGCGCATAGCGAGGCAACGGCACATCAGGATCGAGTCTGGTAATCAAAATCTCAAGAGACACAGCGTGAGCCTACGGTTAGCGCGATTGCTTTGCTTCAATGATCGCGTTCTCAAGCGCAAAAGGGGCGCGAGAACCAATGACCCACTGCTTGAATGGATCGCTGACATCAAGATTGTGCACGACAATGCCACCGCCTGCACGGGCTAACAAGGAATATGCATCGTCACCACGGGCATCTCGACCAATCCGCCTCGCGAATTCCGTCGCTTCGAGTGCGTGAACTTCTCCGACGAAGTCCAAAGGTAAATGCATCGCACCAACGACAATTTCTAGGTCGGTTACGCGAATGTGAGCACTTGCCCGCCACCAGAATCCTGCGACACCGGCCGAGCTAGCAATTCCAATCGCCCAACCCAAGGCCGATGTTGTTGCCGCAGAAACCGCGATTCCAAAAGATGAGGTCATCAAAAGCGAAAGCGCCAACATCCATAGAGGCTGTCGGCGCTTTTCGAAGTACATCGCTATGCGCATTCCTTGCACACTTCTTGGCCTTCGCCACCGCGCGCAAACTGCGAGCGATGATGGACCAAAAAGCACTTGGTGCAGGTGAATTCATCCTTCTGCTTTGGAAGCACGCGGACTGTCAACGTTTCATCGCTGAGATCTGCACCTGGTAGTTCGAGAGTTTCGGCCAACTCATCTTCGTCAATGTCGACCGCAGAGTTCACCTTGTCTGCACGACGGGCTTTGAGTTCTTCGAGGGAATCCTCGGCGAGCTCTTCGTCCGTTTTGCGGGGGGCGTCGTAATCGGTTGCCACGTTCAACTCCTTCCGTTGCTAGCCATTCGGTGGCGGATTGTGCCCTATCCCTGTCACTATTTCAGCGCGGGACACGGTTTGATAGCCCCATGGCTATTTACGCACTCGGAGACCTGGTCCCCGTTATCGACCCGCTCGCATTCGTTCATCCTGAAGCCGTCATCATTGGAAACGTCACGGTAGGACCTGAAGCGTCGATTTGGCCCGGTGCTGTGCTTCGTGGAGACCACGGTGCAATTCGCATTGGTGCTCAAACTTCGGTTCAAGACGGAAGCATCTTGCATTGCACAAAAGAGCATCACACTGTTGTTGGCGACCGATGTGTGATTGGTCACGCTGCACATCTTGAAGGTGCCACCGTCGAAGATGATGTGCTGATTGGTAGTGGTTCCATTTTGATGCATCGCGTCATTGTTCGATCTCGTGCGATTGTTGCTGCAGGTGCAGTTCTCACCAATGACACCGAGGTACCAGGTCACGCATTGGCGGTAGGCGTTCCTGCAAAAATCAAACTCGATGCAGTTCAAGATGGTGCGTTTGATTGGAATGTGAATATGTATATCCATAATTCACATTGGTACCGCAAAGATTTGCGTCGCCTGGATTAATCGCCTTGATCTGCGTTGAGTGATTCCAGCAACGCGGTAATTCCAGCGTGAACTCGCGGCGGTGCTGCGACCACCATGTCTACGCCAGCCGGTTTACCATGCAAACCACTCACAATTGCACCCGTTTCGCTCGCCACCAAAGCGCCCGCGGAGTAATCCCATGGATGCGCACCGCGTTCAAAGTAGCCATTGACCATGCCAGCGCCCACCATGCAAAGGTCGAGCGCTGCGGATCCTTTTCGTCGTATGTCGCGGATTTTTGGCAACACTGTCGCAATCACTTGAGCTTGTTGAACGCGACGTTCAGTTCGATATCCAAAACCTGTGGCAAATAATGCATGCGCCAATTCCACGTCTTCGATCTGTGGAAGCTGCACTACGCCATGAGTGTCTTCACGCCAGGCGCCATGTCCACGAATTGCCCAGTATTCAACCGTGACCGCTGGCGCATAAACCACACCAACTAATGGGCCATCTTCATCCGCCACCGCAATTGAAACTGCCCATTGAGGCGAGCCGTACAAGTAATTAATCGTTCCGTCGAGTGGATCAACAATCCATGTCAACCCACTGGTGCCATCGCGATTTGTTCCTTCTTCACCGAGAATCGCATCGTGTGGGCGATGCTGTGTAATGGCTTCAACAATTGCCTTTTCGGACATGATGTCTCGTTCAGTGACGATGTCGGTTGGCGAAGTCTTGGTACTCGTCGACACAACTGCGGCGCGTGGAGCATCTGGACGACCATTTAACAAAATCTCACCAGCGGAATGGGCAATTTCCCGTGCTAGTTGCAGAAGTTCTTGCGGCGTCGTTTGATCGAGTGGCATACGACCGAGGATAGTCGTCATCACATTTGTGTCTGTGTGGCGAGTCACCGTCATCTTGTCGACAAATCGTGGCACTATCCGCCGCGAGGAGACAGCGTGAACGACTTGAAGTTTGTGGCCATTTCGGACGACGGCAAAATGATCATTCTCCAAACGCCAGAAGGCGCCTGGATTGAGGTTCCTTTTGACTCGTCATTAGTGACCACTGATCGCCCAGAAGCGAGCGCAAGCGTGGCCCACGAGAAATTGTCGCCGCGTGAAATTCAATCGCGCATTCGAGCAGGAGCTAGTCCAGAAGCACTTGCAGAAGCCAGCGGCAATCCGCTTTCACGCATCATGTCTTTTGCTCCCCCGATTTTGCTAGAACGTCAACACGTCGCAACCAAAGCTGCTCGCACCATCGTTCGTCGCGCATCAGGAGCGGGTCCGTTGAGTGACGTACTTGTCGCACGACTTGCACCACATGGAGTCGAACCATCCGACATCGCGTGGGATTCTTACAAGCGCGAAGATGGTCGCTGGACAGTTCGCGTGAGCTACCCCAGCAAAGAAGGCGAACGGGTTGGAACCTGGCTGTTTGACGTCCGAAACAGCGCACTAGTGCCAGCCGACGACGAAGCTCGTTGGTTGGTTGGCGAAACTCCTTCCCGGAGCTCAATCACTCAGACTGCCGATGCCAACATTGCTCGGACAATTCCACATTTAACAGCAGTCCCGACATTGAAAAGCGACGACGTCACTGAAGAGCCAGCAGTGGAAGCTTCAGAAGTACAAGAATCCGTGTCGATTGACACTGAGGCTGAATTCATCGCCGATGACAACGTTGAGGAAGAAAGCGTGAACAACGAGGCGCAACACCTTGCAGACGAAGACATCGATTTGATCGCTAAACCAACTGCGACCCTTTTCGACAACCAGAATTCTTCTAAGAAATCACCATCTCCAAGCTGGGATGAAATTCTCTTTGGTCGGGCGCCAGAAAATAACTAGTTGTTTGTGAAAGGCAACGGAACGTCTTGCGCGTAGTAATCCCGCGACTGGCGTGACGTCACTCGACGCATATGGTGGCGTCGGCACAGAACTTCATACGCAACCACATCGTCGCCAGTGTCTCCGATGACAACTTGCTCACCTTCGACCACCATGACACCATTAACGACACGCGCGTTGTGAGTGGCACGACTTCCACACCAGCACAGTGCTTCCACCTGGAGAACATTCATTCGATCTGCAAGTTCAACCAAACGTGCAGAACCTGGGAATAACGCAGTGCGGAAATCGGCGAGGATGCCGAACGCAAATACATCAATACCTAGACCATCAACAACTGTCGCGAGTTGTTCAATTTGTTCTCGAGTGTAGAACTGAGCTTCGTCACAAATAATGAAATCTACGCGTTCACCGCGGCCGAGCACATCAATGACGAACGCATGGAAATCTAGATCGTCAACAACTTCCATCGCCGGAGATGCCAATCCAAGTCGAGATGAAATGGTGCCACTGCCAGCACGGTCATGACTAGTGAAAATCAATCCACGTCGTCCCCGTGATTGATGGTTATGTGCAGTCTGCAAAGCAAGAGTGGACTTGCCAGAGTCCATGGTGCCGCAAAAGTAGACGAGTTCAGCCACGGCCATATCCTGCCATCACTGCACACGGAACCCGTCGTTCGATGTCCGTTGAAGAGCCGTGATTTCCTTTGAGCATCGAAACTCTCTCATCAACCGTGCGGGACGCAAGCGAAAAAGTCTCTCGCGCAATGGCGACGACATCACCAATGCGTGGCTCGACAAAGTCTGCGATTGCACCCATCAGATTCGATTCAAGGAATTCATCTCGCGTCATAATCTGCGCAACAGATTCCAAACTTTGCCATTGACGATACAGCGCTGCCTGTTGCCCTGCCTCGGCAAAAACATGGCGAAAACGCGGTTCACCTGTTATCAATCGAACATCTCGAAGCAACTCGGGGCGATCCTCAATCCAAATGCGCTCCGAGATATCAAGCATGCCGTGATCGGCAGTCACAACGAAAGTTGCAGTACTTGGAAGCGCCTGCACCGTACTGCGAATCATTGTGACGACTTTGTTCGCGACTTTGCGCCACTCGTGCGAATCGATTCCGTAAATGTGCCCAGTTTTATCGAGTTTTGGATAGTAGGCATACGTCAAACCAGGCGTCTGAGCAACGTGCAGGATGGAAGTGTGCAATTCGTCTAGATTTTCAGCGGCTATATGCGTTCCGCCACGTAAAACCGCTTTGGTTAATCCTGACTCGGCATATGCGGCCGGCCCAATGCGATTGACAACAATTCCCGCTTTGGCCGCTTTCTCAAACCACGTCGGTTCTGGTTGCACAGCAGTGGCATTCGGCTCGTCTTGCCATTTCAACGGATGCAAAACCTGATCAAATTCAGGGAGCTCAAACGTTGCTCCGACAAATCCGTGCTCCCCCGGCAACATTCCAGTTCCCAAACTAGCGAGAGACACAGGTGTAGTGGTGGGAAAAGTTGCATCGATTGCGGAATCAGTGAGCAGAAATTCTGTGTCGCATTTTTTACTATTGAGCAAAACTAGATTTTCGTACCCCATTCCATCAACGAGGAAAACAATCACGTGCTGGTTGGCGGGAATGAATGTGGGCACGCCCATGCCAGTCGCAGCACAGGCTGCAGGCATGACATCTGCGAGGGTGGTCACCAGGCTTCTCTTGTCGCGGTCACTTTCGCCAATACGTCAGCGAATTGAATGGCTGCGTTGATGCGATTGGCGCCATCTGCCGCACGAGATACGCGAATACTCAAATCTTCATTGACTGTGGTACCTGAAAATCCGTGCTCCGCTTCGCATTCCGGATCATCACAGGCGGCAGGTCCAATCTCATGACGAGTGACTCCACCCCAACCGAGAGTGATCACAATCTCCTCAACCGAATCCGCGCCTTTGAAGACTGCTGGATCGCGGAAGGTGCGATGCACCACAACAGATGAAATTGCGGAAAGTTTGACCGCTTCAGTGGCCGAGGTCGCCGATGGATATGGTCGATTGTCATCTGGAGCATTCTCATCCGTATGACACAAAATCAATCGCGTTGCAGTGAGCGCGACAACCGTCATGTGACGATGCAGGGATTCCTGATCAAAGGTCGCCTCGTGTTGCATGGCGAATCCACGAACTTCTTCACCTGCGATGGCAGAACTAATAGAACTAAATACCACTTCTGGGTAATAGCCCACTTCATTGATCGCTTGAGAAAGCTCGTTGAGTTTGTTCACACGCACACTCTAGGAAGTCACCAGTCGGCCGTCTTGTTCGGCGGTCAATTGTTTACGCAACTGCAGCAAAACAAAACCTGCAAGCAGTGCCCCTGTCATCAGCATGATCAGCCAAGCCAAGATCCAGCCTCTGCTGAAGAAAATGGCTACGAACATCGGACCGATGGAATTTGCAAAACCCCATTGCAATGACATCAACGCGTTGTAACGACCGCGAAGGTGTGGTGGCGCGAGTTCATTTGCAATAGAAGGCAAAATTGGTGACCACAACATTTCACCTATCGCAAAAACAAATTGCGAAAGTGCCAGCAGAAACATGGCTAAGCCACCTCGGGTAGGAATTGCGCACGCAACAATGACCCAAGACGAAGCCCACATAATTCCGACAACAGCCAACAAGCGAGTGCGCGAATGCCCATGCATCCATTTGAGAATCGGACCTTGCATTGTGAAGATCGCAAATGTGTTGACACCAAAAATCACGCCAAGGGCATTCGGTGGCAAATCAACGACCGTCGTAGTGAAAATTGCAGCGCCTGCTTCAACCGAGGCATAACCGCAAATGATCATCAAAAGCCCCGAAGCAGACATTTGAACGATACGTCGATCTCGAAAAACTTCGCGATAACTTCCTTGCATATCTTCTTCATGTTCAACTTCTCGCCCGCTGAGGTGTCGCAAAGACAAAACGATGAAGAAATACACCAAATAACTTGCAGCATTCACTAAGTACAGACGTTGATATGACGATTCAACGCCTTCTTGCACAATCAACGCTGCGAGTAAGCCACCGCCACCAAGCCCAGCGTTGAGCAACATGAAATTGATGCCGAAAACACGAGTGCGTTGTTCTGGTGAAGACATGCGCGCAAACAGTGCGCTTTGCGGACTCCAAATTGCAGAACCGCCGAGAGAAATAATCGTGGTTACGATGAAACCTTGCGGCATTGAATGCACCTGACTCCAAGCAGCGGTTCCTACTGCTTCAATCAACAATCCACATAACATCACAGAGCGCGGACCAATGCGATCGACCAATGTGCCAACAGGTCCTACGCATACCAAACCAACAATTGCTCCCCAGCTGAGGAGAAAACTTGATTGCCCCGGACCGATTCCACGGATGTCATTGAGATACACCAACAGCATCGTCATGGTGAGACCGCCGCCGAGAGCGTTGAAGAAGACGCCAGTAAAAACTTTCTTCAAATCGGGAGTCAACACTTCGCGAAGTGATCCCAAACCTTGCGAATCAGACATCTGCATTACCTCCCGTCAAAGTTGGGCCGGTGGATTCACGCAAATCCACCACAATCTCCACGACACCTTCTTGGTTGGTGCGCGAAACAACGTTTCCATAATCTTCCATCAACCGCACCATGCCACGATTTTGCGGCAACATGTCAGCGACAAATTGTCGAATGCCGAGTGACCACGCTGATTGTGCAAGAAGTTCGAACAACACAACCCCGAGTCCTTGACCTTGATAATCGTCGCGGATGACAAATGCGACTTCCGCAAGTTCTGCATTGATGGAATCCCAACGGCCAACGCCAAGAATCTCGCTACCTAAAACCGCTACATACGCCTCACGCTTTTCGTGATCCACA
>JBEGON010000045.1:0-8944 GCA_041181965.1 Actinomycetota bacterium
GACTGGGTTGACGGACCAACCTTTGAAACTATGGTGAAGACTGAAGAAGAAATCACCGACGAAATGCTCGATAGTGCATGGAGTGGCCTCGAGCAGCTACACAAACATGGCATTGCGCATCGTGGTCTTTCACTCGACCATCTCGTTGCCGATCGCAACAACAAAGTGTGGCTCGTGCATCTCACTTCCGGAACAGTCGGAATGAGCGATTTGCAGGAACGCATCGACACATCAGAAATGCTGTTCACGCTCGCACTCGCGACAAATCCAGAACGTGCAGTTCGATCTGCACAACGAGTTATTGGTGTAGCAAAAACGATTCGAGCACTTGCCGCAATGCAACCATTCGCAATGAATGCAGAAAACCGTCGCTTGTGGCGTAAGAATCGAGATTCGCTTCAACAACTTCGCGAACTGATTGCTGAAACCGCACCAGCGGATGCCATTGATGATGTCAGCATCGAACGATTGCAACCAAAAAAGATTGTCAGTTTGGTCGCAGGTTTTCTTGCAGGTTATTTATTGCTCGGCCAACTTGCACAAGTCAATTTGATCGAACTCTTCAAAACAGCCGATTACCAATGGGTCTTCAACGGTTTGATTTTCACTCTGTTGACCTTCATTGGAAGCGCCATGGCTCTCGATGGGTTTGTGGTGGAGAAACTAAATCATGTGCGCACTTTGCTTGCACAATTTGCAGCGTCGTTTGCCACACTCGTATCGCCGCCAGCACTGGGAACTGTGGCAGTGAATGGTCGCTACTTGCAGCGCGAAGGTTTGTCTTCCACCGCCGCTGGGGCCACCGTCGCTGTGTCACAAGTGCTCGCATTTTTCGTGCACATTCTTTTGCTGTTTGTTGCGGGTATTGCTGCTGGAACACAGCAGGACTTGAGTTTTAGTCCGCCGCGTGAAGCTGTTATTGCACTTGCAGTAATTGCACTCTTGCTTCTCATCATCTTGCCACTTCCACAAGTGCGACGATTTGTTTACAACCGTGCGCGTCCTCGACTTGAAGAAGTGATCCCTCGTTTCGTCACAGTGGCACAACGACCCAGCAAAGTTGCAATCGGCGTCGGCGGAATGTTGTTGTTGAACGTTGCTTTCTGTTTGACACTTATTGCATCGGTGAGAGCATTCGGCGGAGCTGGAAGTTGGGCAGCAATTTCGCTCGTGTATCTCGCAGGTTCCACACTCGGACAAGCAGCGCCAACACCTGGTGGTGTGGGTGCAGTTGAAACAGTGATGACCGCTGGTCTTGTTGCTACCGGCCTCGATGGTGGCATCGCACTATCAGCAGTTCTACTTTTCCGCTTGTTGACTTTCTGGTTGCCCACGATCCCGGGCTGGTTTGCATTCCAATATCTCACAAAACGTGGAAGCCTCTAAACTTCGCTCATTCAATTGAGGAGTTCTTGTGAGCCTTCCACCCCTAGTAACACCAGCCGAAACACTGAGCGTTGACGAAGTTAAGCGTTACAGCCGCCATCTCATCATTCCTGATGTTGGTATGGATGGTCAGAAACGACTGAAGAACGCCAAGGTTTTGTGCGTTGGCGCGGGTGGTTTGGGGTCACCAGCATTGATGTATCTCGCCGCTGCCGGTGTTGGCACTCTTGGGATTGTCGAATTCGACACAGTCGATGAATCAAACTTGCAACGCCAGATCATTCACGGTCAAAGCGACATCGGTCGCAGCAAAGCAGAATCAGCGCGCGACAGCGTTAAGGAAATCAATCCTTACGTCACGGTGAACTTGCACGAAATGCGCCTTGATTCTTCGAATGTCATGGATCTGTTTTCACAATACGACTTGATTGTCGATGGCACTGACAATTTCGCAACGCGTTATCTCGTCAACGATGCTGCAGTTCTTCTCGGCAAGCCGTACATCTGGGGTTCTATTTATCGCTTCGAAGGTCAAGCATCTGTGTTCTGGGCCGAGTACGGCCCTTGCTACCGCTGCCTTTACCCAGAGCCACCACCACCAGGCATGGTTCCATCTTGTGCCGAAGGCGGCGTTCTTGGCGTGCTCTGCGCATCAATTGGTTCAATTCAAGTTACCGAAGCCATCAAGGTTCTCACCGGCATTGGTGAACCACTTGTTGGTCGATTGATGATTTATGACGCACTTGAAATGCAATACCGTCGCGTCAACATTCGCAAAGATCCAAACTGCGTATTATGTGGACCAAATCCAACAGTGACCGAACTCATTGACTACGACGCATTCTGCGGAAACATTTCAGATGAAGCAGCTGAAGCAGCTGCCGGCAGCACCATCAGTGCCACAGATCTCAAAGGTTTACTCGACAAGCGAGAAACTGGTGACACTGATTTCATGTTGATCGATGTTCGCGAACCAGGCGAATATGAAATCGTCAACATTCCAGGTGCCGTGTTGATTCCAAAAGGTCGCTTCCTTGATGGCACCGTGCTTGCAGAATTACCAACCACAAAGCCGATCATTTTGCATTGCAAGAGCGGTGTGCGTTCCGCTGAATGTCTCGCGGTTCTCAAAGGTGCAGGTTTTGCCGATGCTCGTCACGTAGGTGGCGGTGTCTTGGCGTGGGTCAATCAAATCGAGCCAGAGAAGCCGACCTACTAGTTTGGTCAGGGCCCTTCATGCTCCCTCACGCTAGGGTTGGCGCATGACCACCGGTCCAGACCCAATGCGTGGGGTTCGCCTCAGTAAGCAAGAGCGTCGCACTCTCCTCATCAGCGCTGCCCGTGAAGTCTTCGTGACCTACGGTTACCACGCTGCTTCAATGGACGAAATTGCAGAACGTGCTGGCGTCTCAAAGCCGGTTCTGTACCAGCACTTTGAAGACGGCAAGCTGTCTCTCTACATCGCGCTCGTCGACATGACCGGCAAAGCAATGCTCACTCGGCTGCAAGAAGCTCTCGCATCCACTGCAGACAATCGCCACCGCGTTTCTGCCACCATCCAGGCGTATTTCGATTTCATTGAAGACCCAGATGGCGCATATCGCTTGGTGTTTGAATCTGATCTATCCAACGAACCAGTGGTTCGCGAAAAGATTGAGTACTACGAAGACGAATGTGCAGTGCTCGTAAGCCAGGTCATCGCAGAGGACACGGGTTTGTCCGCTGAAGAAGCCATGATGCTTGCAATGGGTCTCACTGGTCTCGCAGAAACAGCGGCTCGCCGATGGTTGCGCGAAGGAAGTTTGGTTCCAAAACGCACTGCTGTTGGTCTCGTTGCACGACTCGCATGGCGCGGCATTTCAGGTGTGCCTCGCGTTCCACATGGACAACCTGAAACAGACTAAAACTTTTTACTAGAAAGGCTGATCATGGAAGTTCGCATTGGAGTTCAAAACAACCCGCGCGAAATTGTGATCGAATCTAAGGATTCTGAAGACAAGATTGCAAAAGCAGTTTCAGCTGCTTTGACCAAAGGCGAAACCTTGACGTTGCAAGACGAAAAAGGTCGCACAGTTATTGTTCCTGCTGCACTGATTGCTTACGTCGACATCGCAGCTGCTGATGTACGCCGCGTTGGTTTCGGCGCATAAGCGTCGAGGATTATTTTGAATAACGAAGTTCCATTCAGCGATTTCGCGCTGGATCAAAACATTATTGATGCGCTCGCAAACGTCGGAATTATCAATACTTTTCCAATTCAAGCGATGACCTTGCCGTTGGCCCTCAGTGGTAGTGACCTCATCGGTCAAGCAAAAACTGGCACTGGAAAAACCCTTGGTTTTGGCTTGCCGTTGATTCAGCAAGTCTTGAATTCTGCAGAATCAAAAAACCCTCGCGCATTAGTGATTGCGCCAACCCGCGAACTCGCACTCCAAGTAACAAAAGACCTACAAGTAGCGGCGGCAAAAACTTCTTTGCGAATCGAATCATTCTTCGGTGGACGTGCAATTGAACCGCAAGTTGATGCGTTGAAGCGTGGCGTTGATATTGCTGTCGGAACTCCTGGCCGCCTGCTCGATATCACTGTTCACAAGCACCTGTCACTTGCAGAAATCAAAGTGCTCGTCCTCGATGAAGCAGACGAAATGCTCGACATGGGCTTCTTGCCAGATGTTGAGAAACTTGTGCGTCAAACACCTGACTCACGTCAGACGATGTTGTTTAGCGCCACGATGCCAGGGCAGATTGTCACTTTGGCGCGACGCTATATGACCAATCCGACGCACGTGCGTGCAGTGAATGCACAAGATGAAACTTCAGTGGTTGATGCCATCGAACAACACGTGTGGCGCGCGCACCCACTCGACAAGCCTGAACTTGTTGGCCGCATTTTGCAGGCAGAAGGTCGTAATCTCGCCATCATTTTCTGCAAGACAAAGCGCACTGCACAAAATCTGCATGATGATTTGAAGGAACGCGGATTTGCGGTCGGCGCAATTCACGGTGACCTTGGACAGAGTGCTCGCGAACAAGCATTGCGTGCATTCCGTTCGGGCAAAATCGACATCTTAGTTGCGACCGATGTTGCAGCTCGCGGCATTGACGTTGAAGGTATTACTCACGTCATCAACTACGAATGCCCTGAAGATGACAAGGCTTACACGCACCGCATTGGTCGCACCGGTCGTGCTGGCTCTGATGGCGTCGCCGTCACGTTGGTCGACTGGCATGACATGACGCGTTGGCAAGTGATCAACAAGACTCTTGGTCTTTCCTTCAACGAACCAATCGAAACCTATTCAAATTCAGAGCATGTTTTCACCGGATTGCACATTGCACCTGGAACCAAAGGTCGTCTCAAGAGCACCGAACGCGCTGGCCTTGATGCCGAAGAAATGCAAAACGTTGAAGGCGACAAGAAGCACAAACCGCAACAGCGTGGCCGCAACGATCGTCGCGATGGAAATCGTGGCGACAACCGCGGTAGTCAATCTCGCAACAACTCAGCATCGCACAAACCACGCGAATCAAGCTCAGAAGAAAAGCCACGTGCACAACGCGATCCAAATCAAAAGCGTGTACGCCGTCGCGTCACTCGTTCTGAAGATTAGCCGCGCGCCCAGCTCCAATTTGCCACAACTTTTCCAGCATTATTCCTAATCTGGTAGTAGCCGCCCTTGTACCAATTCACAAAGAAGTACCCCGAACCCACAATTGAAACTTTGTCGACCAAAGTCCATTTCTTTACATTGCTCTCGCGGTAGAAGAGGCTAAATGTGCCTTTAAAGTTGCCACGTTGTCCATCACTTCCAACCGTGTAGAAACGTAGTCGAACTTCACTATCAGATTCGGGTTCTTCGACCTTGACATATTTGAATACAGGCACCTTTATGGTCAGTTTTACGGCAGCGCTCTTGACTTTCCCAGCTAACGCAAAGACCTTCATATATTTGAGCTTTTTGTCTTTAGCGTTGCCGCCAAAATACAGGTCTTCGAGAAACCGAGCATCGCCGTCTAGATCACACGAGAACCCCACACTTGATAGTTCTTCTGCGTCATTTTCTGATGAAGTCCAACTCGGGACGAAGGCTGCTCCTAAAGTGCGATTTCCTGTAACTGACTTCAAAAAGACTTTTGTACCGACTGCGGCAGGGCGGACAACATTGTTTGCATATTTCTGAGTGACTCGTATTCGTGCAACATTGCTTTCGTATGACCAAGAGGTTTTAGCAGACAGCGTTACACCTAGATTTACATTGCCTTTGGCTTTGTAAATAGGCTTCGCACTAAAAGATGCCGATATCACATTCGAATCAAGATCTCGGATTCGGTAAGTGCCTGATTTCAACCCGAGTGGCGAGAGATTGATCATTCGCCAGTTACCTCTAACTTGCTCAGTAATACAAACTCCATAAGAAGTGATTTCGTGGTGGGTTGAAATTTGAATCCATCCAGAACTTGTGGCTTTTTCAAGGGCGTACCTCTGTTGCGTTGCCACTTCGCATCCACCCGAAAGGCATGGATTTTCGATGGCAATTGGCAATTTTGATTCCCCGGCAAGGTAGTACGGGCTTGTAACACCTTTCAGGTTCAATCTTCGCTCAGGAACACTCGTCCAAGTGCTCGAAACCCAAGCGGTTTGACCATCGCGATTTGAACAATTCGCCTTAAAGTTGACCAAAGTCCCTTCGGCAACTACACCGAGTATGAAAGTCTCAGAAGTGCTTGAAGTTTTATTCACCCAAGCGCCGGAACCAATTTTGTAACTGAAATTTGCCGTCGTAGGTGAACCGCCTGGATCAAGGATCAAACTCGCGTTCGCAGTCCAGTCTCCTGAGTGGCTAATCTGGTAGTACACGCTGCAAGTAGTAGACGCATATTCAATCACTTCATTCGACCATGCGCCCCAGCCGTTCGAATTGTGCGCTCGCACACGAAACTTTCTTACTTGGCCGACAGATAATGAATCCACGACGGACGTAAGTACGTTTGAGTTTCCAGCTGTTGTCCAATCAGATGTATTTGTTGGCGCCGAGGCCCATTCGTACTCATCGATAGCGATTCCACCATTGCTCGGTTCTGTCCATGCCAGTGAAACGGAATTTCTAGCATGTCCTGTGACTTGCAGCACTGGTGCGCTAGGTAAAGCTGCAATGATCACAGTCTTCGACGCTGTCGTTGTTCCGTCGCGATTGATTGCATTTACCGCAATGATCACAGAAGTCCCGAGCGGCTGAACTGGGACCTGACCAACCTTCTGGGCATTTAATGAAAGTACCTGAGTTGAGCCGCCGTTGAGTGCATACGTAGCAGTTAGCGAAGTGATAGTCGCGCCATTTGAATCCACATAGACTGTCACTCCGACGGATCGGTCGACATTTACGACTGAGTCAATAACCAAATTGGACGGGGCACTCGATGGGTACTCCGACACAGTATTTGACCAGGAACTTTGACCTGCACTAGTTACAGAAGCAGATCTGAAATAAGTTCGTACACCGTTCGTAAGCGAACTAACCGTCAGGCCTAAACCAGCATCGATGGCGTCTGAATAGTCTATCCAATTCGTGCCGTCAATGGATGTCTGGTAACGAAAATCTGTAACTGATCTCCCATTGCCATTCGGTGCGGTCACCGCAAGGGAAATGGCACCACTCGCGTGACTCACAACTCTCAAAGTTGGCGCGTCTGGCAATGCTGCGTACGTTCCAAAGTGGCTTAGTACTTTTGCTGAGCTAAATGTGGAATCGTATATCGCCAACTCATCCAGCGAACCAACTAGCGATTCAGTTGTGAATTCACTGCCACCTATATATTTCTCAATCTCATCTAAGTGCAAATTTGTCGTTGTTGCGGAAGTGGTTGAACTGAGAGCGCCGTCTACATAGAACTTAACTTTGCCCGGCTCGACCGTGAGCACTACATGATGCCATTGCCCATCATCGATGCGACTGCTTGTGTAGCTTTGGGAAGTAGTGGTGCCATTATGGAACTCGAGTTCTAGCTTGCCTGCTAGCGATACGGGATCTGTTCTGAACCTTAAGACAAAGAAGCTTCTATTCGCTCCATAGTCAACCATTCTCAAAATATGTGGACCCCAAACTGATGTTTGAGCGGAATACTTCACAACAGTTTCCACGGTGAAGGAAGCATCGTTGAGAGACCCGGTGGGGAATGGTCCACTGAGTTTGTACTTTCCCTGGCCATCTTGAAAAGTTTGCGCTTGTCCACACACAGCGGCAACACCTGTCAGCGGAGCAGTTGTGCCGCTGAGATTGGCCGAGACACCTGAACTTCCTAGATCACTCAGCGGCGCGGAACCAGAGAAGTTGTACCAAAGAATTGGTAAATCGGCCGCAATAGCAGAAGTGAGACCGCACGAAGTTGCGCTGGCACTCGGGGCAACTATCCCTGAAGCCACTAAGCCCAACAGGCCAATCAATACAAATTTGACCGATAGTTTCATTTCCCCGCCTTGTTTGCATTCCTCAATTGAGCCTCGCGCAGCGTTCAGCGACTCAACCTAGGGAAGATTACTCGTTCTGAAGATTAAGCAGTAGCGACTAGCGAACGAGCAAGTTCCCGGTAGACCATCGCACCGGGAGATTGCGGGTCGGTGGCAAGAATTGAACGACCACGTGCAGGTGCTTCAGCGAAGCGGATTGAGCGTGGGACTGGTGCCCAAACTCGCAAGCCATAGGTGCGCTTGACGTCTTCCATGATGGAGCGTTCATGTTCGTAATTGCCATCAAACATCACGGGCAGCACGCCAAGCACTGTCAGATCAGGATTTGTATATTGCTGCACTTCTTCAATGGTCTCAAGCAGTTGTCCAAGACCTCGATGGCTGAGAGTTTCTCCATGCATCGGCACAATAACTTCGTCGGCCGCGGTCAACGCATTCAACGTAATGATGCCCAAACTCGGCGAACAATCGAGCAAAACCCAGTCATAATCGGCTGCCACTGACTTCAACGCTTCGCGTAAGACATATTCGCGGCCAGGTCGATTCATCAGCTGTGATTCTGTTGCCGTGAGTTCGATACTGGATGGCAAGAGGTCCACATAGTCATCAGTGTCAATCATTGCGTTGAAAGCAGTGCTCTCCCCCATCAAAACATGATGAATGGAATGTTGAACACTTTCAGGATCTACGCCCAGCGAAAAAGTCAAACAAGCTTGTGGGTCGAGATCGACGAGCAAAACGTTTTCGCCAAGTTCTGCAAATGCTGCACCAAGAGATGCGGTTGTCGTGGTTTTGGCGACACCACCTTTTTGGTTTACAACAGCAACAATCCGAGTCACAGCAAAACTCTTATCAACCTAATGCGATGAATCCGTTGATGGCATCAGCAACAAGCTGCACGCCAATTGCAGTCAACAACAAACCCGCAACACGAGTAACCAGTGTGATGCCGCTCTTGCCGAGAATGCGAGCAAACAAACTGCTGAAACGCATTGCGGCCCAAATGGCAACGTGCACGATGACGACACCGAGCGCGAGCGACACCCACCGCACAGTCGAATCCGCTTGCCGCGAAAAAAGAATCGTCGCAAC
>JBEGON010000046.1:0-2693 GCA_041181965.1 Actinomycetota bacterium
TCTTTGTTGGAAACTATTCGCCGGTATCTCTCGGTGATTACTGCGCTGGTTCTAATCACGTTTTGCCGACCGGTGGTTGTGCCTGCCACTCGTCAGGTTTGAGTGTGCAGACATTCTTGCGCGGTATTCACATTGTTGAGTACAGCGAGACTGCACTTCGTGATGTAGCGCCACACGTTTTGGCGTTATCGAATGCAGAAGATTTGCCAGCACACGGCGAAGCTGTGGCAATTCGTTTTGCGGGGGAGAAGTGAGTCTGCCAATCCGCGACGAACTCCGCGGATTGAAGCCATATGGCGCGCCACAACTCGATGTGCCGATCAAACTCAATACCAATGAGAATCCTTTTTCGCCGCCGGCAGAACTGATTGCAGAAATCGCGCGCGAAGTTGCGGCGATTAGTTCTTCACTCAATCGTTATCCCGATCGCGATGCAGTCGAATTGCGCCAAGCGTTGTGCGACTATGTCTGCACCGAAAGCGGTGGCACGGTCAAGCCATCACAGGTGTGGGCGGCAAATGGTTCTAACGAAGTGATGATTCAGATTCTTCAGGCTTTTGGTGGACCTGGTCGCACTGCATTGACGTTCGCGCCGACATATTCGATGTACGAGGAATATGCACGCGATACCAACACTGGTTTCGTTACGGTCAATCGCGCTGAAGATTTTTCATTAAGCGCCGACTCGATTCGCACGGCAGTTGCGCAGCACAAGCCGTCTGTAGTTTTCATTACGAATCCAAACAACCCAACTGGCACGATGCTCGACATCGATGCGGTAGCACCAGTCTTCGCAGAATTTCCTGACACTCTGTTTGTGCTCGATGAAGCGTATGCGGAATTTCGCCGCGCACATGTGAAGAGTGCGGTGCAATTCCTTGCATTACATCCAAACTTGATTGTCACTCGCACGATGAGCAAAGCGTTTGCCTTCGCAGGTGTTCGCCTTGGATATCTCGTCGCTTCCAAGGAAATAATCGAGGCATTGATGCTCGTCCGTTTGCCCTATCACTTATCGACTGTCACTCAAACAGTTGCCGCATGTGCACTCCGTCATGCGGCTGCTTTGCAGAAGGATCTCGACGTTTTGCGAGTAGAACGCGACCATCTTGTCGATTGGTTGCGCTCAAATGGCTTTACGGCTGCGGATTCGGATGCCAATTTTGTATTGTTCGGTCAGTTTCCAGATCGCCATGCAGTGTGGCAGGCGCTCGTGGATCGGGGAGTCCTGATTCGTGAGGTCGGCCCTGATGGCTGGCTACGCGTCACAGTTGGCACCCCTTCCGAAATGAACGCTTTCAAGCAAGCCCTGCTTGAGTCCACTGGAAAGGCGAACTGATGAGTCGCACAGCACGCATTGAGCGCACCACCAAAGAAAGCGCCGTTGTCCTCGAACTTAATCTCGATGGCACTGGTCAGATAGATATCGAAACCGGCGTTCCTTTCTACGACCACATGATGAGTCAGCTCGGTAAGCACGGTGGCTTCGACTTGTACATCCGCACCAAGGGTGACACACATATCGATTCGCACCACACGGTTGAAGACACCTCCATCGCATTCGGTCAGGCGTTGAAGCAAGCACTCGGCACCAAAGAAGGCCTCACTCGTTTTGGTGATGCGATGGTGCCGCTTGATGAGTCATGCTCACAAGCAGTGGTTGACGTGTCTGGTCGTCCATATTTGGTTCACGTAGAGCCGGACATGATCGAACTCATCGGTTCATACGACACTGCACTCACTCGCCACATTTGGGAATCCATTGTCGCTGCAGCAGACATTGCATTGCATGTCCGCGTGATTTCTGGTCGCAATGCTCACCACATTGTTGAATCTCAATTCAAAGCGGTAGCTCGCGCATTGCGTACTGCAGTTGCTGTTGACCCACGCGTCATTGGTGTTCCATCAACCAAGGGTGTGCTCGGCGACTAATGAGCTCTAGTCCGCACGTCGTAGTTCTCGACTACGGTTCTGGAAACGTTCGCTCTGCAGTGCGTGCTTTGGCGCGCACAGGTGCAAACGTTGAACTGACTGCGGACTTTGATCGAGCCCTTAATTGCGATGGTTTGCTGGTTCCTGGTGTTGGCGCATTCGCCGCATGCATGGACGGCATCAACGCAGTTCGTGGCAAAACTCTTGTTTCACGTCGTCTTGCTGGTGGTCGACCAGTGCTTGGAATTTGTGTCGGCATGCAAGTGATGTTCGAACATGGTGTCGAACACGGCATCGACACCGAAGGAATAGGCGAATGGCCAGGTGTCGTTGAAGAACTTCAAGCGCCAGTTCTTCCGCACATGGGCTGGAACACCGTTGAAGTGGCGCCTGGTTCCACGTTATTTGCCGGCATCGAAAATGAACGTTTCTACTTTGTCCATTCATATGGCGTTCGAACGTGGTTGATGCCAGATCACTATGAACGCACACAAGCGCCGCAGGTCACTTGGTCGCAACATGGTGAGAAGTTTGTTGCGGCTGTCGAAAATGGTCCACTTGCTGCCACACAATTTCATCCGGAAAAGAGTGGTGACGCAGGTTTGCAATTGCTATCAACATGGGTAAAGGGTTTGAACTAATGTCGAAGAAGTTAATTTTGTTGCCAGCAGTTGATGTGGCCGATGGTCAGGCGGTACGTCTTGTCCAGGGCGAAGCAGGATCAGAGACTTCCTATGGCAGCCCACTAGAAGCTGCTCTTA
>JBEGON010000047.1:0-6397 GCA_041181965.1 Actinomycetota bacterium
CATCGCCAGAACGCAATTCAATGTGAATATCCGCGCCATCGGCAGTGTCCAAATCAACAGTGCTCACGGGAGCAACCACGAGAAAAGGAATGCCAGCTTCTTTGCACGCAAGTGCAACACCCACTGAACCAATCTTGTTGGCGCTGTCTCCATTAGCGGCAATGCGATCTGCACCAATCAACGCAACATCCACCATTCCACGCAAAATTGTTGATGCGGCAGCACCATCGGCTTGAACGAGATGGGGAATTCCATTGCGCTGCAATTCCCAAGCCGTCAGTCGAGCACCTTGAAGCAGCGGGCGTGTTTCATCGGCATACACAATTTCAACCTTGCCGCGGGCATGAAGTTCACGAATGACGCCCAGTGCTGTTCCCCACTCAGTGGTAGCAAGAGTTCCGGTATTGCAATGGGTCAACAACCGCAACGGGCGACGTTCAACGTGCTGCTCGATCCAATCAGCACCGAGTCGACCCATCGCGCGATTCGCCTGGGCATCTTCGCGAGCAATGGCCTGTGCCTCGTTGAGAACAGCATCAAAGCCTTGTGCCACATACGGCTCAACACGATTGACTCCCCACGCTAAATTCACTGCAGTTGGACGCGCATTGCGAATGGAATCAATTTCAGAGGTTAGACGAGCAGCGTCCCAGTTTTCACGTTTGCCTTCGATCATTGCTAAAGCGACGCCGTAACCACCCACAGCACCCAGTGCCGGCGCTCCGCGGACGACGAGTCGCATAATCGCATCATTGAGTTGCGCAACCGTTGAAATTGTTAAATAGGTTTCAACGAGTGGCAATTGAGTTTGATCAAGAAGAACGAGATGGTCGTTATTCCATTCGATGGGGCGAACGTCTGCTGTCATAGTGGACAACTAAACCATGAGCACGAAAGTGCACTACGCAGGCTCAGTAGAAAGCACTTCTTTCGTCACAGCCAACGCAATACTTGGAGTGTGACCGCGTCGCTGGAGAAATCCCATAAGACGTCGAAATTGCGCATCGCGCCCCAGACCACGAAGTCCGTTTAATCGCCGTTGTGCAAGGGACAATGCAAGGTCGTAATCGTCACCATCTCGCTCATTGATGGCATTGTCGATGATTGAATCAGCTACCCCGCGTTGCTTGAGCTCACGCCGGAGCGTGGACGGACCACTTCCACGAATGCTGCGACGAGTACGAACCCAGACTGCGGCAAATTCGACATCATCGAGCAACTTTGCGGAAACGAAGCGAGCGACGACGCGATCAATCATCTCGGGTTCGCCATTCTTGCGCGCGAGATAGTCGCGCAATTGCTGCTCCGTGATCATTGAGCGACTGAGGCGACGCAATGCGAGATTTCGCAGCGCCGCCTCAGTCTCTTCACGATCAAGCGGTTTCTTCGGTGGCTTCTGCTCCACTAGCTTCACCTGATTCACCGACGCCAAGTTTCGCAAGAATCTTGGTTTCAATATCGCGAGCAAGTTCTGCATTGTCCTTCAAGAAGACACGTGCATTTTCTTTTCCTTGACCAAGCTGATCACCTTCATAGGTGTACCAAGCGCCAGCCTTGCGAATCACACCATGTTCAACACCCATGTCGATCAAGCTGCCTTCGCGACTAATGCCTTCACCGTAAAGAATGTCGAATTCAGCTTGCTTGAATGGTGGTGCAACCTTGTTCTTCACCACTTTGACGCGAGTGCGGTTGCCGACAATGTCAGAACCATCTTTCAAGCTATCAATACGACGAACGTCAAGACGAACAGATGAGTAGAACTTCAGCGCACGACCACCGGTGGTGGTTTCTGGTGAACCAAACATCACACCAATTTTTTCGCGCAACTGGTTGATGAAGATTGCGGTGGTGCCTGAGTTTGAAAGTGCACCAGTGATCTTGCGCAATGCCTGGCTCATCAAACGAGCCTGAAGACCCATGTGGCTGTCGCCCATTTCGCCTTCAATTTCAGCGCGCGGAACCAACGCGGCGACCGAGTCAATAACGATCAATGAGATTGCGCCAGAACGGATCAACATGTCGGTGATTTCGAGAGCTTGTTCACCAGTATCAGGCTGGCTGACGAGCAGTGCATCGATGTCAACACCGAGGGCTTTTGCATATTCAGGATCAAGCGCATGTTCTGCGTCGATGAATGCACAGATGCCGCCTTGTGCCTGCGCATTGGCAATAGCGTGAAGCGCAACAGTGGTTTTACCGGAAGATTCAGGTCCGTAGATTTCGATAACGCGACCCTTTGGCAAACCGCCAATGCCGAGTGCAACGTCCAAGGCAATAGAGCCAGTTGGGATTGCTTCAATTGGTGCGCGACCCTCTTCGCCGAGGCGCATTACTGAGCCTTTGCCGAATTGGCGTTCGATTTGGGCTAGAGCGGCATCAAGTGCCTTATCGCGATCATTGCCCGGTGTTGCTGCTGCCATGTCATCTCCTGTGGTCTGGGGCTTTGGCACGAAACCTAGGAACCGGGTATGACATTTTCGACCCGACCCTGGGAGATGTGCATCTTCCCAACGCGGCGGACAATACCCGAACATCTGTTCGAATGGCGAATATCTGCTGGTTCAGCGTGTTCGGCGTGTCGAACTACCGCTCTCGAGCTGGCAATCCCTCGTGGGCCCAGACGGCACGCCACACGGTGACGGCCTCTTCCCCATCTTTCAGGGCCTGCTCAGGTGTGCGACCGCCGAGCGTTGCCAAGTGAGTGTCATGAGCCCAGGAATGGGCATAACCCACGCCAAAGTGATCTTCCATACGAGACCAAAATTCGGTGAGCTTCATCGCCCTGCATCGAGTTTCAAACTGGCTGACAACACCTCGGCACCGGCTTCACGTTCTGCATCGCCACCCGCCACAATCGCATAACTCACTAGCCACCGAACCACGGTTTCTGCAGCTGCGAGATCAGCATTGACTCCCAAGGTATGACAAGTTTCCATCGCAAGTTCGGCGACCTCATCATCAAACTGCAGCACGTGTGTGATGCCAGCCTGCAAAATATCTGGGTTGAAAGTGCGAAGACCAACAATCAGTGGATGGTTGGCAACAAATGCGCTGAGGTTCATCAATCCATCAACCGGACTCGCGGCTGGCGTTAATGCAATGTCGCGAAGTTCTCGTGAAAACTCTGCAATGGCAAGATCAATCAGCTGATTTTTGTCACGTACGTAGTTGTACACAGTTGCGCGCGCCAAACCGCTTTCGCTGGCTGCTGACATCATGGTGAGGGATTTCAATCCACCATCGCCGATAACGCGCGAGGTGGTTTGGGCAAGAAGTCTGCGTGTGTGTTCGGTGCGAGATGGTGCCGCCACGTCGAACTACGCTGCCTTTTGGGTTGAATCTCCCACCGGCAAAGACACAACAGTGGCTGGAACTTCTTCGCGAGCCAATGTTGATGCCGCACGGCTCATCAGAGTGGAAACAGGAATGTTGAGCGCGACACAGATTGAAGCGAGCAATTCGCTCGAAGCTTCTTTGTGGCCACGTTCAATTTCGGAGAGATAGCCGAGGGCAACATTTGCTGACGCCGAAATGTCACGCAGGGTGCGATTTTGGCTCGTACGAATCGAGCGCAATTGAGTGCCGAGCACTTCACGCCACAAGGTCATGTCTCCTCCTTCGAGGGGCAACCGTACACACCTACCCCGACGTCCGCAGCACAAACTCAGGATTCGGGAGTGTCGGGTCGAGTAAGCCCTGCCAGCGGAATCAGGATGTCGAGGAATAAGCCAAAAAGCGCGATGGCAGTTTGCTCGCGAATTTCTTCACGAGTCCCAGAGAATTTCAAAGAGTGCACTCGGGAACTTTGGGTTTGCGTATCAAAGACGGCAATGTGCACTTCACCAACGGGACGATCACCTTGGGATTGTGGGCCAGCAACACCCGTAGTTGCAAGACCAAATCGCGCCTGAACGCGGGTAGCAATTCCTTGCGCCATGGCGATTGCCACATCGGCACTGATGACTCCAGCGCGAGCGATCAACGCAGGGTCGACGCCTAGCAATTCAGACTTCACATCAGTGGCATACGCAACAACACCGCCACGAAAAACTTCAGACGCACCCGGAACTCGGGTCAAGAGTTGGGAAACTAAGCCCCCCGTCAAAGACTCAGCCGTGGCAAGAGAAACCTGCGCAGCACTGGCTGCAAACACGACACTCTGCGCAAATTCGTAATCAAACGGTTTGAGTTCTTGATCTGACAATTCATTAAGCGCATTTTGCGCATCTTCGCGGCTGTACATCATGCAACCGCTTTCGTCATCCGCATCGCATTGAGATAGCGGACTCCAGTGACTGTGGTCAAAGCGACCGTCAACCATAACAACGCATCGGTTACAACTGGCACATAGTCATGCACGCCGATGACATAAAAACTAATAGTGACTATCTGCAAAGTGGTTTTCCATTTGCCCCCGCGATCAGCGGCGAGCACCCGCCGATTCATCAACGACAAACGAAGCACAGTGATTCCGATTTCGCGTATCACAATCAAGATCGTCGCAATCCAGGGAATGACACCTAGGCACGAGAGGCCAATCCACGCTGCACCTGTCAGTGCTTTATCTGCGATGGGATCTGCGATCTTTCCGAAATCAGATGTGATGTTGTATTTACGTGCCCACCACCCATCAGCCAAATCAGTCAAAGCGGCGATCAAGAAAAGCGCCAGAGTGACAATGCGCGGGTGATCGCTGAAAAGCGACCATGCAAACACAGGCGTAAGCGCGATACGCAGCACAGTCAACGCGTTGGGAACATTTAGCATGGCTTGGCCACAAGATCGATGCCATCGGATTCAACAATCGTGACATCCACAACATCGCCGATTGCATAATCTCCAGAAACAGTAGTGATGCCGTCCACTTCAGGACCTTGGAATTCAGTTCGACCTTCGCCATCGCGCGATTCAATGATGACACGTGCTGAGGTGCCTACGCGATCTTCAGCACGTTGGGCAGCGATTTCTTCTGCGAGGGTAGTGATGTCTTCGACTCGTTCGTGAATGACGGATTGCGAAATTTTGCCTTCAAAAGTGAGAGCTTCAGTATCTGCTTCATCTGAGTAACCAAAAATTCCCACCGCGTCCAGCTGTGCAGCCTCTACAAAGTCGCACAAGGTGGCGAAATCAGAATCCGTTTCGCCAGGGAAACCGACAATGAAATTGCTTCGAATGCCCGCATCAGGCAACTCCTTGCGAATCGATTCCACGAGCGCCAGGAATTCATCTGGGCCACCAAATCGACGCATGGAACGCAAGACTGAAGATGATGCGTGCTGGAATGACAAATCAAAATACGGTGCAACCTTGTCGGTAGTTGCCATTGCTTCAATCAACGAAGGTCGCATTTCTGCTGGCTGCAAATAGGACACACGCACTCGCTCTACACCGTCAATGTTCGTCAACGTTGGGAGAAGTGTCTCAAGTAATTTCATATCGCCAAGATCTTTGCCATATGACGTCGTGTTTTCGCTTACGAGAAAGAGTTCCTTCACACCACGTTCTGCTAGCCACACCGCTTCCGCGATGATGTCGGTCGGGCGTCGCGAAACATACGAACCGCGGAAACGAGGAATTGCACAAAATGTGCAGCGCCGATCACAACCACTTGCCAGTTTCAAAGGCGCATACGGTTTGGAATCCAGCCGAACCCGCAGCACTTCATTCGACGCGTGACCCGGAATCGATAGGTCAGAACTCTGACGTAATGCAGGTGAAGCTGCTGTCAGCAGTCGACGGTCCTGTGGCTGGTGACTTGGCACGTGTACGCCACCAATAATTTTCGCGAGAGTGTCGCCAAAGTTTTCGTACTCATCAAAACCAAGTACCGCGTCTGCCTCAGAGAGATCTGCCGCAAGTTCATTGCCATAACGCTCGGCCATACAACCAACCGCGACAACCGCCTTGACCCCGTTCTCGCTCTTGAGGTCCGCTGCGCTCAACAAGGCGTCGATGGAATCCTTGCGAGCGGACTCAATGAAGCCGCAAGTGTTGACTACCACAGCGTCAGCGTCGTTGGGGTCTTCGACGAGTTGCCAGCCCGAGGCGGCTAATCGGCCAGCGAGTTCAGCGGAATCGGTTTCATTGCGCGCGCAACCCAATGTTTGCAGGTGAACCCGGCGCACAGATGTCATGAGCGCAGACTAACGAGAGTGCGGTCAGGTGGCGCTTGGTGTTGGAGTCTCTGACACAGATTGAGTAGCACGTGGGTCACCAATTCCGTAGTTGTTGGTGGCGACTGTTCGGCCATCGCCGACCACACCAAGTGCAATCCCATTGACTGTCACTTCAACGCCTGGCGCATTGCCAATCGTCACGGTCAATGCTTGCGTATCTGTAAATGCACGAACTTCGCCGGCAGCAACATTGGCAGCCAGAAGTTTCTCACCAGTAC
>JBEGON010000048.1:0-6678 GCA_041181965.1 Actinomycetota bacterium
GACGGTTTCTTCAGGTGGTCAGCCGCTAACGATTGATGGGAAATCTCAATTGACACGGGCAGTCCTTTCGGCGTTCACTCCAGATTTCATCAAGCCAGATAGCAGTCTTTATTACTCAGATTCGCGTGGAATTTTCCGTGACCTCAATTCCAAGAGTTCGAAATTGAGTGAGATTACGAACGCTCAACAAGTTGCAGTTTCGCACGATGGTGCGGCCATGGCTTACATCTCTGCTGGATTGGCATTTCTTGGATCAACGGCGAATCCCACGTCATCCACTTTGATTAGCAGTGCGATCTCCTCTATTGATTTTGATCGCTACAACAGACTATGGCTTATCAATCAATCTGGGCAGATTCTGGTGAAGTCGGGTGCACGTGAACCGGTATCAGTTTCTGGTCAGCCAGCAAACGTGCTTTCTGTCGCATTAGCTCCTGACGGTGTTCGTTTGGCAGCAGTGCAAACCTCAGCTTCCGGAAACATTTTGAGAATTTATTCGATTGTCAACACTGCTACAGGTGTCAGCCTGACAAGAGCTCAGCGAATTGAAACGTCGTTTATCGATGTGACAGACATTGATTGGATTTCTGATTCCGAGCTTGTTGTGATTGGACGACTGGCGGGTGGAGAAGTGCGCATCTATCGTCTTGGTTTTGGCGGTTTGCCTCCCATCGCACTAGGCACAGTGTCGGATGCCGTTCAAGTCATGGCAATTCAAGACGAACCAATCGCAGTTCTCACCCGTCAAGGATTGCTTGTTCGCTACATCGATGGAATGTGGAAGAACTTCAAGACTGTGAATAGCGCTACATACGCAGGCTAGTTCGCATCATCTGTTTCCACATTCTTTGCAGTCGTCTTTTGCTTACTGTTGACTCGCGGCATTCTTGAGGTGTGTTACAAGAACTACTGAATCTCGTTGCGCCAATTCGTTGCGTGGTTTGTGCTCGGTTTGGTGTTGGTCTATGCGTGCAATGTGGTCGCCAGTTGCGAAGTGGTCGGACGTACCTCGAGCGGCTTCCTGTGCACATCACTGCCCTCAACCATGACTTTGTTCAAGTTGTTGTTGTATGGAAGGACCAACGCGCGCGCTATCTCACGCAACCTTTAGCTTCGCACGTGGTGAGGTCCCTACCGAGCAAAGCCGAAGGGTTACTTGTTCCGATTCCAGTGCGCCACACCTCTCTCGACAAACGTGGATGGAATCCGCTGCTGGATCTCAGCAACGAAATCTCTCACAATTCACGTCTGAATACCGACGGTGCCTTGCTGCAATGGAAACGTCAGCCCCACGAACAACGTGGTCTAACGAATAATCAGCGCGACATGAATATGAATGATGCATTCCGAGTGACGCGGTCTGAGCAACGATGGGTATGGCTTCTTGATGATGTCATGACTAGCGGCGCCACCTTGCGTTCGGCGGCTAAGGCTCTGAGGGCTGCAGATATACGGCTGAAAGGTTGCATCGTTCTCGCTGCGCCGAGAATGAGATCTCGAATGCACAGTTGATTCACACTTCACTCTCGAAAAGTTCACAGCAGGCGTGTTGTCGGTGGCGATTTGTCAGAGTGCTCCAAACGTCATGGAGGTGACATGTTTTCAATTGTTTTATGCGGTCCAACTATTTACAGAACTGCTCTACTTGAGCACATTCGTAGCGCTCGAGCTGACGTGAGAATCTCCGGTCAAAGCAATCATGCAGAGGACGCAGCTTCGTTGATTGCTCATACGTCGCCGGATGCTGCCGTTGTGATTTCGGGAAGTCAATCTGCTCAGGCTCTTGAAACAGTGAAGCGGATTCGCAAAGTAGATCTTGATGTGCGGTTGGTCTGGTGGGCTCTCTTGCCGCGCGATGCAAGTTTCGAATCTCTTAAGCAGCACAGCGCAAATGTTGTGTATTGGGAGACCAGTGCTGAGGACTTGATTAGTGCAATCGGGTTTCCTCGTCAGCCGTTGACCCGGATGGATTCGCGACCACGACTTACTCAACAAGAACATACTGTCTTGCAGTTGGCAGCCGATGGGCTTTCAAATCGAGCAATTGCCTACCGGCTTGCTGTGAGTGAAAGCACTGTAAAGAATCATTTGCGTCACATTTCCGCAAAATTCAACACGTCGTCACGTGCGCAATCTGTATGGCAAGCAGTGCAATGGGGTTATTTGCACGCAGATGTAGGCAAGTCGAAGCGCGACGTTAGCTAATAAATGTGCGAAGTGACGCCGCTGCTTTTGCAGGCACCACTGTGTCGACTCGAATGGTTTCTGCGTTCACCCAGGCCGCAGATTCTCTGATTGCAGACGCAACAGCCTTTATCTGCGCCTGACTTGGCGATGTCTTTTCGAAAGTCACAGTCTTTGCGACAAATGTGGCATTTTTATCTTCGCGACCAGGATCAACTCGCGCAATCAATTCATCGCCTGAAAGTACGGGCATTGCAAAGTATCCGTATATCCGCTTTGGCGCTGGTGTGTAGGCCTCAATGCGATGAAACATCCCAAAGAGTCTTTCCATGCGTTCGCGATACCAAATGAGCGGATCAAATGGTGACAACATCACTGTGCGGCTGCCGCTGCTTTCATCGAGTTGGGAAAGCCAGTCGCGCGTAGTGAAAGCTGCTTCGTCCCATCCTTCCACTTCCACGGCCACGATATTTTTCTGATTGACAAATGCATCCCACGAGTCGCGAGTTTGAGTTGCACGAAGTCGAGGGACATCGAGAAGGTCAAGTTTTGTAGCAACACCGAGCAGATTAACGGCTTCGTTGAGCAAGCTAACTTGAGCGGGAACTCTTTCAATATCTTTGAAGTGTTTCGCAGGAATCGCTCGCGAACTTACGTCATAGATTCTGCGAAATCCCTCGCGACGGGTGACGGTGACATCGCCGATGTTGAGCAAATATTCGAGTGCAATTTTGTTGTCAGACCAGTCCCACCAATAGCCGCTCTTTTTGCCACCGCCGACATCGCCAGTAGTTACGGGTCCATCTGACTCCACTCGCTTCAACACGGTGGCAATAGTTTTCTTGGACACGTTGTGCCACGTGGGAGTACTTGCGCGAGCACTGTCGCGACGAAATGCGTACAGCGGCCATTTCTCCACCGGGATGATGCAGGCTGCGTGCGCCCAATATTCAAAGTGTCGAACTGGTTTTGCGCTCCAGTAGTGATTCTCAATTTCTGCTCGACTCACGGAGTTCAAGCGTGCGTATGGAATGAGTTCATGGTTGCGGGCTAGAACCGAAATAGTGTCGAGTTGAATGGCGCCGAGTCGACGTGAGAGCTCGGGAAGGCTCCACTGTGGCGCTTGCCACAAGCCCTGTGCCTTCAGGGCAAGTTGCCGCGCCTGTGCTGCCGTGAGCCGCACCTCTGACAAAGGCGAGGAGTTTCTTCGCTGAGCGCTAACCACGGGCTGACCCTAGGAGAGCGCCGAAATGCCCTTCTCACCTACCATCACCCCCTAAGCGCTTACCACCTAAAGGGGTCTCCGTGAATGTACTTGATCGCATCCTTCGAATTGGCGAAGGCAAGATCCTGCGCAATCTCGAACGCATCAAAGACGAAGTCAACGCTCTCGAGCCAGACATGCAAAAGCTGTCTGATGACGAGCTGCGTGGCCTAACCGCGGAATTCCAGAAGCGCTATGCCGACGGTGAGTCCCTCGACGACTTGATGCCTGAAGCTTTTGCTGCCGTACGTGAAGCAGCGTGGCGCACCTTGGGTCAGCGCCACTATGACGTTCAGATCATGGGTGGTGCCGCACTCCACTTGGGCAACATTGCTGAAATGCGAACTGGTGAAGGTAAGACTCTGGTTGCAACCCTTCCGTCCTACCTCAATGCCATTGCTGGCAAAGGTGTGCACGTTGTCACTGTCAACGATTACCTCGCAGAACGTGACTCGCAATGGATGGGTCGCGTACATCGTTTTCTTGGTTTGAATGTTTCATGCATCCTTGCCAATATGTCACCGGCTGAACGCAAAGTCGCATATGCCGCTGACATCACCTACGGCACCAATAATGAATTTGGTTTCGATTACTTGCGCGACAACATGGCGTGGAGCCGCGAAGATGTTGTGCAACGCGGACATTTCTTTGCCGTCGTCGATGAAGTTGACTCGATCTTGATTGACGAAGCACGTACCCCGTTGATCATTTCTGGCCCTACCGATGAAACCAACGAATGGTACGAACAGTTTGCGCGCTTTGTCCGGATGCTCAATCGCGACGAAGATTATGAAGTTGATGAGAAGAAGCGCACCGTAGGTGTCTTGGAATCAGCAATCGAAAAAACCGAAGCGCATTTCGGAATCGAAAACCTTTACGAATCTGTCAACACCCCTCTTATTTCTTTGTTGAACAACGCCATCAAGGCAAAGGAGTTGTTCAAGCGCGATCGCGACTATGTCGTGATGAACGGCGAAATCTTGATCGTTGACGAACACACTGGTCGCATCTTGCAAGGCCGTCGCTACAACGAAGGTATGCATCAAGCAATTGAAGCCAAAGAAGGCGTTGTCATTCAAGCAGAGAATCAGACTCTCGCCACCATTACCTTGCAGAACTACTTCCGCCTGTACAGTCGTTTGAGCGGTATGACTGGTACGGCAATGACTGAAGCTGCTGAATTTAGTCAGATTTACGAATTGGGTGTTGTCCCAATTCCTACAAATCGCGACATGGTACGTATCGATCAGTCAGACTTGATTTACCGCACTGAATCCGCAAAATTCCAGGCGGTCATTGATGACATCGAAGAGCGACACAAGAAAGGCCAGCCAGTATTGGTTGGTACAACTTCGGTCGAGAAGAGCGAACTGGTTTCTGGTTTGCTCAAGAAGCGCGGAATCCCGCACCAGGTATTGAATGCCAAGCATCACGAGCGAGAAGCATCCATCGTCGCAATGGCCGGTCGTAAGGGTGCTGTCACAGTCGCAACCAATATGGCGGGACGCGGTACCGACATCATGCTCGGTGGTAATTCAGAGCACATCGCTCGCACTGATCTCGAAACTCGCAACATTGACATCGTTGAAAATGCTGAAGATTACGAACGCGAATGGCCACGAGCTCTGGAAGCAGCCGAAGTTGCCGTGCGTGCAGAGCATGACGAAGTGAAGCAACTCGGTGGTTTGTATGTGCTCGGAACTGAGCGCCACGAATCCCGTCGTATTGATAACCAGTTGCGCGGTCGCGCAGGTCGCCAAGGTGACCCTGGTGAGTCACGTTTCTACTTGTCTCTCGAAGACGATCTCATGCGACTTTTCAAGTCGGACATGGTCAATGCTTTCTTGCAGCGATTCAATGTTCCGGACAATGTTCCTATCGAAGCAAACATGGTGACAAAGTCCATCAAGTCTGCTCAAACGCAGGTTGAACAAAACAACTTCGAAATTCGTAAGAATGTTTTGAAGTATGACGAAGTTCTCAACCGCCAGCGCCTGGTGATCTACGCAGAACGCCTTGAAGTTCTCGACGGTCGTGACATCGACGAGCAAATTGATTCATTCATGCGTGACACAGTCGATGGGTATGTGGAAGCAGAGACCAGCGGTCAGTACGAAGAAGATTGGGATTTCGAACGCTTGTCGACAGCGTTGCGTGAGATTTATCCAATGACGATTAACTTGGCAAAACTTGCACAAGACAGCGGTCACGATGCAGAAGTTTTGAAAGACGAAATTTATGCCGACATGAAGCGCGCGTATTCAGAACGAGAGAAGGCTCTCGGCGCTGCAGCGACGCGTGAACTCGAGCGCAAGGTCGTCCTGAGCGTTCTAGATCGCAAGTGGCGTGAACACCTCTACGAAATGCAGTACTTGCAAGAAGGTATCGGTCTGCGTGCACTCGCGCAGCGAGATCCTTTGGTCGAGTACCAGCGCGAAGGTTTTGATCTCTTTGCAGCAATGATGGATGGCTTGAAAGAAGAGGTCTGTGGCTTCTTGTTCAACGTTCGTGTGACTCAGGCCCAGCCGGAAGCGTCACGTCCAGCCGAAATCAAAGTTTCTGGAGCAGATGCAGTTCAGCCTCGCAAACTTTCATACTCCGCACCAACTGAAACTGGCGAAGTGAGCACAGTGAAAGACGATGCATCGGGTGGACCTTCACGCAATAGTGCTTGCCCTTGCGGCTCTGGCAAGAAATACAAGCGCTGTCACGGCGCTAAGTAGTTAGTGGGGCCCCATTTCGAGGGCTGTCACTAGCCAGCCGGTCGCTATTCGTTCAACGCGTAGTGCAATCGGGTATCCGCGTTGATTGAGCATGAAAGTTGCTGACACCTCAGCGCAGCCCGTCCTTGGACACGATGCGCGGATGCTGGCAATAGTGATTTGCCCAAACTTGCGTTGTGCATGCAAAGTCGCACGAAAAGTTAGTGACGCCGCAACCTTTGCGCTCACCACGTTTTTCACGTGAACGATATTGCGTTTTCCGTGGACAACTTCGATGCACGCCACGATGACGCGCTGCAGCCACTCTTGTGGCGGTAATGCTGCTACTTCCTGAACGTTATTCGGTGCGATTGTCATGACCTGTGTGAATCCTGGTTCCAGCCGCGAGGTGTGATGGATCTCCACCAATTTCGTGGAGATTCATTCGCCACAATCGGCGCCACTCTCGATCAATCAATGCGGGCGTGATGTCTTCAACGTGCTGCACCGCAAGTTGATTTGCAGCAA
>JBEGON010000049.1:0-3745 GCA_041181965.1 Actinomycetota bacterium
ATGGATCCGCGATTGCTGCTTCGACATTGGGCCGCTTTGGATCTGAATCAATTGGCAAATACAACGCATCGCTGGCTGCAGTAGAGAAGCCTGCGTTCTTCGTGTTGTCCCACTGCATTGGCGTGCGCACACCTGCACGGTTGTAAAAACCTGGATGACACACACTGCCTTCATGATTCGGCAAATCATTGAGGTAACGCATACCAATCTCTTCACCGTAGTAAATCGATGGAATCGATCCCCATGTAAAAAGAAACGTGAGTGCCGCGCCATATTGCTCCGGTGTGCGACTGCCGCACATCATGCGCGAGAAATCATGATCAGCTGTTGCAAGAACGATTGGTCGATCTGGTCGACGTGAACGCACATGCTTCCAGCTGTTCACAAAATATTCCGTTGAACCTTCGCCGCGTTCTCCGAAGAATGGTGCTGGTTGTTCACGCCAAGGAAAACGACCGGCACCACCATTATCGAAAAGTGAACCGTGCTCTAGACCAATAACCAAGAAGAAGTCGCCATCGAAACTTGCTTGCGGTGCATCGAGTGGTTCGACGCCTTCTGGCAACAAAACACGGTCAGGAAATTCGACATCCATCCATTCGCGCACTTCACGCCATATCTTGTTGGTTTCGCGCAAACCTTCATCATCTTTCACAAGCGAAAATGCCATGTCAACGCGAAAACCTGCAACTCCACGATCAAACCAAAACTTCAAAATATCTTTGAGTGATTGGACATTGCGACGTGGACCTGGTGCATCAACAGTTTGACGCCACGGTTCATCATCACGCATACGCGCATAGCCAAAATTCAATGCTGGTTGTGATTCAAAGAAATTCTTAAGGAAGAAACCGGGTCGTTTTCCTGGATTTCTTACCCACGGAACATTGCCGAGAGTGTCGCCTTCAGTGGAATTCAAATTCGGATTTTCAGACCAGATGAAACGATCTCCCAGTGGATGGGGACCATCAAGATTTGATTCCTCAACAAACCACTGATGTTCCCAGCTCGTGTGACCAATCACGAGATCAAGCAACACGCGAATATCGCGTTTTCCTGCTTCTGCGACAAACTTTTCCATGTCTGCGTTGGTCCCGTAACGCGGTGCAATTTTGATGTAATCAGCAACGTCATACCCAGCGTCCAAGAATGGGGATTCGAAACAAGGGTTGAACCAGACAGTGTTGATGCCGAGCCATTGCAAGTAATCAAGTTTTGAAATTGCACCAGGTAAATCGCCAATGCCGTCGCCATTGGAATCTAGAAAAGACTGCGGATAAATTTCATAAAGGATTGCATCGTTGAGCCACTGCGTTTGTTTGGTCACTCGCAAAACTTAGTTGCGACAACACAAAGGCCGGCCCTTTCGGACCGGCCTTTGTTTCGCTTGTTAGCGGTAGTCGTTGAGACGAAGTTCGTCGAGCGGAATCGCTTCGCCAGAACCCGTACCGAAACCGACATCGCCGTAATCGTCTGCGTAGGAAGAGAGGCTCGCGTACATCGAAGCCTTTGCCTCGTCGGTTGGCTCGACCGTAACAGCGCGGTAGGTCGCAAGACCGGTACCTGCTGGGATGAGCTTGCCGAGGATGACGTTTTCCTTGAGACCGAGCAATTTGTCGGAACGAACCTGCAGCGCAGCATCGGTGAGAACCTTGGTGGTTTCCTGGAACGATGCAGCAGACAACCATGATTCGGTTGCGAGCGATGCCTTAGTGATACCCATCAACTCTGGACGGCCGGTTGCAGCCTGTCCACCGTTGCTGATGACTTCACGGTTCTTTGCAACAAACTGTGCGCGATCGACCAAGTCACCGTCGAGCATGTCGGTGTCGCCACCGTCAACGATGATGATGCGGCGCATCATTTGGCGAACAATCACTTCGATGTGCTTGTCGTGAATTTCCTGACCCTGTGAACGGTAAACATCCTGAACTTCACCGACCAAGAACTTCTCAGCTTCGCGAACACCCTGAATGCGCAACTTATCCTTTGGATCAACAACACCGTTGGTGATTTCCTGGGCAGCTACGACAGAGTCGCCTTCTTTGAGTTCCTTGCCATCAACCTTTGCGAGTGGCTGGTTCTTTGGAAGTTTGATCTTCTGTTCTGCAGATCCATCATCTGGAATCACGCGAACGATCTTTTCCTTGTCAGTGACTTCGATGGTCAACTTGCCATCAGATTCAGCAATGTGCGCCTTACCCTTTGGATCGCGAGCTTCGAAGAGTTCCACAACGCGTGGCAAACCGTAGGTAATGTCACGAGCACCACCGGCACCGACCGCACCACCAGTGTGGAAGGTACGCATGGTGAGCTGAGTACCAGGTTCACCAATTGATTGGGCTGCGACGATACCGATTGCTTCACCGATTTCGACTGGACGGTTCATTGCCAAGCTCAAGCCGTAGCACTTGCCACAGGTGCTCAACTTGCTTTCACAAGTAAGAACTGAGCGAACCTTGATCTCAGCGATACCAGCAGCGATGAATTCATCAACCATTGCATTGGTAACAGTGAGACCAGCTTCAGCAACAACCTTGCCGCTCTTGTCTTTGACATCTTCAGAAAGCGTGCGAGACACAACAGAGGTTTCTGCATAACGGTGACGAGAAACAACACCGTTATTGACATCACCAATGATCTTGACCAAACCAGATTCGGTTCCACAATCTGCTTCGCGAACGATGACGTCCTGTGACACGTCAACGAGACGACGTGTGAGGTAACCAGCGTCTGCGGTACGGAGAGCGGTGTCAGCAAGACCCTTACGTGCACCGTATGCAGAAATGAAATACTCGAGAACTGAGAGACCTTCACGGAAGTTGGACTTGATCGGACGAGGCATGATCTCACCCTTGGTGTTAGCCACAAGACCACGCATACCAGCCAACTGACGAACCTGAAGCATGTTGCCTCGAGCGCCCGAGTGAGCCATCTTGAACACTGGGTTGCTCGCATCAAAGTTCTTGTTCATCTTGACTGCGATTTCGTCAGTGACCTTCGTCCAGATGTCAATCAATTCAGTACGACGTTCTGAGTCGCTGATCAGACCGCGAGCGAAGTTGCGTTCAACCTTTGCTGCTTCTTCTTCAGCTGCTGCAAGCAATGCAGGCTTTTCGCCTGGCACTACAACGTCTTCAATACCGATTGAAACACCTGAGCGAGTTGCCCAGTAGAAACCAAGTTCCTTGAGTGCATCAAGAGTCGCTGCAACAACAACCTTTGGATAGTTATCGGCAAGGCGGTTGACGATTTCGGTGAGTTCCTTCTTTCCGATTTCGCTATTAACGAAGTCGTAGTCCTTTGGAAGTGCATCGTTGAACAATGCGCGACCCAAAGTGGTTTCAAGAAGGATTGAATCGCCGTACTTGAAGTCAGCAGGCTTTTCGAAATCTTCACCAAGAGTTACGTTATTTACGCGAACCTTGATTTTTGCTTGGAGTTCGAGATCGTGATGATCGAATGCCATCAACGCTTCAGCGATAGAAGTGAAGGCACGACCTTCGCCCTTTGCACCAGTGCGTTCACCGGTCAAGTGGTAGATACCAAGCACCATGTCCTGAGTTGGGGTGGTGATTGGCTTACCGCTTGCAGGAGACAAAATGTTGTTTGAAGACAACATCAAGATGCGTGCTTCAGCCTGAGCTTCTGCAGACAATGGAACGTGAACAGCCATCTGGTCACCGTCGAAGTCAGCGTTAAACGCAGTACATACGAGTGGGTGAATCTGGATTGCCTTACCTTC
>JBEGON010000050.1:0-18834 GCA_041181965.1 Actinomycetota bacterium
TCGATTGGTGGCATTGCCAAAAGCACACCTGTTAGACCGCCGAAGAGGAAGGTGAGCAAGAAACCAATGGTCCACAACATTGGCGATTCGAAGGTAAGCGATCCGCCCCACATAGTGCCAATCCAGTTGAAGAACTTCACACCGGTGGGAACTGCAATCAGCATTGTCATGGTGCTGAAGAACGGAAGGTTGACCGCACCGGTGACGTACATGTGGTGAGCCCACACTGCCATCGACAAACCAGCGATCGAAATTGTTGCGAAGACCAAGCCTTTGTAACCAAAGATTGGCTTACGCGAAAACACAGGCAAGATTTCTGACGCGATACCAAAGAATGGCAACGCGAGGATGTACACCTCTGGATGTCCGAAGAACCAGAACAAGTGTTGCCACAAGATGGCACCACCGTTGGCCGCTTCAAATACCACTGCACCAAATTTGCGATCGACTTCCAAAACAATAAGTGCCGCGGCCAACACTGGGAAGGCCATCAGTACCAAGATTGACGTAAGCAAAACGTTCCAGGTAAAGATGCTCATACGGAACATCGTCATTCCCGGTGCGCGCATGCAGAAAATTGTGGTGACAAAGTTGACTGCGCCAAGAATGGTTCCAAGACCACCAAGTGCGAGACCGAGCAACCACATGTCACCGCCAGCTCCTGGTGAGTTGATTGCATTAGAAAGCGGTGCGTAGGCAAACCAACCGAAGCTCGCAGCACCGCCTGGCGCGAAAAAGCCCGCACACACAGTGATGCCGCCGAATAAGAACATCCAGTAGCCGAGCATGTTGAGACGTGGGAATGCCACGTCAGGTGATCCAATTTGCAGCGGCATGATGATGTTGGCGAATCCGACAAACAATGGCGTTGCAAACAAGAACAGCATGATGGTGCCGTGCATCGTGAACAATTGGTTGTACTGCTCGTTGCTGACGAACTGCAAACCTGGGCGTGCAAGTTCAGCGCGCATCAAGAGTGCCATTGCGCCAGCAAATGCAAAGAACACCATTGATGTAATCAAGTACATGTAACCGATGGTCTTGTGATCGGTCGAGGTAATCCACTTCACCACCGTGCGACCCACGCGCTCTTGGCGTGGAACTTGCGGTGCGTACTCAGTATGGGTTGGACGATCGCTGAGAATGGTCACTGGGTCACTCCTGCTGCATCTGTTGTGCGTCCTGTATCAAGTCGACCGACCTGACCCTTTGCGCGAAGTTCTTCCATATGCGCGTTGTATGCAGCGCGTGTCACGACTTTGACGTCAAACAACATGCGCGCATGGTCTGCGCCACAAAGTTCAGTGCATTTACCGGCGTAAATACCTGCTTCATCGGGAGTTACTTCGAATTTATTCGTGCGTCCTGGGATGACGTCCATCTTGTGCAAGAAGGCTGGCACCCAGAATGAGTGGATCACGTCTGGTGAGGTGAGCTCAAAGCGCACTGTTTCGTCGACTGGCAACCAAAGGGTTGGACGTTTTCCAGGAGTGCCGATTTCGTACACGTTTTCGTCAACGTAATTAAAGGTCCATGACCAACGGAACGCCACCACACCAACCGTGTGTGTTGGACGGTCAGTCAATGCTGTGAGTTCGCTCTGATCGCGCCATGTAAACACTGCAACCACCATGATCATCACGAGCGGAGCGAGCGTGTACAAAATTTCGATTGGCATGTTGTACTTGGTTTGCTCAGGAAGCGAATCGTCTTTCCGACGAAATCGAATCACAGCGAAAATGATGAGTCCCCACACCAAAGCACCCACGAGCCATGCTGCGAGCCACGAATTGGTCCACAGTGATTCGATCATGGAGCCTTCAGTTGTTACTGACTTTGGCATGCCCATACGGAGAAAATCATCGCCACTGCACGCTGATGTGAGCAATGCGACAGCGACAAGCGGTAGAGCTAAGCGGCGCGCGCTCGACTTCTTCACTCGGAGTCCAATCGGGTGAGGGATGAATAGGCGGAGGTTACTCCAGCGCGAGCACGGTTCATGAGGGAGGCAGGCTGAATTTTGAGGTGTTGCCCACATTGGACTTGGGTAGCCTTGCCGCATGAATCATGGGCGGAAATACCTCGATGCTGTGGGTGGGCAACCTACGGCGGCTTCCGCCTTGGATGCTGCAGAAATCTGCTTGCGTGCGGGCTTCGCTTCGCGCTCGGCACGGCACTCTGAGGGGGTGGCCGCAGCCGCATTGTGGGACGCCGCCCTCGAAACCCTCTCCCGACTGTGGCAAGTGGAACCCCACCTCATTCACCCCGTGGCTGGCCTCAGCAATGCGGTCCGCACCATTGCGATGTCTATCCCCGACGATGCTCGGCTCGCTCTCAATCCGCTGAGCCGACAGGGAATTCGATTGACTTTCGACCATCGCGAACCTGAACTACTCGAAGTAGACAGTGAAGGGCATGTCGATCACACATCAACTGCAGATTTTGTGATCACCCAAGCCGGCAATATCGAACTCGGCACCATTTCGCACATCGCCTCAGCCAATTCGGCAATCATTATTACCGACGCCACCGAGCACGTTGGTCGCATGCCAGTCCTTCCGCATGGAGATGTGGTGATCGCACGTGCCGATGCTTGGGCGGGATTTACTGACACATGTTTCATCATCAATCGGAATAAGAAACTCGAACTCAATACTCGTGTACTCACTGTCGCATCACCAAGTTTGACATCGATGGTCGGAAGTGTTGCGGCCCTTGAAGCAACACAATCTGAAACAGAACTTCTCCATCGCGCACTCATTGATGAAATTCGCAACAATCTTCCATCCGGAGTGCATGCATTGGGCGATCGCGTCGACAGACTTCCACACATTGTCACTTTGCACGTACAGAACATTGACGGAGAAGCACTTGCGGGAGAGCTCGATCGTCGAGGATTCGCTGTAGGTGCTGGTAGCGCATGCCTCGGTCAAGCCCAATCACACAGTGCAGTGCTCAGCGCGATTGGTCACACATCAAACAATCACATTCGAGTTTCGCTGCCGATGACTTGTGACAACGTCGATGGGTTTGCCGATGCCCTCATCGATTCCATTGAATCCTTGCGACTGTAATTATTTACGGTTGCAGTTGATTTTTGCCGCAACTTCTGCCGATGCTTCTGCGCCATAAGCGTCAGTGAAGCGTTGCAAGAAGCGAGCCTGCGCCACTTCGTATTCTTGAGTGCCAATGGTTTCAATGACATAGGTTGCGAGCAATGAACCAATCTGTGCACAACGTTCATGTGTAAAGCCCCACGCGACACCCGCTAAGAAACCAGCGCGATAAGCGTCGCCCACACCAGTTGGGTCAAGGACAACTTCTTCGCGTGGAACGCGCACTTCAATCATTGGCGCATCGACGCTTTCAATGCGACTGCCTTTTGGCCCCAAAGTGGTGACGCGGTATTTCACGCGTTTCAGAATTTCGTCAGCTGACCAACCAGTCTTTTGTTCGATCAAGGCCGCTTCATATTCATTCGTAAACAAGTACTCAGCGCCGTCAATCAGAGTGCGAATATCAGCGCCATCCATGCGCGCAAGTTGCTGAGACGGATCCGCCACGAATGGAATTGAACGATAACGACATTCATCAGTGTGGCGAATCATCGCGTCTGGATCATTCGCGCCGATGAGCACCAAATCGAGAAAACCTAAGCGCTGTGCAACCGGGAATAACTCAATGTCGCGAGCCTCCGACATTGCACCTGGGTAGAAAGATGCGAGTTGGTTTTGCTCGTCATCCGTAGTGCAGATGAAGCGGGCAGTGTGACGAGTTTGCGAAATATGAACCCCGCTGGTTTCCACACCATGGCGTTCAAGCCAGGACTGATAGTCCGCAAAATCAGGACCAACTGCACCAATCAAAATTGGACGCAAACCAAGCACGCCCATTCCAAACGCAATATTCGGTGCGACGCCACCGCGGCGGATTTCAAGTTCATCAACGAGAAACGAAAGCGAAATTTTGTCGAGCTTGCCTTCGACAAAGGAATCTGCAAATCGGCCCGGGAATCGCATCAGGTGATCGGTTGCGATGGAACCGGTAATGGCAATGCGCATGCTGCACCTCTCGTAGAAGCCGAAACTTAGTGGGCGATTTACAGAGAATGCGGGATTAGCGCAACAAAAAAGAGCCCGCCAAAGCGAGCTCTTTTTGAAGAGGAATTAGCAGAAAGACTTTCCGCAACCACAGCCACCAGTGGCGTTTGGGTTTTCAATCTTGAAGCCTGATTCGTTGAGTGAATCGACGAAATCGATAACGGCACCATTGACGTATTCAGAGCTGACACGATCGACTACAACTTTGACGCCAGAAAATTCTTTAACGATGTCGCCTTCAACATTGCTGTTGTCGAAGAACAAGTCATACTGGAATCCAGCGCAGCCGCCAGGCTTGACTGCAACGCGGAGCGCCAAAGTTGCGTCACCTTCAGCATCAATCAAGTTCTTCACTTTGCTCGCGGCTGCATCAGTCAGCACGAGGCCAGCGTTGATGGTTTCGAGTTTGGTTGCGTCCATGGATGTCTCCTCAAGTTCAGATGCGAAGGGTAACGCAATTACGGGTTAGCGCATTCCCAAAATTACCCGCGCGCCCAGGTCTTTGCTGCGCGAGAAGTCACACTCCTGAGGGAATCAAAGGGGTGCGCCATGCTTTCATCGAGGCTGAGCTCGTCCGCAATTGAATAGGCCGCACTGACTCCGATACTCCCCCAGTCCCTGCGGCCAATAGATACTTGACCGGCAATCACGACGACTGGCACAGCATGATTCAGCGCAACATCAGCAACGCCATTGATGACTTTGCCACGAAGAGACTGCCAATCGAAATGACCTTCGCCAGTCACTATGACATCGGAAGAAGCGACGAGTGCTTCAAAACCAAGCGCGTGTTGGATGCGTTGAATCCCTGGTGTTCGAATTCCGCCCAGCCACATTAAGCCGTAACCCAAGCCGCCTGCTGCTCCCGAACCCAATGCGACCGCCGGATCTTTTCCATCAGTGCGTCTTCCAAGCAATTCATGAATATGTTCAAGAGCTGCTTCAAGTTTGATGACATCAATATCTGTGGCGCCTTTTTGTGGTGCATATTCTCGACTCGCCCCACGCAAACCCAAAAGTGGATTATCAACATCAGTAGCAATCTCGATCGAGACTTCCGACGTTTTCGCCAACGCCTTCGACACATCGAAAGTCGAAATGTCAGCGAATTTTTCTGGCGTTAGGGAATTCGAAATATCGTTTCCGTCGATGTCGCGTGCAATCGCACCGAGTGCGATCAGAGCACCGATTCCAGCGTCATTTGTTCCGCTACCGCCAAGTCCCACGACGATGTGAATGCATCCTGCAGTGATTGCTTGATCAATGAGTTGTCCAACACCGTACGTAGTGCGCTGCCAAATTGTTGTGGCACCTACTTGATGCAACCCACATGCTTCTGCCGATTCGATGTATGCAGTGTCACCAACTCGCGTCCATTGTGCACTCACTTTGTCGCCATCGGGTCCACGCACTTCTGACAACAACACTTCACCTGATAACGCACTTGCCATCGAAGAGGCGAAACCAGGACCACCATCAGACATCGGACACATCACAATGTCATCGGTTCGAGACGTGCTGAGCCAGCCATCGCGAATAGCCATTGCCGCCTCAGCAGCAGACAACGTTCCAGTAAAGGAATCGGGGCACACCAGCACTCGCATATCGCAACCCTAAAGTCCCTGAGGCGACAGTGACATCGTGATGGCAGACTTCAGACATGACTTTCGTCGAACCAGAAGCTTCGCCACTCGCTGCTCTGCTCCAACTCAAGCGGGCCGACCTCATGAGTGAACGTGGAGTTTCGTGTCCTGGCGATCTACCGACGGCCAGCGATCCAGACCTCGTCGCGCGTGCCACCGCAGCAAAAGCCGCATTGGGCGACCGAGTTTTTGTCCTTGGCCATCACTATCAGCGCGACGAAGTTATTCAGTTTGCTGACGTCACAGGCGACTCTTTCAAACTTGCTCAAAGTGCAGCGGCTTCTCCACAATCTCAATACATTGTTTTCTGCGGTGTGCACTTCATGGCAGAAAGTGCTGACATCCTGACCAATGACAATCAAACCGTCATCCTCCCCGACCTCAGCGCAGGTTGTTCGATGGCAGACATGGCCAACTTTGACCAAGTTGACGCTGCTTGGAAATGGTTTGAGTCACTAGGTCTCGCCGATGACATCACTCCAATTACATACATGAACAGCACGGCTGCGATCAAAGCGTTTACAGGCATGCATGGCGGAACTGTGTGCACGTCTTCAAACGCCGAACGTGCGCTGTCCTGGGCATTCAACAAACGTAGCAAGGTGTTCTTCTTGCCGGATCAGCATCTGGGCCGCAACACTGCCTTGCTGTCATTCGGCATGACACTCGATGACTGTGTCGTATATGACCCACACAAACCACATGGTGGATTGACTGAAGAGCAAGTGCAAAATGCATCCATGATTTTGTGGCGCGGACATTGCTCAGTTCATGGACGTTTTACTCAACAAAATGTTCATGATGTTCGCAAGGAACTTCCAGGCGTTACTGTCTTGGTGCATCCTGAATGTCGCCATGAGGTGGTTGCCGCTGCTGACATGGTTGGTTCAACCGAATTCATCATCAATGCATTGAACAACGCTGCGCCTGGATCTGTATGGGCGATCGGCACCGAACTGAATTTGGTGAAACGTTTGGCAGCAACACATCCAGACAAGACCATTGCCTACCTCGACAAAACCGTTTGCTACTGCTCCACCATGAATCGCATTGATCTGCCGCATTTAGTGTGGACACTCGAGTCACTCGTTGCAGATCGCGTACACAACACCATCACTGTTGACGCTGAAACCCAGCGATGGGCAAAAGTTGCACTCGACCAAATGCTTGCGCTGCCCGCAGCCAACAGCATCGACTAGCTCGCTAGATAGGCTGACACTATGACTGAAGAAAACAGCGGCAAAGGACGCGCAACGCGTAGTCGCAAAGAAGCTGAAGCAGCGCGCAAAACTACGTTGAAGGTTCCGACCGACAAGAAACTTGCTCGCAAGGCCATGCGCGAACGAGATGGCGAAGCACGACTTGCGATGCGTCGCGCGATGTACACCCTTGACGAAAAGAATCTACCTCTGCGCGACCGCGGTCCGGTGAAACAATTCATTCGCGACTATGTTGATTCTCGAATCACTGTCGGCGAACTTTTTGTTCCAGCTGCGTTTGCCATCATGTTGATGCTCTTCGGCGGTGCCAACAATGTCACGTTGCAGCTCTACGCGTCTGCCGCCTGGACAGTGCTGTTTGCAGCTTTTGTTCTTGATTCTGTGATCTTCGGTTTCCGAATTCGTCGCATGATTCGCAAAGAATTTGGTGAAGACAACGTTCGTGGCACAGTGTTTTATGCGCTCTCACGCAGCATCACATTCCGAGCCACTCGGCTACCAAAGCCAGCAGTCAAAGTTGGCGGCGCGCCGAAAGCAACGAAACTTCCCAAGTCCTTGCAGAAGTAAGGCAACGGTGAGTTAGTCTCACCCCACAATTTCATAGGTTTTCGAAGTCCAGGGAAAGTTCGGTCCAATTCCGACGCTGACCCGCAACCGTAGGTTGATTCATCAACAAGCCGGAGCACCTGGCGAAAACCACAAACACCAAGTCGTCGTGGTCTACGAAGGTGGCAACTCGCCCTCTCGATTTCATTACTTCCGAATTCGAAGAGGGCTTTTTGACGCAAGCGTTGGCCCGCTATTCCTAGGAGTCATCATGACTAAGCGTCACCTCTTACGAATCGGAGCCACACTCGCACTTCTCATAAGTGTCAGTGGATTCTCTCCAGCGAATGCCGAACCTGGCTATCGCTATTGGAGTCTTTGGCTCAACACAAATGCAGAATGGAGCGCAGCCCAAGAAGGCGCTGGCACTCTCATTCCACAGGATGGCGATCTCCAAGGTTGGCGCTACATCAGCGCACCTGCGACCGTCGGTCCTGAATTCGCACCGCGGGTTTATCAATCTTTTGAAGAAATTTGCGGAAGCACTGCCGCTGAAGCGGGCAAAGTTCGCGTCGCGCTCGTTATCGATTTTGGCGATCCGGCTGATTACGCAGAAGGTACTGAAGTGCCCGCAATTACCTCTTCGTGTGCACTGCTCAATGAAGGGGATCCTTCTTCCCTTGCCCTTTCACTTGTTGCCGAAGTGCGCGAGGACAGTGGCATGGTCTGCGCTATTTCAAATCTCCCAGCAACGGGCTGCGGAGAAGCATTCGATTACATCGCGCCAATCATGGCCAACGCAAAAGGCGGCGCTGCTGACGATCTCACTACAACAACTGCACCAACGGCAGAAGATGATGATCGACTTCCGCAGATCGTCGGCCTCATTCTCGGTGTCGTTGTGTTTGTGATGGCATGGCGTCGCATGCTCTGGCAGAAACAAAAGAAGAATTAAGAAACCACAATGTTTGAGCAGCTCAGAGTCCCCCGTTCACTGCACCCAGTGTCGTGGTGGCTTTGGGCTGCTCTCATTGCGATTGGCTGCAGTAGGTCGCACTCACTGTGGGCATTGCTCGGTGTTTGTGGGATCTCTTCCCTGATTGCATACACGCGACGGCAATCCCTGACTCATTGGCACACCTTCATCACGCTCGCACAAGTCGCGTTGGCAGTTGTGGCCTTTCGAGTTGTTCTACAAATTGCATTTGGCGCTCCGGTTGGCGCAGATGTGCTGTGGCGCACGCCTTCGTTGCAACTTCCCGACTGGTTCACTGGACTGCGGATCGGCGGAGTCGTTACCGAACAAAGTTTGCGCACATCACTTACGGAAGCCTTGCGGATTGCGAGCACCGTCATGGTGATTGCAGCAGCAGCGGCAGCAACATCCACCACCAAATTGCTCCGAAATTTGCCCGCCAGCTTGCATTCATTTGGGATGCTCGTCATCATTGCAGTGACTTTTATTCCCAATATCTTTAGAGATGTTGCGCGGATGCAATCTGCACATCGTTGGCGCGGAAATGAAAGAAACCGATTCAAAGTTTTTGCTACGAATATTGTCAACGTTTGCTCATCGGCACTTGACCGAAGTATCGCTCTCGCCGGTTCCATGACTACTCGAGGATTTAGCCACCAAGCAAAAGACAACGCACTTCTTACTTTGAGTTATGTTTCGATGGCTATGGGCCTTGGGGTATGGCTCGCTGCACCACAGCATGCGACTCTGAGTATGGCCGCTTCAGCAGTGGGCGTCTGTGCACTGCTTGTGCATTCATGGGATGCGGAACGCATCTCCGTAAGAACTCGCTATCGCAAAGATCGCTGGCAACTTTCCGAAACTGCAGTTGTAGTCAGCGCTATTGCCGCGGTTTTTGTCTGGCCAGCCTCGTTGTCAATCGCACTCGTACTTGCAGCATTGCCGCTTGTTGTCACGCCGACACTTGCGGCGCCACGCGACTTGGTGAGCTCATGATTCGTATCAACAACGTGAACTTTTCTTACGATGAATCGCCCGTCTTGGACGACCTCAGCGTCTACATTCCCGAAGGCGAATTCGTACTCATCGCTGGCAGCACTGGCAGTGGAAAGAGTTCACTCCTGCATGTCATCAACGGACTGATTCCTGAATTCACCGGTGGAACTCTCTCCGGCGAAATTGATATTGATGGCGAGACACGTACGAAGGTTGGCCATTTGCGCTGGTCACAGCTTGTGGCAACAGTGTCGCAGTCGCCACAAGATTCTTTCGTCGCTGACACGGTTGAAGATGAAATTGCCTTCGGTATGGAAACTCATGGTTTCGCACCTGATGTCATGCGCCAGCGAATGGAAGAGGTGCTTGATCTTCTCAACCTTGCAACTCTGAGAAATCGCCAATTGCACACGCTTTCCGGTGGACAACAACAGCGCGTTGCAATTGCTGCTGCGATGACGCTCAATCCCAAAGTTCTTCTCCTTGATGAACCGACAAGCGCACTCGACCCGGTCGCCGCAGACGAAGTTCTCAGTACGGTGCATCGACTAGTTCATGATCTTGGGCTCACTGTCCTCATTGCCGAACATCGCATTGAACGTGTGATGAGCTACGTCGATCGAGTTCTGCTTCTTGATGGATCGGGCCACATCCAAGATTTCAGTCCAGCAACTGCCATGCGAGCGCTTCCATTGATGCCAGTGCTGACCCAACTCGCTGAACTCGCGGGATCGAACGAATCGCCAATGACGGTGCGCGACACACGACGATTGATTGAACCGCTTCGACACGCGCTTAGCGAAAAGCGACCACCGCTTCGTTTGATTCCAGGAGAACAGAGCAGCGCGGTTGACGTAACAAATGTTTCCGTGGTGCGCGACAAAAATGTCATTCTGCGCAACATTGATATCAGCATTCAGCGCGGCGCTGTCACCGCACTCATGGGCCGAAACGGTGCAGGTAAATCAACACTGCTCCACACGATGATGGGCGATTTCAAACCTACCGCTGGAAAAGTGGTTGTTGACGGTCATACGCCACATGAACTTCGTGGATCTCGCTTGCTCTCGGTTATCGGAATCGTTCCGCAACAACCGAGCGATCTCTTGCTCTCGGATCGCGTCGCCGATGAATGCCGTCTTGCAGATAAGGCACGCAACGCAGAAGCAGGCACTACCCGCGCAGTCTTGGCTTTACTTGCGCCCACAATCGACGATGATCAACACCCACGAGATCTATCAGAGGGTCAAAAGCTTTCGTTAGCACTGAGTGTTGTGTTGGCAGGTCAACCAGATGTCATTTTGCTTGACGAACCAACTCGCGGACTCGACGCACTTGCCAAGCAACAACTCATCAAATTCTTGCGCGTTGCAGCCGACCGCGGCCAAACCATTGTCCTTTCCACGCACGATGTGGAACTAGCTGCAGAAATCGCTGACGATGTCATCGTGTTAGCGGACGGCGAAGTAGTTGCGCGCGGCAATGCAAACGATGTACTCACTGCATCCGCGATGTTCTCGCCGCTCACAGCACGCGTTCTCGCTCCACTGCCATGGCTCAACGTTCCTGATATTCGACATGCCATCGCCAACGAATAAACGAATCGACGTTTTGCTCATTGCTACGTCAATTCTTGGTGGACTCTTACTTTTTTGGCCTCTGTTCGCCAATGCCGAGTCAATTCGCTCGTGGCAAAACATCGGCGCTCCTCTGCTCACAGTGATGTTGATTCCAGCGATGATTGCACTCGCGGTGAGCGAAGTAATTGGCAAAAATTTCAACACTCGGCAACTAGCGATCCTCGCGGTCATCACGGCAGTGGCAGCAGCAGTGCGACCTCTCGGCGCCGGCGTCGCTGGTATCGAACCACTATGGATCATCGTCATCATTGCTGGAAGCGCACTGGGTCCCACAAGTGGATTTGTGGTGGGTAGTGCATCGATTGCTACGAGCTCGCTCTTCACCGGTTCCATTGGTCCTTGGTTGCCTTACCAAATGTTGATGGGTGCATGGATTGGTGCTGGTGCCGGCCTGGTCTCCTATTCGAAGAAGAAGAACGTTGCCTTGCTCGCGCTTTACGCACTGTTTTCTACATTCTTCTTCGGATGGTTGATGAACTTGTGGTTTTGGCCAACCTCAGTGGGACTCGCACAAGACGTCGCATTCAATCCAGCGACATCGCCGGCAGATAGGTTCTCGGCCTGGATTCACTTCTCGCTGATTTCGAGTGTTGGATTCGATATTCCCCGCGCTCTCTTCACTGCGATTGGCGTCGCCTTGGCCGCTCCTTCGCTGCTCAAAACCATTCGGCGCGCGAATAGACGTGCCGTGATTACACCTCATAAGCCATAGTGCGCACATGGAAAATAGCAACCGGCTCGGAGTAGGCATTCGCTCTACCCAAGTGGCTGCTGCGGTTGTGGTCATTGCCCTGCTTGCCGCGCTTGGATTCTCGGCGTTTCGAAATGCCGATGCTCGTGATCGTGAATCCGCATTCCTTGGTCGAGTAGAAGCCACCGCCGCAAAACTCATTGCGTTGCAACAAGAAACTATCGACGCAATTGACACGGCCGACGACGTTCACAATGGTTTGGCAAGCTCAACCAAACTCGCAACTAGCGTTCACCAATTGCAAAATGACCTAACTTCTCTACGTACGAACGACGACATTGCCAATGGTGTGATTGATAAGTCCTTCGACGCATTCACTCAACGTTTGAGCGCCTTTGCAAACACCCAAAATTCTGCTACCTGGAAATCTGCACAAAGTGGTCGCTGGCTCATTTTGCGCGATGCACAGGAATGGTCTGGAAATTATCAGTCCATCGCCGTTGCTCGACTCCGCACACTTTCCGAAGATCGCGCAACCAACGAGCGAAATCAAGCAATCTTGTTGCTGCTCACGTTGTTGATGTCAGTTTGGATTTTGGCATGGGTCGGCGCGACCGTCGCTCGCAATTATCAGCGCGCCAAAGTCTTGATTGCCACTGAAGAAGTGAAAGTTCAAAGCGCGCGCAGTGCGCTGGCACACGCATCCGACCAGCTCTCCTATCAAGCGCATCACGATTCATTGACAGGTCTCTTGAACCGCACAGCACTCATGGAAAATCTTGATGATGCGATGAAAGATATAGAGGGCGGGCTTGTCACTATTTTCTTCTGCGATCTTGACCGATTCAAAGTTGTCAACGACTCCCTCGGCCATTCGATTGGCGATGAACTTTTGATCGAGGCAGCAAACCGCCTGGTGAAAACCATTGGTGAAGACGGTTATGTCGGCCGATTTGGCGGCGATGAATTTGTCGTGGTGTGCCGCGGACTCGATGACAGTAATGCCGCTCTTCGTGTTGCAGAGCGAATTTCACGTGCGCTCACTAAACCATTCGATATGCATGGCGAAGACGCCTTTATTGGCGTATCTATTGGAATTGCCAATTCACGGCCAGACATCACTGCTCAACAATTGCTTCGCGATGCTGACGTAGCGATGTATCGAGCAAAAGGTGCACCAGGCAATCACATTGAATTCTTCGATGCGGCTGGCGACATGTTCTCTTACCGCTTCAACACGGAAACTGCACTTCGCAAAGCATTGACGAGTAACCAGTTCCTACTTCACTGGCAACCGATCGTGAATCTGAAAAACAGCCAAGTGCACACTCTCGAAGCGCTCGTGCGATGGGAGCGCCCAGGCACTGGTCTGTTGTTGCCAAAAGACTTTATGGCCATTGCTGAAGATTCGGGTTTGATTGTCGATCTTGGCCGATGGGTCATTGCTGCCGCCTGTAGTGCAGGTGCATTGACCGATGATCGCTCGGTGGCAGTCAACATTTCCGTGCGTCAACTTCGCGACGTTCGTTTTGTTGATGACTTGCGAGATATTTTGAGTGAATCAGGCTTGCCGCCAGAGCGATTAATTCTCGAGGTTACTGAACATTCCGTTATTGATACTGCGATTGTTACTGCCCCACTCGCGCGCGTTCGCGAATTGGGTGTGCGCGTCGCTCTCGACGATTTTGGCACTGGATACTCATCGCTGGCTCTGCTGCCGAAATTACCGGTCGACATCGTGAAACTCGATCGTGCCTTTATGAAAGAAATTGTGTCGAGCGAGCCAACTCAAGCGGTTGTGAAGTCCATCGTTCAACTCACCAGCGCATTGAATGTGATGTTGATCGTCGAAGGTGTTGAATCCGATGCCCAACGCAAGTTGTTGCGATCACTTGGCGTTCAACACGGCCAGGGATACTGGTTCGGACAACCAGAACCCGGCCGACTAGTTGGTTCTCACGTCGAGAATTAAGAGCCGCTACTTCGTCGACGGCGCAACAAATGGAAGTTTCACAACTTCTACACTCAAGAGTTTTCCGCGAACATCAAGTTGCAGTTCATCTCCGATTTTCACATCAGTCGATGTCAGCCCTAACGCAATTCCCACCTTGAGGGTGGGCGAAAAAGTGCCACTCGTTGTTTCACCGATGGATTGACCATCTCGAATGATTGCCATTTCTGCACGCGGAATGCCACGCTCTTTCATGAGCAGGCCTACCCGCTTACGCGGTGCACCAGAAACTTTGTGTTCTTTGACTGCTTCACTGCCGAGGAAAACTGGCTTCTCCCAGCCCACAGCCCAAGAAACTCCTGCTTCAACTGGAGAAATACTTTCGCTGAGTTCATGTCCATGCAACGGATATCCCATTTCAAGGCGCAGAGTGTCGCGGGCACCAAGACCTGCAGGTGTTGCGCCAGCCGCAATGACACGTTCCCACACATCAACGAGTACTTCATTTGGCGCGATGATTTCAAAGCCTGTCTCGCCTGTGTAACCAGAGCGGCACAACACAACGTGGACGTTCTTGTACTCAGTTTTGATAGCACTCATGTATTCGATATCCGCATTGAGGCCAAGTGCGGAAAGAACGGCAGGAGATTTTGGTCCTTGCACAGCGACGATGCCCATCTCTACATGCAAGTTGTTCAATGTGATGTGTGCTGGAAGATGGTGTCGCAATACCGAGACTACTGAATCCGCATTCGACGCGTTCGGAACAATCCAAACTTCGGATTCAGAAAGTTTGTACACAATCAAATCATCAATGACGCCGCCATTGTCGTTGAGCAACAATGAATATTGAGCTTTGCCGTAATCGATCAAAGACAAATCACTTGCGACAATGGTGTTGAGCCAACCTGCAACATCCTCGCCAAGCAATTGCACTTTGCCCATATGGCTGACATCGAAGACACCAACATCTGTGCGCACAGCAGTGTGTTCCGCAACAACCCCTGAATATTCGATAGGCATATCCCAGCCGCCGAAATCTGCAGTCTTGGCTCCATGCGCGCTGTGCCATGGAAAGAGCGGGGTTTTCTTCAATGATGAGGTCATAGGAAAAACCTAACAACCCTGCTAGCGCCTTTTCACTCTGGCGCGGCATGATTACGGCATGACTTCATTAACCCTTAGTTCAAACTTGCCAGCAGCAGATGCGGTAGCGATTTTTGCGACTCCCGAAGGAGTGCTTGGTAGCCTCAAAACCACAGCCGTGACCAACAAACTCAAGACTGCACTCAAGGATTTCAAATTCACAGGCAAAGCAGGCGAAGTCGCCACTCTCGCCGGTAGTTCACTAGGCGTTAATTCGCTTCTCATTGTTGTCGGAGTGGGTGCTCAACCAACTCATGAAGCTTTCCGTCGTTCAGCTGGTATCGCTGCTCGTCAATCTGTAGGACGTAAGAAGTTGGCAATCGTCGTTGGTGACGACAACATCGATGCAGTTGGTGCGATCAGTGAAGGTGCCCTTCTCGGTGCCTATACCTTCAATGAATTTCGTGAATTTTCTGCATCCGCACAGCGCGATGCAGTGAAAGCTGTCGTTGTCGTCACTCATGGCGCTCGCGATGCTGTGGTTGCTGACGCTGTTGCCCGCGCAACGACCGTCACCGCTGCAGTCAACAATGCTCGCGACCTTGCCAACACTCCTCCGGGACATATGCCGCCTGCCGAACTTGCTGCGCATGCACGCAAACTTGCGACCAAACACAAACTAAGCATTGAAGTTCTTAACGAAAAACAACTCGAAGCAAAAGGTTACGGCGGTATCACTGGCGTAGGACAAGGATCGGTCAATCCACCTCGATTGATTCGTCTTGGTTACAAGCCCGCCAAATCTGTTGCGCACATCACTTTCGTCGGCAAAGGCATCACTTTCGACACCGGTGGCATTTCGATCAAGCCACATCTCGGTATGCACGAAATGAAAGCGGATATGAGTGGAGCCGCAGCAGTGCTATCGGCTGTCGCCGCTATCTCGGAAATGAAGTTGCCAGTGCAAGTCACTGCTTTTGCAGCGTGCGCAGAGAACATGCCTGGTGGTGCAGCTCAACGTCCTGGCGATGTTGTCACCGCTTACGGCGGTCGCACAGTTGAAGTCCTCAACACCGACGCTGAAGGCCGATTGGTTTTGATGGATGCACTCGTGCGTGCTCAAGAAGAAAAACCACATTTGATCATTGATGTGGCAACACTTACGGGTGCTGCCGTAGTTGCACTTGGTCGTCGCATTGCAGCTGTTCTTTCACCACACGATGATTTGCGCGATTATGTTGTTGATGCAGCGAAGCGTTCAGGCGAAAGCATGTGGCCCATGCCTATGCCAAGTGAATACCGTCCACGACTCGATTCATCTGTTGCAGATATTGCCAACATCGCAGAGCCGCTCGGAAGCACCTTGTACGGCGCCTTGTTCTTGCAAGATTTCGTTGACAAGAAACAGAAGTGGGCTCACCTCGACATTGCCGCGCCAGCCTTCAACAGTGAAGGTCCTTTCGACTACACCCCAAAGGGTGCGACCGGCTCCGCTGTGCGCACTTTGGTGACGATTGCCGAAGACGTTGCGGCGGGATTGCTCAAACTGTAGACGCGATTCGCCCACCCGAACGCTCGGTGGAAGAATGCTCCCATCACCTTGAAGGGTGAGTCGCAGAAAAGGTTTTCCATGTCTGTCCAGACTTTTGATGTCGTCATTCTCGGTGGCGGTAGCGGTGGCTACGCCTGTGCACTTCGTTCAGCGCAACTCGGGCTTTCGGTTGCGTTAATCGAAAAGGACAAACTCGGTGGCACCTGTTTGCACCGCGGTTGCATCCCAACCAAAGCGCTGTTGCATGCAGCAGAAGTTGCTGACACTGCGCGCGAATCTGCACACATCGGTGTGTTCACCGAACTGCAGGGCATCGACATCAATAAGGTCAACGAATATCGCGATGGCGTCGTCAGTCGCCTCTACAAAGGTTTGCAGGGACTTGTGAAGAGCAAGGCCATCACCTACGTCGAAGGTAGCGGTCGCCTTGTTGCGAACAATGCAGTCGAAGTCAATGGTCAGCGTTATGTCGGCAAGAACATCGTTCTCGCGACTGGTTCGTACTCACGCTCGTTGCCAGGGCTCGACATCGGCGGTCGCATCATCACTTCAGATCAAGCACTCAACATGGACTGGATCCCAGCCCGCGTCTTGGTTCTCGGCGGTGGCGTCATCGGTGTCGAATTCGCATCAGTCTGGCGTTCTTTCGGTAGTGAAGTCACAGTTATCGAAGGTTTGCCGCGCATCGTTCCAGCAGAAGAAGAAGCAGTATCAAAAACTTTGGATCGCGCATTTCGTAAGCGCGGCATCACTGTCAAAGCTGGCGTGAAATTCGCTTCAGCGACTCAAGATGACAACGGCGTCAAAGTCACTCTCGAAAACGGTGAAGTTCTCGAAGGAGACGTTTTGCTCGTCGCTGTTGGTCGCGGCGCAAATGGCGCAGGTCACGGCTTTGAAGAAGTTGGCGTCACGGTTGATCGCGGTTGGGTCCCCACCAATGAGCGACTCGCAACCAATGTTCCGGGTATTTTCGCGGTTGGCGATTTGGTCCCAGGACTTCAACTTGCACATCGTGGATTCCAACACGGAATTTTCGTCGCAGAAGAAATTGCTGGAATGAAGCCACGTGTGATTGAAGAAAAAGCAATCCCACGAGTGACGTACTGCGAACCCGAAATTGCATCTGTTGGTTACACCGAAGCGCAGGCGAAAGAAAAATTCGGCGCAGACAATGTTGAGTCATATGAATACAACTTGGGTGGTAACGGCAAGAGCCAAATTCTCGGCACTGCAGGTTTCATCAAACTCGTTCGCACCAAAGATGGCGGTCCGATTGTTGGCGTTCACATGATTGGCAGCCGTGTTGGCGAACAAATCGGTGAAGCCCAATTGATCTACGCATGGGAAGCAACGCCAGAAGACGTGGCGCCTCTTATCCACGCACACCCAACCCAAAACGAAGCTCTCGGTGAAGCCCATCTGGCTCTCGCCGGCAAGCCATTGCACGCACACGCATAGGTCACAAGACTTCACCCCACAGCCTCAGGCAGGATTACCCAAGGGCGCTCACAAGGCAGCCCAAGAGAGACAGGAGAAGAGCCGGACATGTCGGTCTCTGTCACAATGCCACAACTCGGTGAAAGCGTCACCGAAGGCACAGTCACCCGTTGGCTCAAGCAGGTTGGCGATCACGTCAATGCAGACGAACCACTTCTCGAAGTATCAACTGACAAAGTTGATACCGAAATCCCTTCACCTGCTTCAGGCACCTTGCTTGAAATTGTCGCGGGCGAAGATGCAGTGGTTGCAGTCGGTGGAGTTCTTGCAGTCATCGGCGCTTCAGACTCAGCTCCAGTAGCTAGCACTCCTGCCGCACCTGCACCTGTGCCTTCAGCACCTACTGCACCGGCAGCTCCTGCACCTGCTGCACCAGCTCCCGTATCTTCTGCATCGAGCGGCGAAGGCACTCCAGTCACTCTCCCAGCTCTTGGTGAGTCAGTTACTGAAGGAACTGTCACCCGTGTATTGAAAAAAGTTGGCGATCACATCAATGCCGACGAAGCTCTCGTTGAAGTGTCCACCGACAAAGTGGACACCGAAATTCCTTCTCCTGTATCTGGCGTGATTCTTTCGATCAATGTATCTGAAGATTCCACCATTCCAGTGGGCGGCGTGATTGCCGTTGTCGCAACCGGCGCAATCTCTGCACCTATGACACCAGCAGCGCCAGCTCCAACTCCTGCATCAACTCCAGCTCCGGTCGCGGCTCCTGCAGCGCCAGTAACAGTCGAGGCTGTTGCGAAGATTCGCATTCCGGAAGAACTCGACGGCTATGTCACTCCGCTCGTACGGAAACTCGCTGCCGAAAATGGTGTGGATCTCAATTCATTGCAAGGAACCGGCATTGGTGGACGCATCCGCAAGCAAGATGTTCTTGCAGCGGCAGCAGGAACCAAAGCTGCACCAGCAGTGGCTGCCACTCCTGGTGCACCA
>JBEGON010000051.1:0-24767 GCA_041181965.1 Actinomycetota bacterium
AGCGGACATGCGGGCCATTGGAACGCGCGCGGTTGCTGCCAAGAATGGCTCTCCGCTTTGCATTGTTCCCTCATCAAGCAACTGTGGCCAGGTGTTGAGAGTGATGCCCTCTGCATTATGAGCGTTGATGTTCGGCGCATCAACGCGAACTGCAGCTGGAGCCGAGAGACGTGACATTTCTTCACGCAAAGCAGCAACATCTTGACGACCGAGCAACACATCCATTGCATCAGCAATCATTGCGAGCACGCGCGCGTCTGTAAGTGCAGTCGATGACTGCAATGCTTGACCGAATGGACGCTGACGTCCTTCCCAATCGACAAATGCGCCAGACTTTTCAGCGACCGATGCCACCGGGAATACAACGTCAGCCAAAGCGGTAACAGCGGTCGGGCGTTGTTCGAGTGAGACAACGAAACCTGCACCATAAATCGCTTCAATGGTTGCTGTTGGATTTTGAGTATCTTCAGCATCAACGCCAGTGATCAACAAACCTTGAACATCACCGTTGATTGCTGCATCAACGATGGCGTTGAAGTCGCGACCAGGTGTCGCGGGAAGTGTTGACACATCAACCCCCCACACCGCTGCAACTTCTGCGCGAGACGCAGCATCAACCAATGCACGACCACCAGGAAGCAGACCTGGCAAGAGTCCTGCATCAACCGCACCGCGATCACCAGCACGGCGTGGAACCCACGCAAGTTGGGCGCTGTTTTGGCGAGTGATGTTGAGAACCGCGCTGAGAAGTCCTGGGACAGAAGCAGCGCGTTCGCCAACAAGAACGATGGTGTTTGCGTCAATTCCAGCAGAAACAAGAGCTGGAACTTCAGCGCCGGCTTTGGTCTTGATCACGTTTGCGTTGAGTTTCTCCAAACCGTTTGTTGCATGACTTGCAATTGCAGTAACGCGAGTGCGGTTGCGACGAACTGCTTTGCGTAAACGCAGCTGAATCATTGGACTCTCGTCTTCTGGCTCAAGTGCAATCAAAACTACGTGTGCTGCTTTTTCAAGATCTTCGTAGGTGACTCCGATGCCAAGACCAGCAACTGAGGACGACAAGAATGCTGTTTCTTCGGCGCTCAATGCACGTGAACGGAAGTCGACGTCATCTGTTGCGAGAGCAACGCGAGCGAACTTTGAGATTGCGTATGCGTCTTCGATTGTGTGACGGCCACCGGCAAGAACTGCTGCATGACCTTTTGCGCGAGCAAGACCGGCCGCTGCCGCAGCAACTGCTTCTGGCCATGAAGCTGCACGCAATGCACCATCAGCGCCGCGAACCAATGGATTGGTGAGGCGACCTTCCTGTGCGTACTGAAAGGCGAAGCGACCTTTATCGCAGTTCCATTCTTCGTTGACCTGCGCGTCATCCCATGCGAGACGGCGTTGCACAACACCACGACGAATATCTGTGCGCAATGCACAACCACTTGCACAGTGTTCACATGAAGTTGGGACTGAAACCAAATCGAATGGACGCGAGCGGAAGCGGTATTTCGCACTCGTCAATGCGCCGACAGGGCAAATCTGAATCGTGTTGCCAGAGAAGTAAGAATCAAATGGTTCTTCATCTGAAGTTCCCACTTGCTGATGCGCACCGCGTTCGAGCAAAGCAATCATCGGATCGCCGGCGATTTGTTCTGCAAAGCGAGTGCAACGTGCGCATGAAACGCAGCGTTCACGGTCAAGCAAAATCTGTGCGCTGACATTGATTGGCTTTTCAAATTCGCGCTTTGCGCCATCGAATCGTGATTCGCTGCGGCCGTTGCTCATTGCTTGGTTCTGCAATGGGCATTCGCCGCCTTTGTCACACACTGGGCAATCAAGTGGGTGATTGATGAGCAAGAACTCCATCACACCTTTTTGCGCAGCATCTGCAACTTCAGAAGTATGTTGGGTACGGACCTTCATTCCATCCGCCACAGTGATGGCGCAGGATGGTTGTGGCTTTGGCTGACCTTCAATATCGACCAAACATGCGCGACATGCAGCAACAGGTTCGAGTGATGGGTGATCACAAAAACGTGGAATCTGCACACCGATTTGTTCAGCAGCACGAATGAGCAGTGTTCCCTTAGGAACTTGCATTTCAATTCCGTCGATGGTGACGGTAACCGTTTCGATGCCAGTTGCTGGAGTTGAGTTCGTAATCGTCATCAGGCGTTGGCCTTTACAAAGACAGTTGAAGCATCGAAGTTGAATGCTTCAGCGACAGGTGTTGTGACAGCTGCTTCAAATTCACTACGAAAATGCTTCATAGCGCCAGGGAAAGGCGTTGAAGCGGCATCGCCAAGTGCACAGAATGAACGACCGGCAATTTGTCGGCATAGTTCATCAATGGTTTGAAGATCTTCAACTTTGCCTTGTCCCTTTTCGAGACGCTTGAGCAAATCTGTAATCCAGTAGGTGCCTTCGCGACATGGCGTGCACTTGCCACAAGATTCATGCTTGTAGAACTGCAACCAGCGACTAATTGCGCGAACAACACTGGTAGTTTCGTCGAAAACCATGGGAGTGCCAGTACCGAGCATGGTGCCAGCCGCAGCCATATCTTCATATGTCATTGGAAGATCAAGATGCTCTTCCGTCAACATTGGAACTGACGAACCACCCGGAATCCAAAACTTTAGTGTGTGTCCATCGCGAATTCCGCCGGCATGTTCAAGCAATTCACGCATTGTGGTGCCAAGTGCAGCTTCGTAAATACCTGGACGCTTTACGTGACCGGATACTGCAAAAAGCTTGAAGCCTGGAGACTTTTCAGTACCCCATTGGCGCAACCAATCAGCACCATTGCGGACAATGTATGGAATGTTCGCGATAGTTTCGACGTTGTTGATCACGGTTGGTGAGGCATACAAACCTGCAACTGCAGGGAACGGTGGCTTCAAACGGGGCTGACCGCGACGACCTTCAAGTGAATCGAGCAGCGCTGTTTCTTCACCACAGATGTATGCGCCAGCACCTGCGTGCACGACGACATCAAGATTGAAACCTGAGCCTTGAATGTTTTGTCCAAGGAAACCAGCTTTGTAAGCCTCTGCAACTGCATTGCGCACACGGCGGTGCACGTGTGGAACTTCGCCACGAATGTAAATAAATGCATGGTTTGCGCGGATTGCGTACGAAGCAATCGCAACACCTTCGATCAATGAATGTGGATTCGCCAACATCATTGGAATGTCTTTGCACGCACCTGGTTCTGATTCGTCAGCGTTGACAACAAGGTAGTGAGGCTTGCCATCGTTTTGCGGAACGAATCCCCACTTCATACCCGTTGGGAAGCCGGCGCCACCACGTCCGCGCAATCCAGAATCTTTGACGGTCTGGATGATCGCGTCTGGATCCATCTTGAGTGCTTTTGCGAGCGCGGCGTATCCGTGATGACGGCGGTAACCATCAATCGTGTACGAATCTTTTTCATCCCAGTGCGCGGTAATAATCGGAGTAAGAGTCACGATCAGACCTCCGAATCCGGAAGAGTTTGGCCAACTTCTTTTGCACGCATTAAACCTGCAAGCATTTCTTTGTCGATTGCGGCAGCGTGTACATGTTCATCATCGAAACCTGCGAGTTGTCGTTCGCTTGCTGCGCGGCCACCAACAACAGGGCCGCGAGTCGATTGGACTGCTTCACCTTTTTGTAGTTTTGCTACGGCATCGCGAACGCTTTGTACTGTCGCGTTGTCGAAAAATTCCCAGTCGAAGGTCACAACTGGTGCATGTGTACATGCCGCTTGGCATTCAATGCGTTCGAGTGTGAATGTGCCATCTTCTGTTGTTTCATCGTGGCCCGCACCCAAATCTTTCGACACTGCATCCCAAATTGCATCGCCACCGAGGACCGCACACAAAGTATTTGTGCAAACACCCACATGGTGCTTACCTGATTTGTGGCGACGGTACATCGTGTAGAAGGTTGCGACTGCAGAAACTTCTGCTGTGGTGAGATTGAGAACATCTGCGCACAATGCAATGCCGTCAGCAGTCACTGCATCTTCGTATGACTGCACGAGGTGCAACATTGGTAGCAGCGCTGAACGTGATTGCGGATAACGGCCCGCAAGTTCGCGAGCTTCAGCCCACGTAGTTTCAGTCAGACTCATTAGCGATCCACTCCGCCCATAACTGGGTCGATGCTTGCCACCACGGCAATGACGTCCGCAATTTGTCCACCTTCAGACATTGCAGGAACTGCCTGCAGATTGTTGAAGGACGGATCGCGGTAGTGCACGCGGTATGGCCGAGTTCCACCATCAGAAATCACATGCACGCCGAGTTCACCGCGAGGTGATTCGACTGCTTGATAAACCTGACCGGCAGGAACTTCGAAACCTTCTGTCACGAGTTTGAAGTGATGGATAAGACCTTCCATCGATTCACCCATGATGCGCTTGATGTGTTCAAGCGAGTTGCCTTGACCGTCGCCAGCAACTGCAAGCTGCGCTGGCCATGCAATCTTCTTATCTGCAACCATGACAGCACCCGGACGCAAACGATCGAGGCACTGTTCAACAATCTTCAATGATTCATTCATTTCATCCAAACGAATCAAGAAGCGGCCATATGCATCGCAAGTGTCGCGAGTTGCGACATTGAATTCGTACGTTTCATACCCGCAGTAAGGCTGCGATTTACGCAAATCCCATGGCATACCAGTCGAACGCAAAATAGGACCAGTCAAACCGAGAGCGATGCAACCAGTGAGATCGAGGTAACCAACGTTTGAAGTGCGTGCTTTCCAAATTGCGTTGTCGACAAGCAAATCGCTCGTGTCTTTGAAGTTCTTACGCAATTTTGCAATCGCATCACGAATCTTGAGTTCAGCACCTGCTGGCAAATCTTGAGCGATACCACCAGGACGAATAAACGCGTGGTTCATGCGAAGACCAGTGATGGTTTCGTACAAATCCAAAATGATTTCGCGTTCGCGCAAACCGACCGTCATTGCTGTCAATGCGCCAAGTTCCATGCCGCCGGTTGCAAGACATACGAGGTGAGATGAAACGCGGTTGAGTTCCATCAACATCACGCGAATCACAGTTGCGCGTTCTGGAATCTGATCTGTAATTCCAAGAAGTTTTTCAACTGCGAGGCAGTACGCAGTTTCGTTGAAGAATGGAGAGAGGTAATCCATACGCGTAACGAAAGTAACGCCTTGAGTCCAGGAACGATATTCAAGATTCTTTTCGATACCTGTGTGCAAATATCCGATTGCACTTCGAGCCTCAGTGACAGTTTCGCCATCGAGTTCGAGGATCATGCGCAATACACCGTGAGTTGATGGATGCTGTGGACCCATGTTGACGACAACACGTTCCTTCTGTCCAGCTTCACCACCGTGAACTGAATCCCAGTCGCCACCGGAAACAGTGTGAACGCGACCTTCAGTGGTGTCGTAGAAATCTGCGTAAGCGTCGTTGCTCATTAGTAAGACCTCCGCTCACTTGGAGGAGGAACCACTGCGCCCTTGTATTCCACTGGAATACCGCCCAATGGATAGTCCTTGCGTTGTGGATGTCCGGCCCAGTCATCTGGCATTTGAATGCGAGTTAGAGCTGGATGACCATCAAAAATGATGCCGAAGAAATCGTAAGTTTCGCGTTCATGCCAATCGGTTGATGGCCACACAGAAGTCAATGAAGGAAGGTGCGGATCTGCATCTGGAATCGCGACTTCAACGCGAAGGCGACGGTTGTGTGTCATCGACAACAACTGAATGTTCGCGCGAAGTTCGCGACCTTTGTCGTTTGGCCAGTGCGCACCATTCACTGAGACACATACTTCGTAACGCAATTCAGCGTCATCGCGAAGTGCACGTGCAACAGTCAGCAAGTGTTCGCGGCGCACAACAATGGTGAGTTCGTCGCGATCGAGTGTGTAGTGCTCAATTGCATCGTGCGCATTCACGCCAGATTTGCTCACGACTGCATCAACGCGGTCAGCGATGTTGTCGAATGCATTTCCAAAGGGACGTGAAGTTGCACCAGGAATGAGAACCGGAGTTACGAGACCGCCGAAACCAGAAGTGTCGCCGCCACCTTTAGTGCGAAATGATCCATGACGTTCGCCAACTTGAATGGACTGTGTCACGGAGCCAGAGATTTCTACTGCATTTTCTTCGGTCATCGCATGAGACCTTTTTGGAGAATGGTTGGAGTTGCAGTAAGTGCAACTTCTTCGAGTTGTGTTACTTCTGCTGCGCGATGTGCGCCAAGTTTGGTGTGCTGAATCTTGTCGTGGATTTCCAAAATGGCATCCATCAACATTTCTGGACGAGGTGGACAACCAGGCAAATACACGTCTACTGGAACTACGTGGTCAACACCCTGCACGATTGCGTAGTTGTTGAACATGCCGCCAGAAGAAGAGCACGCACCCATGGCAAGAACCCACTTTGGTCCAGGCATTTGATCGTAAATTTGACGCAGCACTGGCGCCATTTTTTGGCTCACACGACCGGCAACGATCATCAAGTCTGCTTGACGTGGTGAACCACGGAAAACTTCCATGCCGAAACGTGCGAGGTCATAACGACCTGCACCTGTTGCCATCATTTCGATTGCACAACATGCAAGACCGAATGACGCTGGCCAGAGAGATCCTTTGCGAACATAACCAGCAGCAAGTTCTACTGTGGTGAGTAGAACGCCGCTTGGAAGTTTCTCTTCAAGTCCCATTGATATTCCTTAGTCCCACTCAAGTCCGCCGCGACGCCAGATGTAGGCGTACACAACGAGAACGGTGACGATGAACAAAACCATTTCGACGAGACCGAACATTCCCATTTGATCAAAAGCAACAGCCCATGGATAAAGGAAAACAATTTCGATGTCGAAAACAATAAACAACATTGCAGTGAGGTAGTACTTCACTGGGAAGCGACCGCCGCCAACCGGTTGTGGCGTTGGTTCGATACCGCATTCGTACGCATCAACACGTGCGCGGTTGTAACGCTTCGGACCAGTAACGCTGGCAATGATGACGGAGAAAACTGCGAAACCGCCTGCAAGCAGGCCGAGTGCGAAGATTGGGATGGCGACGTTGTTCACGGGTCTCGCCGTCCTCCTTCAGCTGAAGAAAAGTCATGCATATTGGTGCGAATTGTTCGCAAACCGAGCGCAGTCTAGTAATTCTCGTGAGGGAACTTCACAGGGTCTCGGGACCTACGCGATGTGAAGCCGAGCACAAAAGTGAAGCAGGCGATTAACCCTTGATGGCGGTGTGGATCGCAACGATTCCACCTGTGAGGTTGCGCCATTTCACCGACGTCCAGCCCACCCCTGAAATCAGGGTCGCGAGGTCTTTTTGAGCCGGCCATTCACGGATGGACTCGGCCAAGTACTCATACGCCTCGGGGTTCGAGGAGGTCTTGCGGGCCACGGCAGGCATGGCTTTCATCAAATATTCGAGGTAAATCGTGCGGAAAGGAGCCCACACCGGCTGGCTGAACTCACACACGACCAGTTTTCCGCCTGGTTTGGTCACTCGGAGGAGCTCGGAGAGGCCCTTTTTGGTGTCATGGATGTTGCGCAGGCCGAAGGAGATGGTCACCGCGTCAAAGGTGTTGTCGGCAAAAGGAAGGGCCATGCCGTCGCCCGCCACAAAGGGGAGGTGAGGCAGGCGTTGACGGCCAACTTTGAGCATTCCGAGGGAGAAATCGCACGGAATGACCACCGCCCCACGCTCAAAAAGTGGCTGAGAGGACGTGCCGGTGCCTGCGGCGAGGTCGAGCACCCGATCTCCCACGGCAGGGTTGATTTCCTTCAAAACCGCTCGGCGCCACAAACGGGTTTGGCCGAGGGCGAGCACATCGTTGACCAAGTCATAACGGCGCGCGACCGTATCGAACATGCTGGCCACATCGAAGGGCTTCTTGTCCAGATCTGCTCTGGTGGGTTCGGGGTGCGCGTTGGTCACCCGCCTATTCTCGCGCGACATGACTCACTTTGCGCAGCGGCATAGCCTGTGACAGTGAGTATCGCATCTGAGGTCATTGCACCTGCTGCAATTCCACAACTTGTTGCACGTAGCGAAATCATCGATGCGAATCATCCGTACTACAACACCGAACTTCTCAATCTTTTGCCAGCACGCGGCGGTCTTGCCTGGGTGCGTGACGGTCAAGGACTTGTTGGGTGGGGCGAAGCAGCGCGACTCGTTGTGCGCGGACGCGAACGTTTTTCGCGCGCGCAACGTTGGTGGGCAGATGTTGTTCGAGAATCAGAACAACATGACAGTGTGCATCTCAACGGCAGTGGTCTTGTTGCATTTTCTTCTTTTGCATTTGAACCTGGTCGCTCAGTTGTAGTCATTCCACACGTCGTCGTTGGTCGACGCGATGGTGTTACTTGGGTAACAGTCATTAGTGACAAAACTGAAAACGAACTTGATCCACGATTGATGTTGATTGAAAAAGAAGCAAGCAATGGTTGTGGCGAAGTAACTTTTGAAGAAGGCACACAACCTGCCGCAAAATGGCAACGCGCAGTAAGCGACGCAGTCGAAAAAATTAATCGCGGCGAAGTGGACAAAGTGGTTCTTGCGCGAGACATCATGGCGAGTTCTACAAAGTCACTCGATACGCGCACAATTTTGAATCGACTTGCAGCGCGCTATCCAGAGTGTTGGGCATTCTTGGTCGACGGACTAGTTGGTGCAACACCGGAACTCTTGGTGCGCCGTCGTGGCGACATGGTGACCTCACGCGTTCTCGCTGGAACTGTTCGGCGCGGTAAAGATTCCAATACAGATCATGATTTAGCTGAAGCACTTCTTGCATCGGATAAAGATCAAGAAGAACACGAATACGCGGTTTCGAGTGTGGCACAAGCACTTGCAGCACACTGCACCGATCTTTCAGTTCCAGACGAACCACGATTGCTTCGTCTTGCAAACGTCCAACATCTTGCAACTGATATCAACGGTCGGCTTGCAGACGAAGTTCCCGTGCTTTCGCTTGCTGCATCGCTACATCCAACAGCTGCTGTGTGTGGAACGCCGACAGAACGTGCTGCAAATGTGATTCGCGCACTCGAGGGAATGGACCGCGGTCGTTATGCAGGCCCAGTGGGCTGGATGGATTCACATTTCGATGGCGAGCTTGGCATTGCACTTCGTTGCGGCGAAATTGATGCTGACGATCCACGACGCATTCGACTATTCGCTGGTTGTGGGCTGGTTTCAGGTTCTGATCCTGTGTCAGAACTAGCAGAAACAAATGCCAAACTCGAACCGATGAAATACGCGCTTTCGAAAGACTAAGAACGCAGATTCACTACAAGAACATTTGTCTTGATGGTCAATTCGTGACGCATCTCATCAAGTGAATTGATATGAACTGCACTCAAGCCAGCACTCTGCGCTAACGCAACGAGATTTTTGTCGTGCGGGGTTCCGTACACCTTGTCGTAAACATCGTCGAACGCCGAATCACCTTGCTCAAGTGTCTTGAAGATTGCTCCGCCGTTGTTGTCCAAAACAACAATCGTCAGATTGGGCCACACTTCTGTCGATGGCAAGAACAAACTTGAGGCATCGTGCAAGAACGCGACATCGCCAATCAAAAGAAAAGTACGTCCAACGGTTTGTGTTGCAGCACCGGTCGCAGATGCAATCAGCCCATCGATGCCATTAGTGCCTCGGTTCACCAAAGTCATTGGTGCATCATTACGAATGCTCGCAACATCATCGACAATCCGCACTGAGGACGACGCGGACACCCACAGCACATCGCGTGACGTCGCGAAATCCGTGAGAAGTTGTGTTGCGCTGCGCGCAGTAAGAACACTGTCAGTGTCATGCGCGAAAGAAGCGGCTTCGGATTGCCACATCGCCAACCACTCTTCTGGCGCTGGCCGCAGCCCATTCATCAATGGCATACGCGCAAGATGATGTTTGGCTGATTCCATTGGATCAGCATCAAGCGGATAGCGTCCTACTGCGATATGTGCAGATGATGACGTGACATATTTCATGACCGCGCGCGATAAGCCAAAGCGACCGGCAGTAATCACGACATCGGCTTCAATGTTTTTCGCCGACAGAATCTTGGCGTAGTGCGCAATGGCATTTCCTGAAACGCGTGCGCTGCTACCTGGTTCTGCTAGGAGCGGCCAACGCAAAGTCTTGGCCAACGCAATCGCATCGGCAGCAGAATGCGGATCGCTGATGACAATTACACCGCGTGGTGCGTCTGTGGTGATGCCCATATCGGCAAGCAAGTCTTTGAGTTCAACGTCATCCAGTCGATGTGGCTTTGGCAGTTCGCCTCGCACAATTGTTGAAGTCCAGCTCACATCAGCGTCGTGAGGAATAAGCGGCTCTGCGAAAGGAACGTTGAGATGCACAGGACCTGCGGCGGAGTATTCATCTCCGAGAGATGCGGTGACTGCATTAGCTACTGCCAGTTCCCAATACAACTCATCTTGTGATGATGCGATTGGCAAATCCCATTCGTCGATCACTGCATTTGCAAACATTCCTACTTGTTCAATCGTTTGATTCGCGCCGCGACCACGTACTGCCGCTGGACGATCGGCAGTAATCAAGATCAGAGGAACTCCGGCTTCTCGCGCCTCAAATGCAGCAGCAGTGAAGTGTGCCGATGCAGTCCCACTCGTGCATACAACCGCAACTGGCTTCGCAGTTCTTTTTGCAATGCCGAGTGCAGTAAACGATGCAGTGCGTTCATCAATACGCGTTAGGAGATTGATGTGATTGTGTGCTTGCGCTAATGCGATGCTCAATGCCCCGTTGCGCGATCCAGGTGCGATGACGACAGATTCGACGCCATGCTTGATTAAAGCTTTCACCATTGCGCGCGCTTGAAAAGTCGATGGATTCATCACATCTCCTCAAGCAATTCGTAGCACGCAGTAAGACGCGCTTTCCAGTAATTGACAGTCGCTGAATCTACGCGCGACTCAGCTCTCTCGATAGCAGCTACGTCTACTTGGGGCGACTGCACTGACATGCGACCGTTGATTGGCAGTGAAGTTTTGTGCACAAAATCATCAGCAAGTAATTGGCCAGTGCCAAATCCGCAGGCACCAAAAAGTTCGGGCACTATGCCAGCAAGTGCCAATCCTGAAGCAAGACCAATCGAAGAATCCATGGAACCTGACACCACAACTGGAAGTTGCAGTGATTCCACAACGTTCAAGGATTTGCGCACTCCACCAAGCGGTATTGCCTTGACGATTGCAACGTCCGCGGCAAGTCGTACTGCGTATGGAGACAACTGGCCCTCAGAAACAAGTCGAATACTTTCGTCTACAGCGATCTTGACGTCAGTTGCAGCGCGCACGGTTGCGCAATCAGCAAGAGATTGCACAGGTTGTTCGACATATTCAATGCGCCCTGCTGCAGCGTCATTCAGAACATTTATTCTTTCAATTGCTTGATCGACCGACCATTGACCATTCACATCAAGCCTCAGGGACCAATCGTCGCCAACTGTGTGATCGAGTGTGTAACGAATCTCATCCACGCGTTCATAGTCTTTACGAAAATCAGCATCGCCACATTTGACTTTGAAAACGCGGGTACCGAAATTCGTCAACGCAGATTGAACCCAGCCTTCGATTTCTGAAAGTGGAAGTGCTGGAACAATCGCATTTACTGCGACGTCACTTCGTACCGAGGCAGGGAAACCTTCATACGCTGCTTCGATTGCTGCAACGAGCCACTGCGCGCAATGATCGAGTGTGTGATCGTGAAATGGAGCAAACTCTCCCCATCCCGCAGGACCTTCGAAAATCACAAACTCGCGGTGATCAATGCCACGAAAGTTCTTCTTCAAAGGCAGACTCACTACTCGCGCATCTGCGAGTAGCTGTTGCAGCGGGGGAAGAGTCATGTCAAAACTTATGGACGTTTTGGAAATTTGCTGAAGTCTGGACGACGCTTGTTCTTAAATGCATCGCGGCCTTCTTGTCCTTCTTCTGACATGTAGAACAACAACGTAGCATCGCCGGCAAGTTGTTGAACGCCGGCGAGACCATCGTCTGCAGCATTGTGTGATGCTTTCAAAAGACGGATCGCTAGCGGAGAGAGTTGCAAGATTTCACGCGCATATTCAACGGTTGCGATTTCAAGTTCAGAAAGTGGCACAACTTCGTTGACCAAGCCCCAGTCATAAGCCTGCGCTGCACCATATTGGCGACACAGATACCAAACTTCGCGGGAACGCTTTTGACCAATGTGTCGTGCAAGCAATCCAGAGCCATAACCGCCATCGAAGGAGCCAACTTTGGGACCGGTCTGACCGAAACGTGCATTGTCTGCTGCAATTGAAAGGTCACACACCACGTGCAAGACATGACCGCCGCCAATGCTGTAGCCAGCAATCATCGCAATCACAGGTTTTGGAATGCGACGGATAGCAATTTGTAAATCAAGAACATTGAGACGACCGATGCCTTTTTGAGCAACAGCATCGTCACCGATATATCCATCATCGCCGCGAATAATTTGATCGCCACCACTGCAAAATGCCCAGTCGCCTTGGCCAGTCAAAATCACGACGCCAACACTTGAGTCATCTCGAGCCATGTCGAGTGCAGTCAACATCTCGGCCACAGTCTGCGGGCGAAACGCATTGCGCTTTTCTGGGCGGTTGATAGTGATTTTTGCAATGCCTGCGTCGACACCTTGTGAAAGTTCGTACTTGATATCTGAAAAATCTCCAACGGATGTCCACGCACACGCAGGGGTTAATGAGGAGTGTCCTGGATTCTTGAATGCGGGCGAATCAGGGCTCACGACTGGAGGAAGTTCATAGCGCTTGCGGGTATCCACGGTATGCCTTTCGTAGGTGCGCTTAGGCTAGCGATGATGGGCGAACACTTCAGAATCCTCGAGGTCTCCCCCGGCCCGGCTGGGGTTGAGGCCGCGATTACTGCTATTCATGAACTCTTTGAAGATGACATCTCGGTCGTACTCATTGCACCCGAAGCAGACCGCAGTGCACTTCATGTCGAACAGCCTGTTCGTTGCGGTGAACCAGCTCTGATTCTCTTGACCAGCGGCAGTACCGGCCAACCCCGTGCGGTTGAAATTCCACTCAGTGCGCTCGCAGAATCCGCAGCCGCGAGTGCAGTGCATTTTCATAATCAAGCGGTGTGGTTCACTGCACTTCCTGTCACAAGTATGGGTGGCATCAACACAGTGATTCGTAGCGCGCTCGCTGGCACAGCTCCAGTGATCTGGGATGGAGTCGCTGGCGCAGCACCATTTGTTGCAGCAGAACTTGCACCTTACATAGATGCAACAGTGACAAGTGCGCGTAAACAGAAACTTGCTGCAGCAGCATCATTTGTACCAACTCAAATGCATCGCATGTTGAATGATGCCGAAGCAGTAAGCGCACTCAAGAATCTTGACTACATTCTTGTCGGTGGTGGTGCGATGAATCAGAAAGATATTGATTTCGCGCAGGAACTAGGAATTCGATTAGTGCGAACCTACGGCGCTACTGAAACTAGTGGTGGCTGCGTCTATGACGGTGTTCCACTCGAAGGTGTGGAAATCACTGTTGATGAATCTGGCTTTATTGCACTGCATGGAGCGATGCTCACTCATTCATATCGTGATGGTGAATTGATTCAAGAATCTGGATGGCGCAGTTCCGACATTGGTTCTATCGAACATGGTCGACTAGTAGTCAAAGGTCGAGCCGATGATGTCATCAAATCTGCTGGCTATCTCCTCAATGTTCAAAAACTTGCACAAACGGCGCGGATGGTGCCCGGAGTTGAAGATGCACAGTCAGCCAGCGCTCCTAGTGACGAGTACGGCTCACTTGCTGTTATCGCTTATTCAGGCAGTGCCGATGTCGCAGCAGTCGAAACACACGTGCGCGAGTCCATACAAGGAATTAAAGTGCCACTTCGCATCGTAAATCTTCCTTCAATTCCACTTTTACCAAATGGCAAACCTGATCGCACCGCAATTTCACAACTCTGAAAGACTGCACCCATGACAGCAGCTATTGATTGGTACCACGGATCTCGCCCTCGCACTTTGCCCGCTGCTGTTGCACCCGTTGCAATCGGAAGTGCGATTGCTTACTGGGAGCAAAGTTTCAATCCATTGAATGCGCTTCTTGCATTAATTGTCGCTCTCGCATTGCAAGTGGGAGTCAATTACGCAAATGATTTCAGCGATGGAGTGCGCGGAACTGATGAAGTGCGCGTAGGACCTGTCCGTCTTGTCGGCCAAGGACTTGCTGCGGCTGCCAATGTGAAAAAAGCAGCGTTTTTGTCTTTTGCTGTGGCTGGACTTGCCGGCCTGATTCTCACTTTGCTGACGCAACAATCGATTTTGATTGCAGTGGGCGCACTTGCAATTATCTCTGCGTGGTTCTACACCGGCGGCAAGAATCCCTATGGATACTTGGGACTCGGTGAGATTTTTGTTTTTGTCTGGTTTGGCATCGTCGCTGTCACTGGAACTTCGTTTGTGCAAACTAACCACGTCAGTTTGTTGAGTTTCATCGCATCACTTGGTGCCGGTGCACTCGCATGTGCAATGTTGGTGGTCAACAATCTTCGCGACATTCCAACCGACACAAAAGCTGGCAAGCGAACTCTGGCCGTACGACTGGGCGATGAACGCACCCGTTGGCTTTACGTATTGCTTCTCTGGACCGCATTCGGTGTCAGCTTGATCATCGGTGGTTATGGTTATTTTCGTTCCGAAACTGGTTGGCCAGCTGCGGCTGCAGTTGGTGCTCTCGCATCGTTAGTTGCACATCGTCCAGGTCGTGCAGTGATTAATAACGCACAGGGCAGAGACTTGATTGCGGTTCTTAGTGGAACTGGAAAAACTCAACTTGCATGGGCAGCACTCACCGTCTTTGCAATCGCCATGCAACGCTCGCTTTAATTATTAGGAATGCGGGTGGCTTTCGGGCGGCCACCGAAAAACCACAAGATTGCGCCAATGACAGGTACGAAGACCGTCACCAAGAGCCACGACCAACGAGGCATTAAGCGCGGAAAGCGAATGCTTGTTGCTTCAACAATGGCGTACAACTGGAGCAAGAACACAGCGATGTATGGGATAAAGCGCATTATTTTCCTGAATAGACGTGAAGTCCTGCAAAGAAGAAGTTCACGATGAAATAGTTGAAAATGAATGTTGAGAATGCGACCAGGGCGATATACGACGCGCGCTTACCTTTCCAGCCGACAGTGATACGTGCGTGTAAATATGCGGCGTAGCCAAGCCAGGTGATGAATGCCCACGTCTCTTTTGGATCCCAGCCCCAGTAGCGCCCCCACGCACTTCGGGCCCAAATCGCGCCTGCAACTACAGTGAAAGTCCAGAGTGGAAACACAAATGCATGCGCCTGGTACGCAAGGCGATCTAACTGTTCTGACTGCGGAACGCGCTGAGAAATTACTCCCCACTTACCAGCATCTTTGCCATCAGCGACGCGTTGTTCAACATGCGCCGTAATCAGTTGCAGCACAGTGAGAACGCCACCAATAATGAAGAAACCAGCGCTCACAATCGCCGCGGAAACGTGAATCAACAACCAATATGACTTGAGTGCTGGAATTAACTGTGCTGATTCAGTGTAAAGAACTGTGACCGCAAGTCCCAATGACAACAACGCAGGCATCACGATAAAGAGACCGAGCCAGCGCACGTCACGTTTCAATGAATAGGCAAGTAGCACAGCCATTAAACCGAAAGTGCCGGTAATGCTGAATTCATACATGTTGCCCCATGGCACTCTTCCTGCAGAGGCACCACGCAAAACCACGCCAAGACCCAAGAGCGCAGTTGCAAGCCATGTCAAAGAAAACGCAATGTTGCCGGCTTTGCGTCCACCAGTTGGATTTGTTTCTTTGTCACGGCCGCGGGCGAAAGACGCAGCAAAACCAAACATCGCACTCGTGTACGCACCCATTGCGCCGTAGACAAACATGTTGCTTGCTTGAGCCAATGATTCGTTGATTGCCATCGCAGTCTTTCTATTGGATTAGGAGGCGGATTCTGTCATGCCAAGTTGAGCTCGGCAGAATGAATCAACATTGTCAAGAATTTCTGACAAATTGGAATCTTCATAACGCGATATCGCAGCGATTTCGATGCATTGAGAATCAACTAGCACACGCACCCACAATCGACGCCGTTGCACATATAGCCCGGCAATCACACCGACAATTGCCAAAACTGCACCAAGAAGCGCCCAGTTTTGACCTGGATCTGATGCAATATTGAAAGTTGCGAATTGCGTGACTTCCACAAATTCCAAAGTGCCAACGCCACCTGGCAATTTCCATTTCTCACCAGGAGAAAGTTCTTCTAGCCCAACACGTTTCATCTTTTCAATGTTGAGTCGATAAACATTTTGGGCAATGCCATTATCAAGCTGCAAATCGCCAACATATGCTGACAAAAATGCTTTGGGGTCAATCAATTGTGGAAACAGAGAGTGCGGACCACGTGTAGATGTAACCACACCAGTAGGTGCGAAGATTCCATTGAACCCAAGCTGCGGTGTGGCATCCGGAACTTTGATAACGCCCTGCGATGTGAAGTTTGCATCCTGCGGAAGAAAAATGACTGAGTCATCGAAAACAATCGTGCCTTGAGAATCACGGACGATGAAGTGTGGAGCGAATCCGTGACCTACTAAGAACACTGAAGCGTTACCGATATCCAAAGGATCATTTACACCAATAACTTTTGAAGCAACTGGTGAGTTTGGAGATTCCTTATAGGTAACAGTTGCTCGATAGTCGCGAGCGGCACCGATTTGTCGTCCTTCTGATTCATACGTCACCTTAAGAGAATCAAGGCGAATGTTGAATGGAGCGAGATTGCCCGTATCAAACAAGCGACCAGGAGTGAAAGTGTCGTATTGCGAAAGCACATTGGAAACTGAAGTTCCTTCGCGGACGATGATCTGACCACGCCACCCAAACAAAGTTCCAGCAGCAACCGCAATCAAAATGAAGACAATCGCAATATGAAAGAGCAAGTTTCCGCTTTCACGAAGATATCCGCGTTCTGCCGCAAGATACGAGCCACCTTCATCAGAAGAGAGCCGAACCCGCCATCGCTGACTCTTGAGATGCGCTTGCAATTCAGACAACACATCACCGTTGCCAACCACATGTGGAATAACTCGCGACTGGTCAAGTTTGGTGAGGTTACGTGGCGCATTTGGCGGTGCACTTCGCACCGCGCTCAAGTGCACTTTGAGTCTCGGCAGAATGCACCCAATCAATGAAATCATCAGCAAGATATAAATCGATGAGAACCACACAGATCCGTAAACATCGAACATGCCGAGGCGATCTAGCCACGGGGCAAGAGCGGAGTGATCTTTGATGTACTGCGTAACTTTGATTGGGGATTGCGAACGTTGAGGAAAATACGAACCAGGCACTGCCGCAATCGCGAGCAGAAACAAAAGTTGTAGCGCTACCCGCATGGTGGTGAGTTGGCGCCAGAACCAGCGCACCCAACCGAATACACCTAAGGAAATTTCGCTCACAGGAATACTCCAATTCCTGTCGCCCATGTACGAAGCGCTGCGGTCACATCAGTCCACAAACCAGTAATGAGTGCAAAGCCGATTGCGATAAGAAAAGCCGCGCCAATGCGAGTAATCGTGCGCGAATGCGCACGCAAAAATCTTGTTGCCGTAAGCGACTTCTTGTACGCGATTGCAATCATCAAGAAAGGTAAGCCAAGTCCAACGCAATAAGCAGCGGACAGAATCGCGCCGCGTACAGCATTTGCTTCTGTAAATGCGAGTGTTTGAACTGCAGCGAGGGTAGGTCCAACACACGGTGCCCAACCCAATCCAAACAGCAATCCCAAAAGTGGCGCAGTCCACATTCCATCTTTGATACGCCAACGGGGACGAAAATCCTGATTCATTGCAGGAATCCAGCCAAGGTATCCAGCGCCCATAACAATGATCAAAACGCCAAGCACCATGCTGACAATGCGCTCGTTTTGCAAGAACCAGTTCCCCAACTGTCCGAAAGCCAAGCCATAAGAGATGAAAAGAAAACTAAATCCTGCGACGAAACCAATTGTTGCTACAACAATTCGAGATCGCTGCAGCACATTGGTTTCACTTGCGCGCAGCTCAGTATCGGTAAGACCAGTGATGTAGGAGAAGTAACCAGGAACTAGTGGCAAAACGCATGGCGAAACAAAGGAAAGAAAACCAGCAGCGATCGCTACTGGAATCGCCAAAAGCATTGAACCACTAAAAACTACTTCCCCAACACTCGCAATCATGATGCACTCTCATCGAGCAAGGATTCCGTGATGCTTCTAATGAGAGCCGGATCTGCAGCACCAAGTGCCCAGCCAGCAATTCGACCCATGCGATCAATGAAGATGGTGCCTGGAACAGTCGCTGAAGGAATTCCTGGAAGTCGAGAAAGTGCAGCAGAGTCGTAGTCAGCCAATTGCGGGTACGAGATTTTGAATTTGTTGGTGAATGCCAAAGTTGCAGTCGCATTCGTCCGCGTTGCTAAACCAACAATGCTCAAACCTTTTGAAGAAAATTCCGTGGAAAGTTTCTGGAGTTCTGGCAACTCTTTACGACATGGGGCGCACCAGGGTCCCCATGCGTTGAGGAGCACAACTTCGCCACGATGTTCAGACAGTTTCCATGTCACATTGTTTGTGATGTCTGCGGCAGAGAGATCAACAACTTCGCCACGCTCAGAAACATCTTTAACGACAGCACTGCCGTCTGCAGAAACAAATCCAGTCTGATCGCCGTTGTGCAAAGTGGAATTAGAAGAGCAGGCTGCAAGCAATACGCAAGAAATTACGGCTGCAAGCAAACGGCGCATTTATTTAGGCACCCACACCATTGGTAGAGACATGCAACAAATCTTTCGCAGGTTCGTTGTACGTGACTGCAATAAGTCGATCATCTTCAAACGTAAAAGACGTCACACTTGCCAACGTGCACTGACGGCGACGTGGGTCGTGAATGAAACGACGACCTTCACCATCAAGTCGAGCAATCCAAATCGGCAATTGATGTGAAACGATGACGGCTTCGTGTCCCAACGCTGCTTCACGTGCACTGTCGATGCCCACACGCATGCGCGCTGCAACTTCTACGTAAGGCTCGCCCCAGGATGGCAAGAATGGATTCCACAAATGACGCCACGTACTCGGCGATCGCAATACGCCATCACCTACTGAGACTCGTTGGCCTTCGAAAACGTTGTCGGCTTCAATCAAGTTGATGTCAGAGTTCAGGGGGAGATTGTGAGCAGCAGCGATAGGAGTTGCAGTTTGTTGTGCTCGCTCTAGCGGCGAAGCCACCACATACGTCACATCGTTGTTGGCGAAATACTCTGCAACGCGTTGTGCCATCTGTTCGCCAAGGGTTGAAAGTCGAAAACCTGGCAACCGCCCGTAGAGAATTTTTGTCGGGTTGTAGACCTCACCATGACGCACGACATGAACTGTTGTGCGAATTGCCATGATTGATCCTTCCGGTTACGTAACTTTGCGACGAACTGTTGTGCGACGACGACTTGGACGCCAGCTGGTTTCACCAAGTTCGAGTGCAGCATCGCGCAATACGAATCCATGATCCGCAAGTGACTCTAGCAATGATGTCGTGTTCGGTTCAGCCGCCATGACATCAACTTGCAAACCGTGCTCTTCACAGGTTTTTGCAGTCTGAGGTCCGATGCATGCCACGACTGTTGCTGGATGCGGCTTACCTGCAATACCAACCAAGTTGCGGACGGTCGACGATGATGTGAAGACCACAGCATCAAATCCGCCAGCTTTGATTGCATCGCGAATTTCTACAGCGGGAGGAGCTGCGCGAACGGTGCGGTATGCCGTCACATCATCAACTTCCCAACCGAGTTCAACAAGCCCGGCTGCAAGGGATTCAGTTGCAATATCTGCGCGCGGCAAGAAAATGCGATTGATGGGATCCGTCATCATGTCGTATTGAGGAAAATCCTCAAGCAAATCTGCAGTTGTTTGCTCTTCGCTCAAGGCCGTGTCAGGGCGAATGCCAAATGCGGCAAGCTGCTCGATGGTTTTGTCACCAGTTGCAGCAATTTTGAGGCCACTAAATGCGCGAGCATCAAGACCGTATTCCTGGCACTTTTCCCATACCGCACGAACTGCATTGTGGCTGGTGAAAATGATCCATTCATAACGACCTGAAACCAAACCGTGAATTGCGCGATCCATTTGCTGTGGAGTGCGAGGTTGTTCAACAGAAAGCGTTGGTACGTCCGTGACTGTTGCACCGAGTGATTCAAGCTGGGCAACCAAATCTTTCAAAGAGTCTTTGGTACGTGGCAAAAGAACACGCCAGCCAAAAAGTGGTTTGGCTTCGTACCAAGAAAGTTCATTGCGCTTGCTAACAGGTTCACCAACAATCATGATGCCATTGCCAGCATGTCGCGCAGCTTTGACTGCTGCAGGAATTTCTTCCAAGCTAGAAATCACAGAACGTTGATCAACAGTTGTGCCATCGCGAGTGAGAACAACTGACGTTGCGCCATCGCGACCTGCTTTGACAAGTGCTTTTGCAATGTCGACTGCACGATCAGCACCGTTCAGAATCACAAGTGTCACGGCACTTGAAATGTGGTCTTGCCACTTAACGTCTGGCTGTGCGCCATCAACGATGCGAATTTCGCGTGACTTCGTGCTGGTCAAAGAAACACCGGCGTACCCAGCGACACCAGAGACTGTAGAAACACCAGGAACGTAATCAAAAATAAGTTTTGCTTTAGTGAGCGCAGCAGATTCGCGACCGAAAGCACCATCGATAACTGGGTCACCAGACATCAGACGGACGACGGTGCGACCTTCTTTGGCTGCATCAACGACGGCTTTCGAGCGAGCGGCCTGCTCGAGTGGAAGACCATCAGCATCTACCGCGGCCGCAATTTCGGCACTCGGTTGGGCGAACTTACGAGCAATGGCCACGACTTCGCTGTCAGCGATGATCAGGTCTGCTTCGGAAAGCGCGCGGGTTGCGCGGACAGTAAGAAGGTCGATATCACCAGGGCCGGCTGCCACCAATGTGACGTTGCCGCGTTGGCGTTTGCGCGTCGCGCTCATTGACACCTCAAGCGTGCGTTGGGAACCGTCTCGAAAATTGGGTAAGGCACGCGGCGTAATTGCCCCGATGCCCACGGCCCAAGGTCCGTGACGGGGGTCGCTGTGGGCGACCAGGCGTGGGCAACATTAGGTGGGTTTGAGAGATTGTCCAAAATGATGGTGAGAGCCATCCCGTGATTCGGACAGGTGGGGCTATTTGCGGCGGGAACGGCGCACAAGCAGCCCGCTCAGGGCGACAAAAGCGGCTTGAAATCCAAAGCGCCGAGCGTGCCGCATTTTGCGGAAGTCGTATTGCCGCCATCCCTCACGGCGAGCATGGGCGCGCAATTGGCGATCGCCATTGACCACATTCGCATTGCCCACGGCCTGCAACATCGGCAGGTCATACACAGAATCGGAATAAGCGCTTGACTGCGAAAGATCGAGACCTGTTTCGGTAGCCAACTTCTCGATAGCTTCTTTCTTCTCCGGCCCGTGAAGTGGCTTGCCAATCAATTCACCAGTGAAAAATCCGTCAACTTCTTCAGCAATGCTTCCGAGTGCTCCAGTGAATCCAAGCTTGTGGGCCAAAACATTCGCCAAACGATTTGGTGCAGCAGTGACAATCCACACTTCTTCACCGCGCTGTAAATGCACTTTTGCAAGATCCACAGTTTGTCGATAGACCTTGGGAATCAAATACTGTTCAATCACGCCATCAGCAATGTTCACTAGCGAATCAACCGAATGCCCGCTAGCAATTCGCAGACCAACTCGTTTGATCATTTGCATATCGGAAATGTGCTCTTTACCAACAACGACAAATTTCGCTTGTTTCCAGATAAATGCCCACATGTCTTTGCTAGAAAAGAAACCCAATTTGAAAAGACCACGTGCAAGGTAAAACAGCGACGAACCGCGAATAAGAGTGTTGTCGAGGTCAAAGAAAGCTGCCGTACGAGGTGATTGTGTCATCAGTGACCAACCGTAGGGCTTGATTCAAGTGCTTCAAGTAATTGCTCGTGCGAAATCCGCCAGAAAGCAACTTTGCGCTCATCGACTAGCAAGACTGGAATTTCTTCCCAATATTTCTGCTCAAGTTCGGGATGGTCAAGAATCGAAACTTCAGAGACTTCATCACCGCGAGGTGTGCACACTTCTGCAATCACGCTTCGCATGTCGTCACACAGATGGCAGCCAGGCTTTCCGATCAAAGTTACCCGCGCCATTAGTCACCTGCTCCTGCACGCAATGCGTGCCACTGAATGTCAAAGGCCGGACGCGATACTGGAATGAATCCAGTCGCGCCGGCCTGACGTACAGCGTGAGACGGGGTAGCCACAAAAGCCCCGACGAAATTACTTACGACGCTGAGCGCGCGTCTTGCGAAGATTCTTGCGATGCTTCTTCTTCGCCATGCGCTTGCGGCGCTTCTTGATTACGGAACCCACGTTTTTTCCTGCCTACTGAAGTAAATCTAGGTGAAGCCTAGGTCTGTTGGTCTGTGTGCTGCTACGGCGGGGGTCAATCCCTCGCGAATTTACGCAGTCGCGTTGAATGAAACGCGGATGTATTCCTCAACAACGTGTGCTGGGACTCGGAATGAACGACCGAGGCGAGCTGCAGGCAATTCACCGGAGTGAACCATGCGGTACACGGTCATCTTTGAGACGCGCATCATTTCAGCCACTTCAGCGACGGTCAGAAACTTTGGATCTGTTGTCAGTGGTCGAGGTGATGAAGTCACTGTGAGGTCCTTACCAGTCGGGGAAGTTCTGTGCGCTTGGCGCGATGAGCGGAGATTACTGAATGATTTTTTTTCGTCAAATGCCCCTTATCAAATGACGAGACGACGCACTTAAAAACCTGAAATTGGGTCAGCCGGCAAGCCGTGCAAAGGGAAAATTCCCTTACGAGTTGACATGACTGCGCGATCTACTTCGTTATTTGGATCCCACCCTCTTGACAAATTTTTGTAATTCGTTTCGCCGCCGTCAGTGAATTTCACACGTTCACTTTGGTGCGTTGCGATTGCTACGAGATGAGTCCATATTCGTGGAACAACAGATTCAAGTGCATAACCGCCGCCGCCAACAGCAATCCATTTTCCATCCGCATAGTCATGCGCGTATTGATGAATCATTTCGTACGAAGTGCGTTGTCCATCAATGCTGAGTCCCATATTTGTCAACGGATCATCACGATGTGAATCACAACCATGTTGAGAGACGATGATTTGTGGTTTGAATTCTGCGAGCAACTCCGGAACAACAGCATCAAACGCGCGCAACCATTCTGCATCGCGCACATGCGAGGGCAATGGAATATTGACAGCGAATCCAAGAGCGTCAGGGCCACCAATATCTGTCGAATGCCCCGTGCCTGGAAAGAGAGTTTTCCCAGATTCATGGATAGAAATAGTGAGAACGCGTGGATCGTTCCAAAAAACACTCTCCACGCCATCACCGTGATGTGCATCCACGTCGAGATAGGCGATACGTTCGAATCCATGATCGAGAAGCCACATGATGCTCACGGCAATGTCGTTGTACACACAAAAACCAGATGCGCGGTCAGCCATTCCATGGTGCAAACCTCCTGCGAGGTTCACCGCATGTTCAAAATCACCTGAAGCGACCGCCTGAGCAGCTGTCAGAGTTGCGGAACACACTGCCATGGTGGCGTCGTGCATGCCATCGAAGCGCGGAACATCTGTGGTGCCGATTCCCATCGAAACATTGAAATAGTCGGTTTCGACACTTGCTTTCTTCACTGCTTCGACAAACTCAGGTGTGTGAACCCGCAAGAGGTCAGCTTCCGAAACATCCGCAGTGGCAAGTGATTGCTCCACACCAGCAGTGTGCGTCAGCCCATGCGCCTCTATCTGGTCATACGTACGCAAAAGCCGAATTGGGGCGAGTGGATGTTGCGGACCGAAGTCGTACGCAACCAGTCGCTTATCGACAACGACAAGCGAGCGTGACATTTAGCCGCCGGCCAATTCGTTTGAACGATCTCGAGCTGCTTCCATCGCGGTGATAAATGCAGCGCGTACTTTGTGATCATCAAGCTCGCGAAGCGCAGCGGCAGTTGTGCCCGCGGGTGATGTCACATTTTCGCGCAGGACTGTTGGGTGTTCACCAGTTTCGCGCAACATTGCTGCTGCACCAACGACAGTTTGTACAACCAGATCATGCGCAGTCGCGCGAGGTAAACCAAGCACGACACCGGCTTCGATCATTGCTTCGACAACATAGAAGATGTACGCAGGCCCAGAACCGCTAATCGCAGTAACGGCGTCTTGGTATTTCTCAGGAACAGAAACAACTTTGCCAACCGCGCCAAGTAATTCACTCGCTTTAGCCAATCCAGCATCGTTGCAATGCGCGCCTGCCGATAGAGCGCTCATACCTTCATCTACCAATGCGGGAGTGTTTGGCATTACTCGAACCACTGCTGTATCAGCTGGCAAATGCGATTCGAGGAACTTTGTGGTGATACCTGCTGCAAGTGAAATCACTAACGCATCAGATTTGATCACGCCAGAGATTTCATTCAAAACACCTGACATATCTTGCGGCTTAACAACTAAGACAAGAACATCTGCAGTCTTTGCTGCAGTTTGATTATCAACAACGTCGATTGAGTATTTCGCAATCAGTTCAGCAGCGCGTTCTGCGCGGC
>JBEGON010000052.1:0-3152 GCA_041181965.1 Actinomycetota bacterium
TTGCTGTAGGTCACTGATTGGCGAGTAGTTGCACCATCATTGAAGAATTTTGTTTTGTATTGAACCGTCACACCATTGCCCATATCAAATGGGGTGCTGTCAGCAGTAATTTCTACAGAACCATCAGCGTTGAAAATAACGCAGGTGTCTTCATACTGATCTGTTTTGGTTTGACCTGACCAGTATGAATCGAAACTAATGTCGAAGTCCCACGTTGAATTGTGAGAACCAGTCTCGAGAATCGCTGGGCTTTTAGCCATGCCGTAACCACTAAGAGCTACATCGTCATTCATTTCCCAACGAGTCGCTTGTGTTGCGCCATTAATGACGTAGTTCGCGTATTGGTTAAATCCATCGGAGTAATCAACACAGGTTCCCACTGGGAAGTTTGTGATTTCCACAGAACCGCTAGCAGACAAGTTCGTTCCATCAACTGGTGCGAATGAAGTTGTTGGTTCATATTCGACCATGGTGTTGTAATAATCATTTGAGTCAGCAGCTGTCCAAGTACCTTGTGACCATGCAGTCCACACAAGCATCGTTGCGTCGGTTGAACCAGTTGTTGCTACTGGTTGGCCAGCGGTCCAATTTGTGAATGCACCATTAACTGCTGAACCTGTTGAGTCGCCAGACCAGAACTGCGTTCCGTTGCTTGGTCCTGTAGTCCAATTCCAGGTTCCGTCTGTTGTTGCGTCAGAGCCGCCCAGCCAGTACGACTGTGTGTAACCATTTGCGTTCCACACAATGTATTGAGATTCGTCATTGCTTTCAATTGTTGCCATGTGACCGGCTACGCCCTGGAAAGTTCGCGCTACAAGTGTGCGACCGTTGTCATAGCAGTGGTCACCGCTCGGTGCATTGGTTTCGTCGTAAATGACATTCGTGTTGAAGTATTTTGTGAGACATTGGGCGCTCGCGAAATTCTTTGCGTTTGCCACGGCTTCGTAAGCGTGACCGCTGGCTGGATCAATTGCGATGTATGCGGAAGCAGATCTAACATCGCTATAAATCTCAATTTTTCCGCGAGTTCCATCCTTGATTGAATGAACGCGAACATTGGCGAGGAAATCATTGATTTGCTCAAGGGTGCCAACCACGGTGAGTGTGCTTGAAGTCGCATCACCATAAGTGATAGCCAGGTCAAGATGGCTGTTGATGTATGTAGCCATATCGAGTCGACCATTGTTGATGTTGATTGTCGAACTCACAAAGCCAGTAAGTGAGCCGGTGTAGGTGACTGGAACAGTGACTGACTGGCCGTAGTCGACAGTCACTGAGCTAGCAATGGTCAATGTTGGATCTGTTGCTGAAGCTGGAGTTGCCGAAATGGCAGTCAATGCGAGAGCAGCAATTGCGATGAGGGCCGACATATGTCGAACACGAGCGCGCACAATTCCCCTTTGGAATAGTTTGAGAAAGCGATTCAAAACGAATCTGTATACGGACAGTCTAACTTCGGTGTTCGCGGCTCAAGTCGGGCACCTCGCGATCGACAAAAAGATTAAACATGGACTTGAAAGAATGTGAACTGAGTCACAGTCATTGGTGACGAGGCTACGCTTCAGAGCGTGCGCGTTGAACTCACAGGCAAATCATTGATTGGCATTCAGTCAACTGGACCCTCATCGTTTTCGGACTCATCTGAGCCTGGGCAGAAATTCGGTGAGCGTGCGTGGCAACAGCTTGTTGCGGTCATGCTTGAGCAAGGTCTCACAGTGCAGCGAGAATTGTTTGGCGTCAGTTGGCCAGCCGATGAAAGTGTCCCGCCTCAGCAAATTCACTACTTCACCGGATTTGAGCCGCAAGGTGGAGAGGATCGCTCCGTCTTCGCCTCACTCGACATTCAGCAAGGCGCATTCTTTGAATACGTATATATAGGGTCACCTCACGAAATCGACGCTGGATTCATCAATGCATATCTGACTGAGATGCCGAATTCAGGTCTCACTCCGCGTGCGGGGCAGCATGTTGAGCACTACAGCGACGATTATTCGCCAATGGCCGAAGTCGTCAGTTTCCGCATTTTGATCCCCGTTGAGTGATCTATGGCATCAGTTTCCTACACAACAGTTGTCATTGGTTTTGGCAAACATGCCGCAATAGAGATTCCAGATGCGATTTTGGAAAAACTCGGCACTAATCGTCGCGCGCCATTGAAGATAACAATCAACAAACATACCTACCAAAGCACAGCAACCGGTGTGAGTGGAAAGTGCATGGTGGTGTTTCCACAAAAGAATCGCGCAGCCGCGGGAGTTGAAGCTGGCGACAAAATAAGTGTCACACTCGAACTTGACAGTGGACACCGTGAAGTCGAGATGCCATCGGAATTGACACGTGCATTGAAAAAATCGGGATTACTCAAGACGTTTGAAGCACTCGCGTATTCCAAACGTAAAGAATTTGCTCGGCAAGTGAGTGAAGCTAAAGCAGAAGAGACTCGAATTCGAAGAATAGATAAAGTGCTGACGCAAGTGCAACAGTTGGCAAAGTAAAGGATAAATACATGAGATTCCTTCTATCTGTAATTCATGACGGCACTGGTACCGCAGATGCCGAAGAAATGCGCAATATTGATGCGTTTAATGATCGCTTGCGTGAACATGGATATCGCGTCATTGCTGAAGGTGTGCAAGGACCCGAGACTGCTTTCCTTTTTGACAACCGAAACAACGCAGATCTCGTCGAAAAGAAGCCATTTATTCAATCCAAGGAATTCCTCAATGGTTTCTGGGTCATCGATGTGCCAAATGAAGAAATTGCGCATGAACTTGCGCGCGATGCATCCAAAGCATGCAATCGCAAGATTGAACTCCGCCCGATGTATCAATAGGACTGCAACACACCATGGTGCAACTTGTCGAAATGCCCGTTGAAAAGTTTGATGCGTGGAATGAACGCGTCTGGCGCCTGTATCGGGCAGAACTCATTCAGTCCGGAGTGTCACCTGCCGCAGCAGATGTGAATGTGGAAAGCAACATCAAAGCAACAATGGTTGATGGCAAACCCGCTCACGGAAACACTGTCTTTGAAGTGCTTGATCGCGACACCATTGTTGGTGTGGTCTGGTTGAACCAAAAAGACACTGAATGGTTCATTTACGACATAGAAGTGTATGAAGAGTTTCGCGGCAAAGGATTTGGCAGAGCCAC
>JBEGON010000053.1:0-4877 GCA_041181965.1 Actinomycetota bacterium
AATGCATCGATGAATCCGAGTTCTTTTGCAACGCCTTGGGGATCTAGCGGCAAAGAAGAACCTGCAAGAGCCCCGGCACCCATAGGTGAAAAGTTATGACGGCTCTTCCAATCTTCTAGACGCGAAATGTCGCGAAGAATTGCCTGCGCATGCTTAGCAAGTTCGTGCCCAAACGACACTGGCTGAGCGTGTTGAAGATGAGTAAAACCTGGCGCTGCACAATCAACATATTTGTCAGCTTGTTCAACGAAAGCAATAGCAAGTTGCTTGAGAAGCTTTTGAAGTTCATTTGAGGCATCACGCAAATACAGGCGGAAATCAGTCGAAACTTGATCATTGCGAGAGCGACCTGCTCGCAACTTCCCGCCGAGATCTGCTCCCAGAAGCTCTACAAGGCCGCGCTCGAGAGCGGTGTGAACATCTTCGTCATTTTCCGTTGGTTTGAATTCGCCCTTAGCCACTTGCTGAGTCAACGTTGAAATCCCGTTGAGCATTTTGCTGAGTTCATCATCTGAAAGAAGCTTTGCCGCGTGCAGAACTTTTGCGTGTGCAGCACTTTGCTGTAGGTCATAAGGAGCCAAACGCCAATCGAAATGAACAGACAAAGAAAGTGCTGCCATTTCAGGAGACGGACCACTTGCAAAACGGCCGCCCCAAAGTTTGGTTGGCTCAGACATTACGAACTCCTCAAGACTTGACTGATACTAAATCGAATTACTTTTGTTTTGCGGTTTTACGCACGGCGCGTTCGGAAACTAAACCTGCGATCACTTCTCGAATTTGTAAAGCCGTTTCTACTGTTGGAGTAACCACTAAAACTGTGTCGTCGCCCGCAACTGATCCAACAACATGAGGCATTGCATTCTTGTCGATTGAGCCCGCAAGATAGTGCGCAGCGCCTGCTTTGGTATGAATCACCACGATATTCATCGCAGCATCAACGCCAGTAACAACTTCTGCCGCTACACGGCCTAGTCGCGCAGAAACATCAGCGTCAGGGGCAATTTGCGGAGTGCGAGAAGGATCTCCATCCTCAATGATTGCGTAAATGGAACTCCCGTTTACATTCACTTTGACTGCGTTCAATTCATCCAGGTCACGACTTAGTGTTGCTTGAGTTACTTCAAACCCTTCGGACAGCAACGTTTCACGCAATTCATCTTGTGTGCGAACTGCATTCTTCGAAAGTGTTTCGATGATGCGTTGATGACGTGCAGCTTTCGATTTTAGATTGCCCATATCGCACGCTTCACAATGTCAGGCAACGCGCCAACGAACATTTGCAATTCGCGTTTTGAAATGTTCAGTGGCGGAGCTATTCGGATCACATTGGACTTCACAGCGTTGATGAGGAAGCCGTCCATCCGAGCTTCGGCTTCAATAACTTGTGCAGAGTGACTTTCAAACACCAAGCCAAACCACAATCCAGCGCCGCGAACCTCAATCAAATCTGGCACCCAAGTCTCTTTCATCGCTGCTTGGAACCAAGATGAAAGATCCCGAACATTCCTCAACAAGTCTTCTGATTCGACTGTTTCAATAACGGCGAGAGCAGCAGCACATGACACCGGATTGCCGCCGAAAGTTGTGCCATGGTCGCCTGGAGAAAAGACATTTGCGTATTTCTCATCAACCAACATTGCACCTAATGGCATACCACCCGCCAAGCCTTTGGCTAGCGTGATGATGTCGGGCTTCACAGGTGATGACGCAAACCACTCACCTGTGCGTCCAATTCCAGACTGCACTTCGTCAACAATCATGATGGAACCCGCTGCACGAGTGATGAATCGAACATCCGAAAGAAATGTCGCAGAAGGCACAACAACTCCGCCTTCTCCTTGAATTGGTTCAACAATGACTGCGGCAACACTGCTATTGCATGCGCGCTGCAAGGCTTGAATATCACCATACTCAACGAACTCAACATCAAAACCAAATGGTGCAAACGGTTCACGTTTGAGTGGATTCCCAGTAACACTTAGAGCGCCCATGGTGCGACCATGAAAACTATTCGTCATAGATATGAACTTGGTGCGTCCATTTGCCCTGCCCCAAATACGTGCCAATTTCAATGCAGCTTCATTTGCGGTAGCACCATCTTGCGAGAAGAACACTTTGCCGTTCATGTCAGCAAGATTCAATAATTTCTCCGCTAATTCGCGCGCACGCGGATTTGCATACAAATTGCTTGTGTGAGTTAACGTGGCAACTTGATTAGACACAGCTTCGACAAGTGCTGGATGCGAATGCCCCAAAGAAGAGACAGCAATTCCAGCCAGAAGATCTAGATACTTTCTACCGTTCGAATCGGTGACGTAGCACCCTTCACCAGAAACAAGTTCAATCGAAGGGGTTCCATAATTACCGAGAATGACATCTGACCATTGCTTACTCATGATGCACTCGGCAATACCATCGTGCCAACACCAGAATCCGTGAAGATTTCTAGCAAGAGACCATGTTCAAGTCGGCCGTCAATGATGTGCGCGCGCGGAACTCCACCAGTCACCGCCTTGAGACACGCTTCCATTTTTGGAACCATTCCTGAAGCCAAACTTGGCAATAGTTTTTCAAGATCCGCAGCAGAAATACGACGAATAACTTCATCACTTTCGGGCCAGTTCTTGTAAAGCCCTTCAACATCTGTGAGCACGACGAGCTTCTCAGCTGACAACGCAACAGCAAGTGCACCTGCAGCGGTATCTGCGTTCACGTTGTACGTCTGTCCATCCGCGCCAACTGCCACGGTGCTCACGACGGGAATCAATCCATCGTTGAGCAAATTCAAAATGTGATCCGCTCGCACTTCAACCACATCACCAACGAGCCCAATGTCAACCTGCTCACCCTCAACTACGGCGAATCGCTTCTCAGCGGTAAAGATGCCTGCGTCTTCGCCGCTGACACCCACCGCACGCGGACCGTGTGCATTGATAAGTGAAACTAGTTGTGGCTGCACTTGACCGGTCAACACCATGCGCACAACATTCATTACCTCTGGAGTTGTAACACGGAATCCACCCTTGAATTCACTTGCAACACCGAGTTTTTCAAGCATTGACGTGATCTGTGGTCCACCACCATGAACAACAACTGGTCGCAATCCAACTAATCGAAGAAAGACGATGTCAGCGGCAAATGCTGCCTGCAATTTCTCATCAACCATTGCGTTACCGCCATATTTGATAACAACAGTGGCACCAGTAAATTCCTTGAGCCAGGGCAACGCCTCGTTGAGTACTGAGGCTTTGGACAGTAGCTCTTCGCGTTCTTGATTCTTCATGATGAATACGCGCTGTTCTCGTGAACGTACATCGCTGTGAGGTCATTCGTCCAGACAGTTGCTGCGTGATGACCTGCCACCAAATCAATAGTGATAGCAACTTCCCGTGACTTCATATTGACGAGACTGCGATCATCAGCGGGCATCGAGTTTTTGCACACCCAAATCCCGTTGAGTGCAACTGAGAGTTTGTCAGCCTCAAACTGTGCATTTGTGGTCCCTACCGCGGCAAGTACTCGTCCCCAGTTTGCGTCCTCACCATGAATTGCACACTTAAGGAGATTCGAACGGCTCACTGCGCGGGCAACTTCCAAGGCATCCTGCTCAGTCGCGGCATTCACAACATCAATACGAATGTCCTTCGTCGCGCCCTCTGCATCTGCAATGAGTTGGCGAGCCAAACTTGCGCATACTTCAGTCAAGGCAACAACAAACTCTTCTAAATCCGGAGCGATTCCTGATGCACCTGACGCCATTGCGATGACAGTGTCATTGGTCGACATACAACCATCTGAATCAATGCGATCAAAAGAATGAGCTGTCGCATGGCGAAGAGCTTTATCGAGATCTTCCGAAGAGATTTCCGCATCTGTGGTGACAACAACCAACATGGTCGCTAGTCCTGGTGCCAACATTCCAGCACCTTTTGCCATGCCACCTACAGTCCAGTCGCCACTGCGCACAACTGCGGTCTTTGGAACGCTATCTGTGGTCATGATCGCAAGAGCGGCTTCGTCGCCGCCATGACTCGACATAACTTCCACTGCTTGATCTACACCAGATAAAAGTTTGTCCATTGGCAGTCGGACACCAATCAATCCAGTAGAACACACTGCAACATCAATTGGCGCCAGACCAAGTACACCCGCTGTGTGTTCTGCAGTTTTATGCGTATCAGCAAAACCATCAGGGCCGGTGCATGCATTCGCACCTCCGCTGTTCAATACGATAGCTTTCAACTGGCCAGATTTCAAAACCTCTTGACTCCACAAAACTGGAGCTGCTTTCACGCGATTGCTGGTGAAAACACCTGCAGCCGCAAATTTGGGCCCCTTATTAACAACAAGTGCCACATCAGGTTTTCCAGAACTCTTCAGCCCTGCAGTCACACCTGCGGCAAAGAAGCCAAATGATTCAGTAACACTCACGGTGCAACTCCGATTCCACTAAGTCCAGTTGATTCTTCAAAACCACACATCAAATTGGCATTTTGAATTGCTTGACCCGCAGCACCTTTCACCAAATTGTCGATGGTTGCGGTAACAATTACCCGGTTTGTGTGTTCATCAACCATCGCTTGAATATTGGTTTGGTTTCCACCCAACACTGCTCCGGTTCGAGGTTGTTCACCAACGGGCAACACATTGACGAACGACGAACCTTTGTAGAAATCATGAAAAACAGCGTTGATATCAGTTATTTTGCTGGTGATCTTCGAGGTGAGAGTGACGTGAATGCCGCGAGACATCGGGGCAAGTAAAGGTGTGAACGAAAGTTTGACTTCCGAACCTGCAATTTTCGAAAGAGTTTGTTCAATTTCAGGTGTGTGTTGATGCACACCGCCAGTCTTGTAAGAACTCATCGAACCCAT
>JBEGON010000054.1:0-5511 GCA_041181965.1 Actinomycetota bacterium
GGTGCTCGCGCTGCATCATTTGTTTCAGTAATGCTCATGGGAATTGTGTTTGCATTTGCAAGTTCAATGTTCACTTCAGCGATTGACACTGCGTTCGTTAGCTCAACTGGCTCCGCTCAAACGTATTGGATCGTGATTTCACAGTTCCTCAGCGCAATCCTGACTGTGCCAGCAACAACAATTGCATTGTCAGCAACGTATTCCCTGCGTAGATCAATTCGCTAAATGCAAAACAAAAGAGCCCGCATTTCTGCGGGCTCTTTTGTTTACTTGCTTAGTAGCGGTAGTGATCCGCTTTGAATGGACCTGACTTGTCAACGCCCATGTATTCAGCCTGAGCTGGAGTGAGTTCGGTCAAACGAACGCCCAATGCATCGAGATGCAAACGAGCGACCTTTTCGTCGAGCTTCTTAGGCAAGGTGTAAACGCCGACTGGGTAGTTTTCCAACTTGGTGAAGAGTTCGATTTGTGCCAACACCTGGTTGGTGAAGGAGTTCGACATCACGAATGAAGGGTGACCGGTTGCGTTACCGAGGTTGAGCAAACGACCTTCAGAAAGCACGATGATTGACTTGCCATTAGCGAACGTCCATTCATCAACCTGTGGCTTGATGGTGGTGCGCTTTACGCCAGAAAGTTTGGCCAGACCTGACATATCGATTTCATTGTCGAAGTGACCGATGTTGCCAACGATTGCCTGATGCTTCATCTTCTGCATATCTGCAGCAGTGATGACGTCCTTGCAACCAGTTGCGGTGATAAAGATGTCTGCAGATTCGATGACGTCTTCAAGACGAGCAACCTGGTAGCCATCCATCGCCGCTTGCAATGCGCAGATTGGATCAATTTCAGTAATGATGACACGTGCACCTTGGCCGCGAAGTGAATCTGCAGAGCCCTTGCCGACATCGCCATAACCAAAGACAACGGCAACCTTGCCACCGATCAAGGTGTCAGTTGCACGGTTGATGCCATCAACGAGTGAGTGACGGCAGCCGTACTTGTTGTCGAACTTGCTCTTGGTGACAGAGTCGTTGACGTTGATTGCCGGGAAAAGCAATTTGCCTTCGCGTGCCATTTCGTACAAACGATGAACACCAGTGGTGGTTTCTTCAGTGACACCCTGAATACCTTCAGCGATGGTGGTCCAGCGCTTTCCATCTTCCTTCAAGCTGCGATTGAGCAGAGTGAGGATGACCTTGAATTCGTCTGAATCTGCAGTGTCTGGACTTGGCGCTGCACCAGCGAGTTCGTATTCACGACCTTTGTGAACCAAGAGAGTTGCGTCGCCACCGTCATCCAAGATCATGTTTGGACCAGAACCATGTGGCCAACGGAGAATTTGTTCGGTGCACCACCAGTATTCCTCGAGGGTTTCACCTTTCCATGCGAACACTGGAACACCGCTTGGGTTTTCGAGAGTTCCCTTCGGACCAACCACAACAGCAGCAGCCGCGTGATCTTGCGTGCTGAAGATGTTGCACGAAGCCCAACGAACTTCCGCACCAAGTTCAACGAGTGTTTCGATGAGCACAGCGGTCTGCACTGTCATGTGCAATGAACCTGCGATACGAGCGCCCTTCAATGGCTTGCTTGCGCCGTATTCCGCGCGCATTGCCATGAGGCCCGGCATTTCGTGTTGTGCGAGACGCATTTCATGACGACCGAACTCAGCCAACTTCAAATCCGCAACCGCGTATTCGAGGCCCATATCTGGCAAGCCTTGTTCTTCTAGTTTGAAATCGACGCCTGCAGCGGCAACCACGTCAATAGACATATTTTCTCCAAATAATGAAGTGCTTTGAGGTGTTGCGACAAACGGCTCGAGACTTCGATGGTCTGCCTAAAGGAGGGCCGCATGCGTGCGGCTCGCAGGGTGAACTCTAACCCATCTTCAGGGTTGTCATGGTTCAGTCTTGGAGGCGAGCCTTGAGTTCGTTGATAGGCCCAATCGGGCTTGGATCGATACCCAACGCCAGAGCGGCATACACGCTTGACCAGTCGGTGACAGCGACCAACGACGCGAGTCGATGCACGATGTGTGAGCCGTACGCATCGACGCGCGACACAGGAACATTTCGACGTTCGGCAATCTCAGTCACGATGTCTGCACGTTTTGCCATTTGTGGATGCTCAATCGCATCACGCAATAGCACCAGACGGAATTTGCGGGCGGCCTGACCGTCTTGGAACTTGAAGATCTCATCGATCGAAGTCGAGCCAGCAAGTGGTCCATCAAGAACAACAACTTGATTGTGTTGTGATTCTGGGATTTCGCCATGAATGGCAGGAATCTTCGCATTCTCTGCAAGTTGTGAAATCACACGATATGACGCCACTGGACCCACAGCGCCGGTTCCCCAAATCATCGGGAGCGAACTTGCGAATTGCAAGGCCAAAAGTTTCGCTGGATTTTCGTCGATAGATTTTTCAACCGCACAGTCATTCGCAACTTCATCAATGAAATCAGCTGCGATTTCTAAGTCGCGATCACTCACATCAACGACTTTGATGGCATTGCCCAACATCAATAATGGAGTGAGCAAAGTCCACATTGATGCGCGCGGCATCAAACCGCGAGCATTCACGACGAGTGTCTGCGCACCTTTCATTGATTGCGTGACGCCTTCAAGAATGGAATTTGCTGAAGTGATGGACACTAAGCGCGCACCGCGACGGCCAGCTTCTTTTGCAGCAGTAATCGTTTCTTCGGTGGTTCCACTACATGAAAGAGCGATCACCATGTCATCTGGGCCAACCCAGGTTGGCAGGCCATAACCACGTGATGAAACGACCGGGATCGGGCTTCCGTGATTTGCAAACGCTTCAATAACTTGACCAGAAATTCCAGAGCCGCCCATGCCGGTGACAACAATTGCGCGCGGACGTCCTTCCGATGCGATCGAACCAATGATGTCTCGATTGGCTTCTGCTAACCCACGACGTACCTGAGCGCCCGCATCTGCAGTGGCTGCGAGCATGCGACCGGGATCGCCTGCGAGCATGCGTTCGGGACTGTCCAAGATTGTGTCGTCAGCGGCCACCGTTTTCTCCTTGTGGAAGTAGCACTGGAATTCCGTCTTCAATTCTGAAACGACTCTTGCAGCATTCGCTCACGAGTTCGTCGCCTTCGAGAACAAGCGCACCATGCTGCGGACATGGGCAGGCAAGCAGTGATAGAACTTCATCAAGCGGATTAGCCACGAATCACCTTCAACACTTCGTCGACAAGTTCTTTGACGCGCGCTGGAGTTTTCGCTTCAACGTTGAGTCGCAAAAGAGGCTCCGTGTTGCTTGCGCGAACATTGAACCACCAGTCCTTGCCTGAAATTGTCAGACCGTCAAGTTCGTCAACTTCGACACCATCAGCTGTGCCAAAAGTTGATTTAATTTTCGCAACTTTTGCCGGTGCATCATCAACACGAGAATTGATTTCACCGCTTTCAACATAACGTTGATATTTCTTCAACACGTCAGAAAGTTTTGTTCCAGCCGGCGTTTCACCCAGTGCTGCCATTGCATGCAAGGCGGCCAACATTCCCGAATCGGCTTTCCAGAAATCGCGGAAATAGAAGTGTCCCGAATGTTCGCCACCGAAAACTGCATCAGTCTCGGCCATTGTTGCTTTGATGAATGAGTGGCCAACGCGTGTGCGCACTGGCTTGCCACCTTTTTCGCGAACGATTTCTGGCACTGCCCATGACGTAATCAAATTGTGAATCACTGTCGCACCGGGGTTCTTTTGCAATTCGCGTTCTGCAATGAGCGCAGTGAGAGTGGATGGACTCACAATGCCGCCGTTTTCATCAACTACAAAGCAGCGGTCTGCATCACCGTCAAAAGCAAGACCCAAATCGGCGCTGTGCTTGACGACTGCAGCTTGCAAGTCACGCAAGTTTTCAGGATCAATCGGGTTTGCTTCATGATGTGGGAAAGTTCCATCGAGTTCGAAATACATCGGAATAACCTCGAGGGGCAAACCTTCCAAAACAATCGGAACCGTAAATCCGCCCATGCCATTTCCAGCATCCACTACGACTTTAAGTGGTCGAATGCTGCTGATATCTACAAGTTTGCGCATGTAATTTGCATATTCATTGGCGACATTGCGCTTTGAGAGTGTGCCGCGCGGACCTTTGTAATCAGATTGCCAGCCGTCCACAATCATCTGCTTGATCTCAGAAAGACCAGTCGCCTGACCCACTGGCGCAGCACCTGAACGACACAACTTGATGCCGTTGTACTGAGCCGGATTGTGACTTGCAGTGAACATCGCGCCAGGTAGTTCGAGTGAACCTGATGCAAAGTAGAGACCATCGGTTGATGCCAAACCAATTTCGATAACGTCGCAGCCCTGTGACATCACGCCGTCTGCAAAAGCCGCAACGAGTTCTGGCCCAGATGGGCGCATGTCGTGGCCAATCACCACAGCACCAGGTCCACCGGAATGGCGAGCAGCGCCGACCACATGAACAAATGCCGCGCCAACTTGGCGTGCAAGTTCGGCATCGAGTTGATCTGGATATGTGCCACGAACATCGTAGGCCTTGATGATCTGATCTAGGTCGCGCATACGGCGAGCCTACAGAGGCGGTGACTGTGCAGGCAGTTAGTCAGAGTCACGAACTACGTGAAGGTGACCGCGACGTGCACCAATGCTGAGAGATGGTTCTTCAACCGCCACGGTGCCAGCTTGACGAACTGCATCTGCCAGAGCCGCAAGATCTGCGGAACTTGGTTGTAAAGACGCCGGATCTGTTTCGAGTTTGACCAATTCCCAACCTTTAGGCGGAGTGAGTCGATTCGTGTGTGCTTCGCACAAGTCGTAACAGTGAGGTTCGGCATACGTTGCCAACGGTCCGAGGACTGCTGTGCTTTCGGCATATACGTACGTCAAAGTCGCCACCGCAAAATTCGGGCACATTGGACGTGAGCATTTACGAGCTGAAATCACGCCTCAAAGTTAGTGCGTAGTGAGCGTCGAAAGCCTGATAGACACGACTTAACTGACGTTGAGATGGAGGCGAACACCCTCCACCATTTGGGTGATTGGGTCAACCAAGCCGAGTACTGAGGTCTGCGGAGTCGAGCCAACAGCGCCGACCATGGTCTGCGAAATGTAGACACCTGCGTCATCAGATCTGAAAATCACAATCGTCCGCGGATCAACTTTTTGCGACAACTTCAAACGTTGGAATGAGCCAGCAGAGAGACTGATTTCTTGTGTCCATGAAATCTTTCCTCCGACAATTGCAACAAGCCGCACAGTTGCGTCATTGAGTGACATTGCGCTGAAGAAGTTTTTGTTCATCGCAGAAATTGCAAGTGCGATAACTGAACTTTTCATTGCAGATTGACTTGCTACAACTTCGTAGTCGAGTGCCTTGCCGACTTTTTCGAATCCTCGTACAGCAGCAATCACTGGCTGGTCTGCGGTTACTTCGATAGCCGCATCTGATGATGTGATCGCCGAAGACAAATCAAAAATCATTGGTGTTTGTTTTGGAGCCA
>JBEGON010000055.1:0-7469 GCA_041181965.1 Actinomycetota bacterium
CATTTCTGATGCGATTGAGAAATGCATTCTCAAAGATGGCGAGTGGGGGATTGTTGAGGAATACGCAGGTCATGGCATCGGAACTGAAATGCACATGTATCCGCTGGTACCGAACTACGGAAATCCAGGACACGGCCCAGAATTAGAAGTTGGCATGACCTTTGCGCTCGAACCGATGGTGACCGCGAAGTCCCCAGACACCTTCGTGTTGGACGACAACTGGACAGTAAAAACACTTGATGGTTCGTGGGCTTCTCACTGGGAAAATACGGTTGCCATCACAGAGAATGGACCTTGGGTCCTCACTGAACTGTAGGAGTCGAAATGGCTGAAAAAGTGCAAGGCCCCAAGAGCTACTTTCCTTCAATTGAGAAGAAGTACGGCCAACCTATTGAGCGCTGGATGAAGATCCTCAAGAAGCACAAATCACTTAAGCACATGGAACAAGTAGCAGTCCTCAAAGAAGAACACGGCATGGGTCACGGTCATGCCAACGCCATCGTCGCAGTCTTCCGCGCTGAGAACGGTCTTTAAGTTCCGTCCTGAGGTTTGCCTTCTGTACCACTACTCATCAAATTTTGCTCCACAGTCTTCGCAATCGTCTTCTCCCCAAATCGGAGTTTCACAATTGGGACAAGTCCAATCGGCTGTCTCAAGCCAATGCTCGTAACAGAAACTATATTCACCCAAGCGCCGCCTGTAGCAATTGTCCTGGCGGCACGAGTGGTTATGTTTTCCGCAGGTTTTGCATTTATCGCTAGGTACAGAAACAAAGTTCCACTCCAGGCATGAGTCGCAAAACCATTTGCGAATTTCGAGCGAATGAACTTTGCACCATTGCCCATGAGTTGCGGGGGATTGGCAGTCGCCACTGCAGAGTTTGATGCCGTTGCAGTTATGACAGATGTTCTCGAAGAAACCTAGATTCTCAAGAGAGCAATATTCGCATCGCCACGGCCAGTGTGCGAGACAAATCTGGTTCGTAACTGCGATTTCCTTACAGCTTTTGCATTCGCTGATTTGCTTTCCGCAAGTAAAGCAGCTCGCGGAGTTTTCAACTTTTTTGGAGCAAGAATCACAAAACCAGCTGAATGGTTCCGTGTTCCATTCCCCATAATGTTGCGGGCAAAAGATGTCATAAATTGCAGGCTCGTCGCAACATGCGCAAAAATCTTTGCTGTCTTTTCGATTCACCAGTCTCTGGAGAAGAGCCCATAATAGGAAAAATCTCTCGCCATTGTATTTCAAAAATGTGAGGTCAATTATCTTCAAAATATCTCCTCACGCTATTTCCAGTCTGTTGAATTGACCATGAATCAACGTATTTTTGGAACTGAATTTCCGATGCCAGTAAGACAGCTTCTGAGAGGGCACGTACCAGTTGACGCTTCTTTTTTGAATTTGTGAGATCAAGTCTTGCAGCAGTTAATGCGCCGTGGCAGAAAAGATTTCGCAAGGCGTAAATAAACACCCGCAAATCTTCAGATTCCCCAGATAGGAATTTTTCGGCATTTTGCATGTGCCTCTTTTTACTTTTTCCGGAAAGGCTTAGTGCAAGTGGTTTCGTAAAATCTTCTAGATAGCGTCCGCGCATGAGTCTTGCGCATTCTGAATCCTGAATCACTGTCCGTCCTGGCTTCTTCGTCACTTGTTCGAAAGTATCAAGTGCGGAGTAAGCCAAAAAGAGTTGAAACAATTCGAGATAAGCCGCATTGGTCTCCTCTCCAACTTCATGAATGTCAAGTGTTATCTCAGACCGCGCAACTGAATATCGAGCCCGAAAGCGCGACATCCCTGCAAAGTTCGGATCCTTATGGCCATGAACATGGCAGTACACGAACCAGGCTGATGGACTAATCACGATTCCCCCTCGTGATGCCAAGTATCCACGAGAAGTGGCAGGAAGAGATAGGGCAGGATGCTCGATAGATTCCAAATCCAACCCTTTTGCCCGAATTTTGTGAGGGGGAGGGCAGTCCTAGCCCCCGTTCCACGATTTGGGAACACTCCCGACTTCCCCCTACACTCCGCCACGGCGTGCGTACTGCCGTGCCCTTTTTCGAGCCTTCCCCAAGGCCGGCGCTGGGTGTCGTCTGTGCGTTGCCACGACACCGATGAGGAGCAAGCCACCTTTATGGCCAAAAAAGACGGTGCCATCGAACTCGAAGGCACGATCACAGAGGCATTGCCAAACGCAATGTTCCGAGTGGAGCTAGATAACGGTCACATGGTGCTTGCACACATCAGCGGCAAGATGCGTCAACATTACATTCGCATTCTTCCCTCCGATCGCGTTGTTGTTGAGTTGTCACCGTACGACTTGACCCGCGGCCGCATTGTGTATCGATACAAATAAAACGTACGCATCACCAGATGTGTATCAACAAAAAGGAATAACCATGAAGGTCAATCCGAGCGTCAAGCCGATGTGCGACAAGTGCAAAGTCATTCGTCGTCATGGCAACGTCATGGTCATTTGCGAGAACCCTCGCCATAAGCAGCGCCAGGGCTAATTGCACTGACCGCAATACAACTAAATAACCTGCGATAGACCGTAGCTGAACTCTCGGGCCAGAGGTTCAGACGTCACCTCCAGTGTGAAGGCTGGAGACCCATCCGGGCGGATGGGACAGTCGATCGCCCGCAAACCTTCACCAAAGAGAAAGAAGTAACCGCCCATGGCACGTATTGTTGGTGTTGATCTTCCACGCGATAAGCGCGTTGAAGTTGCACTTACCTACATTTACGGCGTCGGTCGCCCATCTTCACAGCAAACACTTGCTGCAACGGGTATTGATCCAAACATTCGTGTTAAAGATCTGACTGATGACCAAGTTATCAAACTCCGCGATTACATTGAAGCAAACTTCAAGCACGAAGGTGATCTTCGTCGTGAAGTTGCTGGAGATATTCGTCGCAAGGTTGAGATCGGCTGCTACCAAGGAATTCGTCACCGTAAGGGACTTCCTGTTCGCGGCCAGCGCACGCACACAAACGCGCGTACGCGCAAGGGCCCGAAGAAGACAGTTGCCGGCAAGAAGAAGGCCGTCAAGTAGTAGACCGAATTCCCTCGCGGAATTTCGTAATCAATAGGAGCACCAAAAACTAATGCCCCCAAAAGCAAGTAAGGCAGCCGGCGGAAAGAAACTCCGCCGCAAAGAACGTAAGAATGTTGCGCAAGGCTCAGCATTCATCAAGAGCACGTTCAACAACACCATTGTTTCAATTACTGATCCAAGTGGTGCGGTAATCGCATGGTCATCTGCTGGCCAGGTTGGATTTAAGGGTTCACGTAAGTCAACTCCTTATGCAGCTCAGCAAGCAGCAGAAGTCGCAGCGCGTCGCGCCATGGAGCACGGCATGAAGCGTGTAGATGTTTTCGTTAAGGGCCCAGGCTCAGGACGCGAAACCGCTATTCGTTCATTGCAGGCTACTGGCCTCGAAGTCGGAACTATTTCCGACGTGACCCCTGTTCCCCACAACGGATGTCGCCCTCCAAAGCGACGCCGTGTCTGAGGCCTTGAGGAGATACTGACCAATGGCTCGTTATACCGGTGCCGACTGCAAGCGTTGCCGTCGCGAAAAGACCAAGCTCTACCTCAAGGGCGCAAAGTGCGATTCGGGTAAGTGCCCGATCGAAAAGCGTCCTTACCCACCCGGCCAGCATGGCCGCGGTCGCAGCAAGGAATCTGAGTACCTGTTGCAGAAGCGTGAAAAGCAGAAGTGTGCACGTATTTATGGTGTGCTCGAAAAGCAGTTCCGTGGATACTACGAAGAAGCACATCGTCGCAGCGGCAAGACTGGTGAAAACCTTCTCACCTTGCTTGAAGCTCGTCTCGACAACGTGATCTTCCGTGCAGGTTTTGCAAAGAGCCGCGACATGGCGCGCCAGGTTGTGCGTCACGGTCACATTGCAGTGAATGGCAAGAAGGTTGATATTCCTTCTTACCGCGTTTCACCTGCAGACGTGATTGAAGTTGTTGTTGGTTCACGCGAACTCACACCATTCCAAGTTGCACGTGCTGAACACGGCGAAAAGCCAGTTCCTGCATGGATCGAAGTCATTCCTAGCCGCATGCGCATTCTGGTTCACCAGTTGCCTGTTCGTGCACAGATTGATACCGCCGTACAAGAACAGCTCATCGTCGAGTTGTACTCGAAGTAAGCCTCGAATGTGTGGGCAGTTCGCTGCCCACACATTTACCAATGTCGTGACACAAAAGTGTTTCGACAAGCCAAACAGTGACGTCAAATTGAGGTCGTCACCGAAAGGAAATAAAAGTGCTCATCGCACAGCGCCCAGTTCTTAAAGAAGAAGTTCTGTCGAAAACCCGTTCACGTTTCGTACTTGAACCATTGGAACCAGGCTTCGGTTACACCCTCGGAAACTCTCTCCGTCGCACTTTGTTGTCATCTATTCCAGGTGCTGCAGTGACCAGCATCCGCGTTGCGGGTGTTCTTCACGAGTTCAGCACGATCGATGGCGTCAAGGAAGATGTTGTTGAACTCGTTCTCAACATCAAGAACATCGTTGTTGCTTCTGAATTCGACGAACCAGTTACCTTGGTTCTTCGCAAGTCAGGCGAAGGTGACGTTACTGCTGCTGATATTCAGGTACCAGCAGGTGTGGAAATCCACAATCCAGAACTTCACATTGCAACCTTGAACAAAGATGGCAACCTCGAAATTGAATTCGTTGTTGAACGCGGTCGTGGTTATGTTTCTGCAGTACAGAACAAGACTCAGAATCAAGAAATCGGTCGTATTCCAGTTGACAGCATCTACTCACCTGTTTTGCGCGTCACCTACAAGGTTGAAGCAACACGTGTTGAGCAGCGCACCGACTTTGACAAGTTGATTCTTGATGTTGAAACCAAGCCAGGTCGTTCACCACGCGATGCAGTTGCATCTGCTGGTTCTACCTTGGTTGAACTCTTCGGTCTTGCACGTGAACTCAACGAATTCGCTGAAGGTATTGAAATTGGACCTTCTGCCGGCGACATGTACGCAGCAGAACAACTCAACACCCCAATCGAACAACTTGATCTCACTGTTCGTTCATACAACTGCCTCAAGCGCGAAGGTGTTCACACTGTTGGTGAATTGCTTTCACGTTCAGAAGCAGATCTCATGGACATCCGCAACTTTGGTGCTAAGTCAATCGACGAAGTTAAAGCAAAGTTGCAGTCACTCGGTTTGTCACTCAAGGACAGCCCAGAAGGCTGGAACCGCCCAATCACTGAAGAGTCATGGGCTGATGATGACGCTGATGAAGACAAGTCATTTGCGGAGGACGAGTCTTACTAATTCGTTAGTAGATTCGTTTAATAAGGAGAAAATATGCCTACCCCAACCAAAGGACCCCGTCTCGGCGGCAGCCCTTCTCACCAGAAGGCCATCCTTGCGAACCTTGCACAGTCATTGTTCGAACACGGTCGAATCACCACGACTGAAGCAAAAGCAAAGCGTCTGCGTCCATACGCAGAGAAGCTGATCACCGCTGCAAAGCGTGGAGATCTTCATGCGCGTCGCAACGTCGCTCGCGACATTCGCCGCAAAGACATCTTGCACGTTTTGTTTGCAGAAATCGGTCCACGTTTTGCAACGCGTCCTGGTGGATACACCCGTATCACCAAGCTCAACCCACGTCAGGGCGACAACGCTCCAATGGCGATGATTGAACTTGTTGAACCACTCGCTGAAGGCGTTATCGCTGAAGCAACTGGCGCTACCAAGCGTGCAGCAAAGGAAAAGGCAGCTAAGGCTGCTGCACCAGCTGCAGGTCCAGTTGAAACCGCAGTAGAAGCTGAAGTCGCTGCTGAAGAAGCAGTCGAAGAAGTTGTTGAAGAAACAGCAGAAGAAGTTGCAGAAATTGCAGCGGAAGATGCTGAAGCAACTGAAGCTGATGCTGATGGAGAAGCGAAGGCTTAATGCCTGAGAAACTCAAGAATGAACCCTCGCCTCCTCTGGGGCGAGGGTTTGTTCGTCTGCGGATTGACCTTGCGTATGACGGCTCGCTGTTTGCGGGCTGGGCAGAACAGCCGGCTCTGCGCACGGTGCAAGGCGAAGTGCAACGTGCCATTGGCACCGTGTTTCATCTCGGTAGATCAGCAGAAGTAATTGTTGCTGGACGCACGGATGCCGGTGTGCATGCGCGTGGACAAGTACTTCACACAGATATTCCTGCAGAACTTGTCAGTGATTTCGGCAAAGCAACTATCGGTATGAATGCATTGCTCGGCGGCGATATTCAAATCAAATCTATTGCGATTGCGCCTGCAGGTTTTGATGCACGTTTTTCAGCAATCGCTCGCCGTTACTCATACACGATTGCCGATGGCATTATCGATCCGCTTGCTCGACATTTTGTCGTATCGCGATGGCGTGCACTTGATATCGATGCAATGAATCAGGCATCCAAAGCACTTATCGGCTTGCACGACTTCACTTCTTTCTGCAAACAAAATGATTACGGAACTTCAATCCGCACACTTCAAAAATTCGAATGGCATCGTGGTGAACATGGTGCAGTAGCAGAGTTGCAAGCGGATGCGTTTTGCCACTCCATGGTGCGATCATTGATTGGCGCTTTGGTGCCGGTTGGTGAAGGCCGACAACCAATTAGTTTTCCTGCTGAAGTGTTGTCTCGTCGCGCGCGAAGTGGTGATGTTGTGACAATGCCAGGACATGGACTTGTTCTCGAAGAAGTGATTTATCCGGATGAGTCAGAACTTCTCGCTCGACAAGAAATGACTCGCGCCAAGCGTGACATCACAGAAGTTTCTTCATGACCCACATTGATGTTCAGCACGTCACCTATGCACTTCCAGATGGTCGTGTGCTTCTCGATGATGTGAGTTTTCGAGTAGGTGACGGCGCGGTCGCTGCCATGGTCGGTGCGAATGGCAGCGGAAAATCAACGTTGATGAAATTTGTTTCAGGCGAATGGCAACCGCATGAGGGTTCCATCGTCTGCAGCGGATCTGTTGCTGTCATGCCGCAGTTCATCGGTCACATGACCAAAGGCGATGTGCGCGATCTTCTGCTCACTGTCGCGCCAGAACGCATTCGTAAAGCGGCCGCTGAACTCGATGCTGTCGAATTACTGATGATGGAACAAGACGATGAACCAACTCAAATGCGCTACGCACAAGCCATCTCTGACTGGGGCGATGTTGGGGGATACGACATCGAAGTTGTGTGGGACAAGTGCACGATGGCCGCGATGGGTAAACCATTCGATGAAGTTCGTTGGCGTGATGTTGGAACACTTTCTGGCGGAGAGCAGAAACGCCTCGTTCTTGAAGCTTTGATGCTCGGACCTGATGCGATTCTTTTGCTCGACGAACCAGACAACTATCTCGATGTGCCTGGCAAGCGATGGCTCGAAGAGCAACTCAAAGCCACTGAGAAAACCGTGCTGTTGATTTCCCATGATCGCGAATTGCTCGCGGCGGCTGCAACGCACA
>JBEGON010000056.1:0-5564 GCA_041181965.1 Actinomycetota bacterium
GGCACTGGAAATTGCCCAGCGCGATGCTGCAATTTTGGAAGCAATCACATTGGCACGTGCTGGTGACTGCATCATCATCCTCGGCAAAGGCCATGAGTCAGGACAAGAAGTAGCTGGCGTCATCACCCCATTCGATGATCGTGAAGTAGCAGTGGCAGCACTGAAGCGAGTGGCATCATGAAATTCACTCTCGCAGATATTGCCTTCATTACTCATGGGCAATGGAATGGTGCTGGTTTCGTCGAAGTAAACCGCATCGTGACCGATTCACGTGAAATTGAAAAAGGCGATCTGTTTGTGGCTATCAAAGGCGAAAACTTTGATGGTCATGATTTCGCGCAGGTTGCACTCGATCGTGGCGCTATCGCCGTAGTTGTAGATCATCAAACGACGGAACATGACATTGTTGTTGATGACACTTTGCTTGCCTATGGCGCTATTGCTGCCGCGTACCGAGAAACTTTGAACGCTCGCGTGATTGCCATCACGGGTTCTAGTGGCAAAACCTCAACCAAAGATTTGTTGGCGGCGACGCTGCAGCAATTCGGCAACACGCTTGCACCTTTAGGAAGTTTCAACAACGAAATTGGTCTACCAGCAACCGTTTTGTCTGCAACGTCAGATACGGAGTATCTCGTACTTGAAATGGGTATGCGCGGAGCAGGTCATATTGATTACTTGTGCACTATCGCAAAGCCAAATGTCGCAGCTCTCATCAATGTAGGTAGCGCTCACATGGAATTGCTCGGTAGTCGAGAAGGTATTGCTGCAGCCAAAGGCGAAATCTTCGAACGATTGCCTGTCAATGGCGCTGCTGTTCTTTATGGTGACGACCCGCTGGTAATGCAACAACGTCAGCGGACCACGGCACAGGCACTGACTTTTGGTGAAAACGCTGACTCACATGTTCGCGTCAGCGATATCTCACTTGACGAAAAAGCATGTGCGACTTTTATCGCTCACTATGGCAAAGATTCGCAAAGAGTGACCTTGCAGATTTCTGGCGAGCACCAGGTCCTCAATGCTGCTGCAGTTATTGCGATGTGTCTTGGCGTAGGTCTTGATTTTGGTTCTGTTTGCGCGGCCGTAAGCAAAGCAAAGCCCGCCAGCAAATGGCGTATGGAAGTGGTGGAGCTGCCAGGTGGCGTCACCCTGATCAACGATTCATACAACGCGAATCCGGAATCTATGCGAGCTGGTTTGAAGGCATTGAAAGCGATCGCTGGAGAGCGTCGTAGCTGGGCAGTGCTCGGCGAAATGCGTGAACTAGGTGAGACCGCCGTAACCGCACATGACGAAATTGGTCGACTATGCGTGCGACTCGATATTTCACATCTCATTGCAGTGGGACCGGGTGCAAAATTGATTCATATGGGCGCTGCTCACGAAGGTAGTTGGGGAGATGAATCTGCATACGTCGAGACCCTCGACGAAGCGATTGCCATGCTCACTTCCCAGGTGAAATCGGGTGATGTGGTCTTCGTCAAGGCGTCTCGCGCCATTGGTCTCGACCGCGTGGCGCAGGCGTTGACAGAGCATGCTCATCAGGAGAATACGCCGCTATGAGGTTGGTGCTGATTGCTGCGCTCATTTCAGTGCTTTCATCGCTGATTCTGACGCCATTGCTTGCGAATTTCCTTCGCCGCCATCGGCTCGCTCAAGCCATTCGCATGAGCGGTGGAGGTATCAACTATCCCGAGCACGAAGCCAAACTTGGCACACCATCAATGGGTGGCGCTGCATTTCTCACAGCATTGCTGATTGGCTATTTCTCAGCGCACTTAGTTACCTGGCGCGCACCGTCATATTCCGCCATGTTGGCTATTGGGCTCACACTCGGTTTAGGTGCAGTTGGCATGGCTGACGATTACCTCAAAATCTTCAAACAACGCAGCACTGGAATTCGTGCTCGCACGAAATTGATTGGGCAAGCTGTTGCAGCATTGAGCTTCGCATTTCTCGCTCTTCAAAACCCAACAGGTGCAGAAACATCTCCGGCAAGTCTCGCAATTTCATTCGTTCGCGATACGGCAATCGTTTTGCCAGTCGCATTGTTTATTGCGTGGGTCTGGTTCCTCGTCACCGCAACTACTAATGGTGTAAATCTCACTGATGGGCTTGACGGACTTGCAACTGGTGCCGCAGGTTTAACCTTCGGTGCCTACACGATTATTTCGTTGTGGCAGTACGGACAATCGTGTTTCTTTGAAATCACTCCACGCTGTTATTCGGTTGCAGATCCTTTTGACCTTGCAGTATTCGCTGCCGCCTTTGGCGGTGCGTGCTTTGGATTCCTTTGGTACAACACCTCACCAGCTCGCATTTTCATGGGAGACACTGGCTCTCTGAGCATCGGCGGCGGAATTGCAGCTCTCGCTGTCATGACAAAAACGCAATTACTTTTGCCTTTGTTTGCTGGACTTTTTGTCATCATCACCATGTCAGTTATTTTGCAAGTCGGTTCATACAAAATTCGCAAAAAGCGCGTATTCAAAATGGCGCCGTTGCACCATCATTTTGAACTCTCAGGTTGGCAAGAAGTCACCATCGTCGTCCGCTTCTGGCTGATTCAAGGAGCACTCGTTGCCCTTGGTGTTGCAATCTTCTATGCAGAATGGGTGCGTCAGTGAACGTCGCCGATCTCAATCGCGCAAGTGATTGGTCTGCAGTAAAAGTTACGGTGCTTGGTCTCGGCATCGCCGGTTACGCGTGTGCAGACTCGTTGACTTTTTTAGGTGCCCAAACCACTGCTCTCGATGAGCGCGACACGGCAGCACTTCAAGAGAAAAAGAATTTGCTCGAAATCCTCGGCTGCACTGTTGTGCTAGGTCAGCCATTGGTGTTGCCAGTAGGCACTCAATTGCTCGTAGTTTCACCTGGTCTTGCACCTACTCATCCTGTGATCACGCAGGCTCTTATCTCAAACATTCCAGTGTGGGGCGAACTCGAATTGGCTTGGCGATTGCGCGATCTTGACGCACCTGCGGACTGGTTGTGTGTCACGGGCACGAATGGAAAGACCACAACCACGTTGATGCTTGAATCGATGTTGCGTGCTGCAGGTCTGCGTACCACGGCCGCTGGCAATATCGGACGTTCGATGGTGGAAGTAGTCATGGACCCAGAGGGTTATGACGTAATTGCTGTCGAAGTTGGTGCGCCTCAACTTCCATTTTCTTACTCCATGAGTCCGTTCTCGACCGTATGTCTCAATATCGCCGAAGATCATGTGGATCATTTCGGTTCGATGGAGGAGTACGTCGCTACCAAAGCGAAGGCGTACGAGCGCACACAGGTTGCAGCAATTTTCAATTCGCAAGATCCAGCCACACTCAAAATGGTTGAAGACGCAGATGTCGTCGAAGGCTGTCGCGCCGTTGGTTTCACACTCGCGACTCCAGGATTGAGTGAACTTGGACTCGTCGAGGACATATTGGTCGATCGCGCTTTTATCGAAAATCGTTCGTCTCATGCTCAAGAACTCGCAACCGTAGAAGATGTCCAACCAGCCGCTCGTCACAATGTCGCCAATGCTCTTGCTGCAGCTGCATTAGCCCGTTCGTACGGTGTCGAAGCCGCGTTTATTCGTCAAGGTTTGCATGACTTTCAGCCAGCCGCACATCGCGTCGCATATGTAGCGACCATCAATGATGTGAAATACATCAACGATTCAAAGGCCACAAATTGTCATGCAGCGCAAACCGCACTGCAGTCATACGACAGTGTGGTGTGGATTGCTGGTGGCGACGCCAAAGGTCAAGACTTCAACGAGCTGGTGAAACTGACGAAGTCTCATTTGCGTGGCGTGGTTTTACTTGGTCGTGATCGTGAATTCATCAAATCCGCTCTTGCGGCTCATGCACCAGAAATTCCAGTGATTGAAATTATTGATGCGACACCCGAAGCGATGACAGAAGTTGTGCAGCGCGCGAGCGAAGTGGCACACGCGGGAGATGTTGTCCTGCTCGCGCCAGCCTGTGCATCGTGGGATATGTATCAAAACTATGGCCATCGAGGCGACATGTTCGCTGAGGCGGTTCGAAAACTAAACGGGGAATCATGAGTTTTCTAGAAAAATTTCAACAACCCAAAGCGCCACTAAGCCGAGATTTCATTGTTCTGAGCAGTGTGGTGATTGGACTTTGCATCACTGGCATGGTGATGGTGACTTCTGCGAGCAGCGTGGTGTCGATGCGCGAAACCGGCAGCGCGTGGAACTATGCCCAAAAACAATTGTTTGCCATGATCATCGGTGGCGTGATGATGTACTACGCATCACGACTCAAAATGTCATTCGTTCGCATGATGACAATTCCGCTCTTTTTCATTTCGAGTGCTGGTTTGGTGTTGGTGCTGTTGATCGGCAAAGAGGTAGCTGGTCAGAAGAACTGGATTTACACACCGTTTGGAAACCTGCAGCCATCTGAATACGCAAAACTTGCTTTGATTATGACGTGCGCTGGTTGGGTGACTCGGCAATTGAGGAACAACGGTTCAGTGCGCATGATTTTGGCTGGGCCAGTTGTTTTTAGTTTGTGGTTTGTTGGGTGGGTAGTTGCCGAACGTGACTTGGGAACACCCATCATCATCGGCGGAATCGCTCTGGGCATTTTGTTTGCTGCAGGTACATCGTGGCGAACCATGATGGCTCTCTTCAGTGGCGCAATCGTTGCCATTGCTGCGTACTCAATTTTCGGTCCTGCGTATCGATTGAATCGATTCAAAGCATGGTTCTCGCCAGAATCTTTTCCTGATACCTATGGTTATCAATTGCTCCATGGCCAATATGCATTGGCGCGCGGGGGATTGCTCGGTCAAGGTCTTGGACAATCGACTGAAAAGTGGGGAGCGTTGCCCGCGCCGCACACGGACTTCATCTTGGCCGTTATCGGTGAAGAGCTTGGCATCATTGGAACGGTCGGAATCGTGTCTCTTCTCGGTCTTTTAATTGCGATGGGTATCAGAATCGCAGCGAAGTCACGGGATGACTATTCACGTCTTTTGGCATTTGGCATCGTGACGTGGATCGCGGTTCAGACAATTGTTAACGTCGGCGCGATTGTCAGAGCCCTCCCAATCACGGGTGTGCCACTACCGTTTGTCTCCTACGGTGGCTCGTCGCTGATACCAGCGATGGCAGCCATGGGCATTTTGTTGGCCATTGCGCGTGAGAACGCTGCATCAAGCCGAAAGGTGCGCGAGCAAGTCGATCAGGAGGTGTGAGATGCATGTTGTGCTGGCAGGTGGCGGCACGGCGGGTCACATCGAGCCTGCGCTCAATACAGCTGACGCACTGCGCTCTCGCAACTGCGGTGATTCGATTTCAATCCTGGGCACTTCACGTGGTCTTGAAACCACATTGGTGCCAGCTCGTGGCTACGAACTGACTCTGATTCCAGCCACACCATTACCTCGGCGCATCAACAAAGATCTCTTCACTCTTCCACTGCGGCTCTCGGCCGCTATCAAGCAAGTAGAAAAGCATCTCGTCGACAAACAAGCGGATGTCGTGGTGGGCTTTGGTGGCTACGTTGCAATTCCGGCTTACCTTGCTGCGAGACGAG
>JBEGON010000057.1:0-5903 GCA_041181965.1 Actinomycetota bacterium
GTCTTCTTGCCTACTGTGGCGATTTGGTTTTCTGCATTGCTTATTGGCCCGGGATTTGTTGTTGGTGGCGGTTCGGCAGTCACTTTGATCACGCAAGTCGTGGGACCGTTACCGGCAGTTCCATTTCTCACATTGATTCCAACTCATCTTCCGTGGTTGGCACGTTTACTTCTTGTGCTGCCAGCTCTCGCAGCGTTTCTTCTTGGCAACATCAAGGTGAAACCTGCAGAGCAATTGAGTTTCGTGATCGCTGCGTCACTCACAACAGCTGTTATTAATACTTGGCTGTCAACACTGGCATCTGGTGCGCTTGGCATCGGACGGTTCCAGATTGTCGGCGTATCAATGGCGCAGACTTTCCTCTGGTCTTTGCTTTGGACAGCGCTGGGCATGGTGGCGCGAAGCAGCGTGAATCAGCGTAAAACAAGCACAAAAGCCGCCGACTAGAATTTGCGGGTGACGTTGCGAGTTGTGGTGTTGGCCTCAGGTACAGGCTCACTTTTCCAGGCTCTTCTGGACGCGCAAGATTCAAGTTTCACCGTTGTCGGATTGGTGACGGATCAGCCAGAGGCTCAAGCAATCGGTCGTGCTGCGATTGCTGGAATCAACATTGCAGTTCTACAGCTCTCTGATTTTGAAACTCGGGATGCGTGGAATCGCGCTCTGTCGGATGCCATCGATTACTTCACTCCGGATCTTGTGGTCTCGGCTGGATTCATGCGGGTTGTGAATGCCGACGTGGTGTCACGTTTTGCTGGACGACTTATCAATACCCATCCAGCGCTGTTGCCGGCATTCCCTGGCGCACATGCGGTTCGTGATGCGCTCGCGGCGGGGGTATCAACAACTGGCTCCACTGTGCATTTCATTGATGCAGGTGTTGATACTGGAGAAGTGATTGCGCAGCGTTCGGTGGAAATCCTCAATTCTGATGATGAAGACACTTTGCATGAACGAATCAAAGTTGTCGAACGCGAATTACTTGTTCAAGTAGTGAAAGACTTTGCCCAGAAGAAGGCGGTTGCCCAATGACAGACCAGCGTCCCATAAAGCGCGCACTGATTTCAGTGTCGGATAAAACTGGTTTGATCGAGCTTGCCACAGCACTTCACGATGCTGGTGTCGAAATGGTGTCGACAGGAAGTACCGCTGCAACCATCGCCAATGCCGGAATCCCCGTAATTCAGGTTTCTGATGTCACTGGTTTTCCAGAATGTCTCGATGGTCGCGTGAAAACCTTGCATCCGAATGTGCATGGTGGATTACTCGCAGATTTGCGTTTGGATTCGCACACACAGCAACTCGTTGAGATGGGAATCGAACCATTTCAACTCGCAGTAATCAATCTCTATCCATTCACCCAGACGGTGATGAGTGGCGCGAGCATTGATGAGTGCATCGAACAGATTGATATTGGCGGACCAGCCATGGTGCGCGCGAGTGCGAAAAATCATGCGAACATTGCGATTGTCGTCAATGTATCTCGCTACGACGAAGTGATTGCCGCAGCAAAAGCTGGTGGCTTCACTCTTGCGCAACGCCAACGCCTTGCGGCGGAGGCCTTCCAACACACTGCAACGTATGACGTGAATGTGGCATCGTGGATCGGCAATGTTGTCACCAAAACTGATGATGGAAGCGGCTTTCCCAATTGGATTGGCGTGACGTACAAGCGACAGAATGTGTTGCGCTACGGAGAAAATCCGCATCAACGCGCGGCCGTGTACACAGCAGGTTTTGGTGATGTTGCCATTGCGGGCGCCAAGCAATTGCATGGCAAAGAAATGTCGTATAACAATTACGTAGATGCAGATGCCGCTCGCCGAGCTGCCTATGATTTTTCTGAGCCTGCAGTTGCGATCATTAAACACACCAATCCTTGCGGAATCGCTGTCGGCGGAAACATCGCAGATGCTCACAGCAAAGCTCACGCAACAGATCCAGTAAGTGCTTTTGGCGGAGTGATTGCCGCAAATCGCGTGGTCACTGCAGATATGGCACGTCAAGTGGCAGAAGTATTTACTGAAGTCATTGTTGCTCCTGATTATGAGCCGGCAGCACTTGAGATCTTGCAGGCAAAACCAAGTATTCGCATTCTTCAAGTACCTGCTCCTTTTGAAGGAGAGGGTGTTGAGATGCGCAGCATTGATGGCGGCGTACTTGTACAGGTTCAAGACAAACTGCAGGCTGAAGGTGATTCGGCGTCTTCATGGAAACTTGTGAGCGGCGAAGCATCAGATGCAGCAACTCTTTCAGATTTACTTTTCGCGTGGACCGCTTGTCGGAGTGTGAAAAGCAATGCAATTCTGCTTGCAAAGCAAGGCGCAGCAGTTGGCATTGGTATGGGCCAGGTAAATCGCGTTGATTCTGCAGCACTTGCTGTGTCGCGTGCAGGGGAGCGAGTAGCCGGTTCGGTTGCAGCTTCCGATGCGTTCTTCCCTTTCGCAGATGGTTTGCAGACACTTATCGATGCTGGAGTGAGAGCAGTGGTTCAGCCAGGCGGCTCTGTTCGCGATGAAGAAGTTATTGCAGCAGCGAAAGCTGCAGGCATCACCATGTACTTCACTGGCACGCGGCATTTCTTCCACTAGCCATGACGACAAAACACGAGCATCACTATTTCGCGCAATTTCTTGCAATTGTGGTTGGCGCGCTCACCACGTTGCAATCGCGGGTCAATGGTGAATTGTCATTTCGTCTACACAATGGCGTAGAAGCAGCAGTTGTTTCCTTCACCACAGGATTGATCTTGCTTTCTCTCTATGCGCTTTTCTCTCCACAAACTCGACAGGGTTTCGCAAAGCTACGAGCTGCGTTGCGAGCCAAAGAAATTTTCTGGTGGCAGTGCATTGGCGGAAGTGTTGGAGCGACATTCGTTGCGATTCAATCCGTCACTGTTCCCTTAGTGGGCGTAGCAATCTTCACTATCGCGACCGTCGGCGGACAGATTGCCTCATCTTTGGCAGTAGATCGTTTCGGCATTGGGCCCCAAGGGCGAATTGATCCAAGCAGCAATCGCATCGTCGCAGCGGTTGCCGCTATCGCAGCAGTTGCTGTGTCAGTCTCACATCGCATCGAAAGTACAGATTTTCCAATCTTGGCCGTCATCGCAGCCTTGGGTGTTGGAGCAGGGGTTTCGGTGCAACATTCGTTCAACGGGCACGTCAACATCAAGGCTGGTTCACCAGTTACTGCTGCACTGATGAACTTCATCGTTGGGACAACGTTGCTTTACACGTTGTTTGGTTTGGGAATTGCAACAGGTCACTACACCTTTGAACCATTGCCGACCAATGCGTTCTATTTGTATCTTGGCGGACTCTTTGGGTTGCTCTTCATCATTACTGCATCACGCGTCATCAAACTTCTTGGCAGCCTGCGTTTCGCAATGGGAAGCGTTACGGGTCAACTCATCGGTTCACTTTTTCTTGACATCTTCGTGCCAACTTCTGGAAGTGATGTGTCGATTCAACTGATTGCGGCAATCAGCATGACCGCACTCGCAGTGGTTCTCGCAAACGTTCGACCAAAAACACACACTGCGTGATTAGTCTTCAACCATGAAACGCAATGTCATTTTCGCTTTGTTGGGACTTTCCCTTTTTGAAATGGCATTCGGTTCATTTCGCTACGGCGCAGGTTCAGTAGCGGCTGCTATGGGATACGTCTTGTTTGATCGCATTCGCAAACCTGCACAAGACCCTCAGGTTTTCGCGGTTCGGAACCGTGGTCTCGACATTCTGATGATGTCTTTTCTGTTCATTTCCCTCACGATTTTGGCGATCGTGGTGCCAACTCCCCAGTGATTTCGGCCTTCTGCTGCGGGGTAGGCTTGGGGAATATCTTGACGTCAAGACACTTTGACGGACCTAATGGAGGCTGTTATGGCTCGCCGCGGAAAAGTCGCAGTTATCGGTGCCGGTTTTTATGGTTCGACCACTGCACAACGTTTGGCCGAATACGACATTTTTGAAACAGTAGTTCTGACTGACATTCTCGAGGGCAAGCCTGAAGGACTTGCGCTCGACATGAATCAGTCACGTTCTATTGAAGGCTTTGAAACCAAGGTTGTGGGGCAAACAACTGGACCGAATGGCGAAGGTTACGAAGCCATTGCAGGTTCAGATGTTGTGGTCATCACAGCTGGTTTGCCGCGCAAACCTGGCATGAGCCGCATGGACTTGATCGAAACCAACGCAAAAATTGTGCGTTCGGTTGCGGAAAACATCGCAAAGCACGCACCAGAAGCGGTCATCATCGTTGTGTCGAATCCACTCGACGAAATGACAGCGCTCACCCAATTGGCGAGCGGTTTTCCAAAGAACCGCGTGTTGGGTCAAGCGGGCATGCTCGACACCGCGCGCTTTACGCACTTCGTCGCAGAAACTCTGAACGTTCCAGTTGCAAGCGTCAAAACGCTCACTCTCGGTAGCCATGGCGACACCATGGTTCCAGTTCCTTCGCGTTGTACTGTCGATGGCAAGCCACTTTCAGAATTGCTTTCCGCTGACAAGATCGAAGAACTTGTTGTTCGCACGCGCAATGGTGGTGCCGAAGTTGTTGCGTTGCTCAAGACGGGTTCTGCGTACTACGCACCGTCCGCTGCAGCAGCACGCATGGCAAAAGCTGTTATTGAAGACAGCGGCGCTGTGATGCCAGTGTGTGCATGGGTTGATGGTGAATACGGAATCTCTGGCGTGTATCTCGGCGTCGAAGCCGCAATCGGTCGCAACGGCGTGAACAAGGTCGTGGAAACTGCATTGACTGACAATGAAAAGGCTGGACTTCTCGAAGCTGCTGAAGCAGTTCGTGCAAAGCAAGCCGACGTACAGAGTCTCTAAGGATTAGGTAAAAACATCATGTCGAAAATCAAAGTAACTGGCACCGTCGTCGAACTTGACGGCGACGAAATGACTCGCATCATCTGGCAGTTCATCAAAGACCAGTTGATTTTGCCTTACTTGGACGTCAATCTTGACTACTACGATCTTGGTATCGAACATCGCGATGCAACGGATGATCAGGTCACTATTGATTCAGCAAACGCAATTAAGAAGCATGGCGTTGGTGTGAAGTGTGCAACCATCACTCCAGACGAGGCTCGCGTTGAAGAATTTGGTCTCAAGAAAATGTGGAAGTCTCCAAACGGAACTATTCGCAATATCCTCGGTGGTGTAATTTTTCGCGAACCAATCATCATCAGCAACATTCCACGCTTGGTACCGGGTTGGACCAAACCGATTGTTGTTGGCCGTCACGCGTTCGGTGATCAGTACCGCGCTACTGACGTGAAGATTCCAGGTGAAGGCAAGCTCACACTTACTTTCACGCCACAAGATGGCAGTGAACCAATGGAACTCAACGTGTTTGATTTCCCAAGCGCTGGTGTTGCGATGGCGATGTACAACTTGGACGACAGCATTCGCGACTTTGCCCGCGCATCAATGCGTTACGGCTTGGCTCGTAATTACCCGGTTTACCTTTCTACCAAGAACACCATTTTGAAGGCCTACGACGGTCGCTTCAAAGATATCTTCGCTGAGGTCTACGAAAACGAATTCAAGTCAGAATTTGATGCGGCCGGCATTTCTTACGAACATCGCTTGATCGACGACATGGTCGCTTCTGCGATGAAGTGGGAAGGCGGCTACGTCTGGGCATGTAAGAACTTCGACGGTGACGTGCAGTCTGACACTGTCGCGCAGGGCTTTGGTTCCCTTGGTTTGATGACGTCAGTCTTGATGACTCCAGACGGTCGCACGGTTGAAGCAGAAGCTGCACACGGCACTGTGACTCGTCACTACCGTCAACATCAGCAAGGCAAGCCCACTTCGACTAACCCCATCGCATCCATCTTTGCGTGGACTCAGGGTTTGGCCCACCGCGGCAAGTTGGATGGCACT
>JBEGON010000058.1:0-20367 GCA_041181965.1 Actinomycetota bacterium
CTCCAAATCTTGCAAGCAACCGTGCAGCTCTTGATCTCATTGCAACCGCAGTCGAAGCAACTGGTCTCAAACTTGGTTCTGACATTGCATTGGCTTTGGATGTGGCAGCTTCTGAATTCCACAAAGACGGCAAGTACACCTTCGAAGGAAAGCAGCGCACTGCTGAAGAAATGGTGACCTACTACGCATCGCTCGTTGCGGACTTCCCAATGGTTTCTATCGAAGATCCATTGAGCGAAGATGACTGGGATGGCTGGAAGCACATCACCGACGTCCTCGGTGCAAAAGTTCAGCTAGTCGGTGACGACTTGTTCGTTACAAACCCAGAACGTCTTGCACGTGGTATCGCCGCGGGCACTGCAAACGCGTTGCTTGTGAAGGTAAACCAGATTGGTACCTTGACCGAAACTCTCGATGCAGTTGCGATGGCACACCGCGCTGGTTACCGCTCGATGATGAGCCACCGTTCAGGCGAAACTGAGGACACCACCATTGCTGACCTCGCAGTCGCTACCGACTGTGGTCAAATCAAGACCGGTGCACCTGCTCGTTCAGAACGCGTTGCAAAGTACAACCAGTTGCTTCGCATTGAAGAAGAACTTGATGATGCAGCGGTTTACGCTGGTGCAGCGTCGTTCCCACGCTTCAAGCGCTAAGCACTGCACAATCTGCACATGAAGAAAACACCCCGTAACTCTGCTGAGATACGGGGTGTTTCTCTACTCACATCGCGCGCTGGAATTCTGGCTGTCGTGCTATTTCTCTCGCTGCTTTCGCTAGCAATTCCCATCAAACAATTGCTCGATCAGCAAACGCGCATCAATGAACTGCGAGACAAGCAATCAATCAATATTCAGCTCGTGAAGAATTTGGAAACTGAGGTTGTGCGTTGGCAAGACCCTGCATACGTCAAGGCGCAAGCGCGTTCACGTTTACATTTCGTCATGCCACACGAAGTTGGGTACATCGTTTTGGAAGCGGACGAAGTGAATTCTGTTGCTTCGGTTTCAACAAGTTCATCCAACTCCCGTCCTGCGTGGTACACGGTGATGTGGAATTCGCTTGAAGATGCAGGAAAGACTGCACCACCTCTTCTAGTTTCGGTTGACGAATAACGTGGAAAATTCAGTTTCCGCGCAAGACATTGCTTCAATGTCGCGCCAACGTGGTCGAGAAGTTCGTGGCGTCATTGAGGTTGCGCATCGCTGCAGTTGCGGACAGCCGGATGTGGTGAAAACTGCGCCGAGACTTCCCGATGGCACGCCGTTTCCAACGACGTACTACATCACCTGTCCAAAGCTCACAGGTTTGATTGGTGGACTTGAAGCGGGTGGATTGATGCGCGAAATGGAAGCACAGCTCGCCGTCGATGAAGAACTGCGTGCGCAATATCAACGTGCGCATGAGTCATATTTAGCGGACCGTGCGGCACTGGGTGATGTCCCTGAAATCGACGGAATTTCTGCTGGTGGCATGCCTGATCGCGTGAAATGTTTACATGTGTTGGTCGGTCAATCCCTTGCCAAGGGCCGTGGTGTCAATCCATTTGGAGATCAGGCTCTTGATGTGCTTGGTGATTGGGGCAATGCCGGCCAGTGTGCAGTTGAAGGTGGCGAATGACAATGACGCGAGTGGCTGCGATTGATTGCGGCACCAATTCCATTCGACTTTTGATTGCTGACGTGGATGGATCTGGCCAGATGGTGGAACATGACCGGCGCATGACCGTAGTGCGCCTAGGTGAAGGTGTTGATGCCAATCGAAGGTTCAGCGAGGCCGCGCTGCAACGCACTTTCGAAGCGTGCGAAAAATATGCAGCCGTGATTGCCGCCCACGAGGTTGAGAAAATTCGATTTGTTGCGACTAGTGCCTCTCGTGATGTCAGCAACCGCGATGAATTTGCTGAAGGTGTTCGTGCTCGACTCAATTGCGAACTTGATGTCATTAGCGGCGATGAAGAGGCGGAACTTTCTTTTCTTGGAGCAACGAGTGGCCTCGATCACGACGCCCTTGGACCATTCTTGGTGCTCGATATTGGCGGAGGTTCAACCGAGTTTGTCTTCGGTACCCATGCTCCTGAGTTTGCGCGTTCAGTAAATGTTGGCTGTGTGCGGATGACTGAACGGCATTTGTCAGAAGATCCGCCATCAGAAGAAGCAATTGCCCTCGCGACTGCAGACATCGATCAAGCGATTGCACTTGCTGCAGAAGTTGTTCCAATCACAAATGCGAAAACAGTGGTAGGCCTCGCAGGGTCAGTGACAACCGTAGCGGCGATGGCTTTGGGGTTAGAAAAATATGATCGAGACGCGATTCATCGAAGCGTCATTTCGCGCGAAGCAGTTCACACTGTCAGTCGGAAATTTCTCGGCATGACACGTAGTGCTCGCGCCGAGCTTCCCTACATGCATCCAGGTCGTGTTGACGTTATTGCCGCTGGAGCACTCGTCCTAGATCGCATCATGCATCACGTTCCAAACGGTTCGCTTTTCATTAGCGAACATGACATTCTCGATGGCATCGCTATCAAACTTGCTGGTCTGACCCGAAGTTAAACGCGGGACTTCGACGGAGCCTTCACTCGTTTGGAAGGTGGAACCCTGTGTGTGCATGGCAGTCGTATCCATTGGGATTCTTTTGTAAATACTTTTGGTGATATTCCTCGGCTGGCCAAAACGTGTGTTGGTCTGCATTTCCGATTTCAGTAGTGATGGGATCGAGGCCGGCGGTGGTGAGAATCGAGCTGAATGAAGCGAGAGTTTCGCGGACAACAAGTTCTTGTTTTTCATTGGTCCAATACACAACGCTTCGGTATTGGGTGCCGATGTCATTACCTTGCCGATTACCTTGAGTCGGATCGTGGTTTTCCCAAAATATCCGCAAGATGTCGCGTGTGGAGATGATTGATTCGTCGTACACAACTTTGACATTTTCTGCATGACCTGTCAGGCCTGTGCAGACCTCGCGATAGGTTGGTCGAATTCCATGGCCACCTTGGTAGCCAACTTCAGTTTCAACGACGCCAGGTGTGTTCCAGAATTTCTTTTCGGCACCCCAGAAGCAACCCAAGCCGACGTAGAGTGTTTGTAAGTGCGGGAGACCAGATGTCATGGTCAAACCTTATGCGCGAGTGAGAGTCTCCGGCATTCTGACGACGAGAATCACCACGGCGAGCATCAACATGCCGCCGATGTAGAACGGCCACGTGAATGTCCCGGTGGAGTCGAGTAAGAAGCCTGCTGCGAGTGGTCCAAAAATCGCACCGAAATCTGCCGACATTTGAGCGACTGCAACCACTGGTCCTCGAGGATGCCCTTGGCTGACATCTCCCAGGATGGCCGATGGGGCGGCAGATAAGTAGGCGCCGCTAAGACCGAGAATCAACATTGCGAGGAAATACATCGGTACGTTTTCGAATGCACCGATCATGAACACGCCAACAGCAGTTCCAACCACACCAATCAGCAAAGTTGGTTTGCGACCACGGGTATCTGTAACGCGACCCGCGTATCCAAGTAGTGCGGCCTGACCTGCGGCGCTGAACAGAAAACCAGTACTCGCCAAGCCGACAGATTGTCCGAGAGCTTCAACGACATACAGTGCCGCGAGTCCGTTGATGACACCGAAGCGGGCAAATGCATTGAAGAGTTGTGCAATCAACATCGCGCGGTATGGGCGGGTGCGCAGCGCCGCAAAAAGTTCTGCTTTTCCAGGTGTTGGAGACGTGGGCTCATTGGCGTGTTGATGAAGATGAGCGTTCTTCAACGACAAGTGCGCAACCAGCGATGCAAGGAGCAATGTGCTGGCGTAGACGAAAAAAGGTGCTCGCAATGAAATGCTCGCAATAAATCCGCCAACTGCGGGACCGGCGAGTCCACCTGTAAGAAAGCCGCCTGAATATGCACTCGCTGCACGACCGCGCATGTCTGCATCAACCACACGCAAGATCACTGCCATTGCAGACACCGTGAACATGGTTGAACCAAGTCCACCGAGGCCGCGCAGAACAATGAGTTGCCAGTAGTTTTGCGACAAACCTGCTGCAAAAGAACTTGCGCTGACAATGAGAAGTCCGTAACTCAAAACTTTTCGTTCGCCAAACCAATCGAGGAATTTTGCCGATGGGGGCGCTGAAACCAATCGCATTGCTGCAAAGACAGAAATCACTGCATCAGCAGCGAAGGTGCTCACGCCGAATTCTTTTGCGAATGCAGGAATAATTGGGGCAAGAATTCCGAAGCCAAGTGCAACGCTGAATGCGACAGCACTCATTGCAGTTACTTCAACCGGAAGTTCACGCAGAAGTGGAATTCGATTGCGGACTCCGCCAATGATTCGCCAAAACACAATTAATGCTGCTGCACATCGACAAGAACAACAGTGATGGTTCTTCCATTTGGAAGTGTGTAGGCGACTTCATCACCAATTTGTCGGCCGATGATTGCGTCACCAAGCGGTGAAGAAGGTGACAAAACATCGTGATGCGTAACAGCAGATTCTTCGGCTGAACCGATGTAATACGACTCTTGTTCGCCTGGTGCAAATTCGATGGTGACTACGCGACCAATTGCGGCATGTCCGTCTGGAACTTCTGGAGCACCAATGCGTGCGTGTTCTAGCAAAGCTTCAAGATGCGCGATGCGACCTTCATTTTTGCCTTGTTCTTCACGTGCGGCGTGGTAGCCGCCGTTTTCTTTCAAATCGCCTTCTTCACGAGCAATCACAATGCGCTTGGTGATCTCATCTCTGATGGGTCCTTGACGTTCAGCGAGTTCATTAGCAAGTCGGTCGTAGGCAGCTTGGGTGAGCCACGTGATGTGTTCAGACATGAGCGAAAGGTAGCGAATCAGTCGAGACTGCTGGTGATCTGCTCACCTGGAATGAAAAGACCGTGATCTTGCGCAGGGGGAAGTAGCCCAGGGCGGAAGTGGCTGCCGAGCAATCCGGGGGAGTCGCTGGCTTCGCACACAGGGGCCGGCACCGCGAATGCTTCTTCGCGAGTCGCAAGTACGACATCAAAAGTAGCGTCTGCTTGAGGATGATCAACACGCGCCAATGCATATCCCACATCAAATCGATCCTCGTCCTGTGCGCGAATCACGCAAACGAGTGGACTATCAACATTTCCAGAAACTGTGAATTTCACTTCAACAGTAAGTGGAGTAATCACTTGCCACGAGAGCAGTCGACTGGTTGGGGCATCAGAGACTCGAGCATTGATTGACGTGAAGAGGTACGCGCTGAGAGCCATCGCTGTAAGCGCGGCGATGACAGTCAGAGGTCGATTAGCAGGTTTGATGCCATAGCGGTCATGGAGATGTGCGGGGACTCGTGTGCGGTCGACCATCCGCCACCTCCTCGTCGCATGCTGGCAGGATTGGAGACTAGCGCGGTTTCGAGGATTCTCGAACTTCGCCACTAGCTCGCGAGAAAGAAGTGGTGACCATGTCGAACGCAGTTCTCCAAATTGTCATTGCAGCAAATGAACTTCCAAGTGATGATCGCTTTAGTGCCGGCTGGCTCGGTGGAGTTTTCTTTCTCTTAATGGCGGGCTCCGTTATTTTTCTTTGGCGTAACATGAATTCGCGTTTGAAAAAACTAGACAAGAAATACAACGAGCAAGACAAGTGAACAAGCGGCTGCTGATTCGCCTCACTTTTGCCACCGTGGCAATGTTGGTGGGATTGAGTGGCACCGCTGCTTTGGGCCTTTGGCAATACTCCGCAGCACATCGCGATGATTTAGCACGTGAAATTATGGCGAGTCCAGCGGTGGCATTAAATGAAATTTCTTCGGTCGGCGAATACGTACCGGAATCATCGTATGGACAACTAGTAAATGCATCTGGTGATTTGCGCTGTGGTGAAAGTTTTGTCGTCAAACCACTGAGCACTTCAGCATTGTGGAGAGTGTGTCCACTCGTGATGTCAGATGGCACGCGTATCGCTGTCGCTTTTGTGGCCACACGTCATGAGTCACACTGGAATGAAAGCGTCACGTTGCGCGGCCGCATCCAACCAGCCCAGGAGTCAAATCCATTACCAGCGATTTACGACATCATGTCTGAAGTTTCGGCAATCAACACTGATGATTTGGTGCTCCGTTGGAAGAGTGATGTTCGCGATGGCTACATCGTTGCAACAGAAATGGCCGCCTTTAAAGGTGAGACGCTGACATTTGCTGAAATTTCACGCTCGGAAATTGTGACGCCACCAGTGGGAATTGATCTTCGAAATTTGATGTATGCCTGGCAATGGTGGATTTTCAGTGCTTTCTGTGCCGCGCTTTATGGGCGATTTGTTCGCGACGAGTTGAGAGCGCGTAGGAAGTAAGGTTCACCTATGACCGATAAGAATTTGAAAAACGCTTTTGATCGATTCAAAGTGATGGCATGGCTGACTGGTGTTGTCCTCGCATTCCTCACTCTCGTAGCGATTCCTTACAAATACATTTTTCATTTCACGGGCCATTGGACGTCACTTGCTTGGATGGCACACGGTTGGCTGTATCTGATTTATTTCATTGTGACACTTTCACTTGCGCTTGATGCAAAGTGGAGTTGGAAGAAAGCGGCTTTGTACTTACTTGCCGGCACCGTGCCATTTATGTCTTTTGTCGCTGAACGCAAAGTCCGCGAAGAACTCGGTTTCTAGTTTTACGGCTGGTGCCGTGTGTACTTGCGCAGACCAGATGCTCGAAGGGCTCTGACAATGTCTTGCGAGCTCGTTGGAATCGCTCCTAGCGCAATTGCACGATCTCGGTAATCCTCAGGCAGGTCGTAATGATCGCCACCAAAACCGCGTTCCGGAATTCCTAGTCGAGCTGCAAATTCATGAAGTTCGTCAAGCGATGTATCGCTGACGAGGTGGCACCACATTCGATCCCAGCGCGGCCAATGCGCGTTGTCTACCAAAATTGCCACGGCGCAAAGGTAGGGGAAAGAAACCTGTGACGTAGGTACCCCGGGGGGTACACTTCCAACAACCTTGGAGGTTTCAATGGAACTCGACGACATCACCAGTGACGAAGTCATCAAACGTCTTCGCCGTGCTGAAGGTCAACTCGGCGGCGTCATTCGCATGCTCGAAGAAGGTCGCGATTGCCACGACGTAGTTACTCAGCTATCAGCTGTTTCGCGCGCTGTAGATAAAGCTGGTTTCCGTTTGGTGGCCGGTGGACTTCGGCAATGCGTCACCACGAAGGGTAAAGACAATCAAAAAGCCCTCGATGAACTCGAGAAACTCTTTATTACTTTGGCCTGACCACTTAGATAGCATGCTCGCGTGATTGCTTCTCAGCACTTAGTTCCGTATCTCGTTGCGTCGATTTTAATCATCTTGGCGCCTGGACCTAGCGTGATGTTTACCATCGCTCGTGCCATTGCATTTGGCCGCTGGATTTCATTTCTTACGGTCTGCGGAAATGCTGCGGGGATGTTGCTACTTTCGGCGTTGGTCGCAGTTGGACTTGGGCCACTTCTTCAATCTTCACAACTATTCAGCAGCTGTGTGCAATGGGCTGGCGGCACCTATTTGGTCTACTTGGGAATTGATGCTTTGCGTCACCGCGTGGTTCACGCAGAAAATATGACGAATGTGACTGAACCGCAACCATCACAACTTCTTACGTTACGTCAAGGATTTGTCGTTGGAGTTCTTAACCCAAAAGCGATTGTTTTCTTCGCGGCCGTATTGCCACAATTTGTTGATCGCACTCTTGGCAGTGTCACTTTGCAGTTGTTGACGCTTGGTGCGATTTTTTCAGTTCTCGCCCTACTTTCTGACGGAACTTGGGGAGTGATTGCTGGAACTGCACGCTCCTGGTTTGCATCGAGTCCGCAGCGGCTTGTGGTCATGCGAATTATTGGTGGTTGCGTGATGATCTTCCTAGGCGTCGCTGCAATTGTGACGGCACCGCTTCCGTGGGCACCATGATTTTTTTCGAATCTGCAGAATTTCTTGATGCTGCACCAGCTTTTATTCAGACACAAATTCCTCGCCATCAATTTAGGCTCGGATGGCGCGGAGAGGATTTTGATGCATGTCTCTCCGTCACTGAGAGTGAAACGTATTTGGTGTATGTAGGTCAACCGCATTCTCTGGAATACGCTCGCATCATCGCGCAGGCAACCACTTCAGGATTTGCACCTACTTTGGTGAGCATTCCGACCGATCTTGCAGAAGAGCTGCATCTAGAAAAGCGTCGTGATTTTTACTACTTGATCAGAACCCATCCTTTTCCACCACAGCGGGTTGTCAAAGGTGCCAGCGTTGTAGCTCCAGGGGAGTGTGACAGCGAGATTGACAAGTTTCTCGCTCTTCACGGACCGGATTCTGCGGTGCGGCCGGGAAATCCTGAGCTGGATTTTTGGATTGTTATTCGAGATGAGTTGGGTCACATTGTTGCCGTGAGCGCAGGGGTTACTTGGCAATCTGGTGAGAAAGTCATCAACTCGGTGGCGGTCGACAAAAATGCGCGGAGGCGAGGATTTGGTTCTCTCGTTACAATTTTGGCAGGTCAACAGCACTTCGCGAACCATGCACAAAGGGTTGGTTTAGGAGTGCGGGCTAGCAATCGTGGAGCTCTTGCCCTCTATCGGAAAATTGGTTTTAACGAAGAGTTGGCAATGTCGGCAATCCGAATCGCAGAACAGAGCGAAAGTCAATCAAGCGCTCACTAATTCTGCGCAATGAATGAGCTGCGGTGCACGTCGCCGCGAGGAGTGAATGTGTTTCGCCGTTTCGCACATGCGGTAAGTACCCATCCGAAAACCGTCCTGATTTCGAGCCTTGTGGTGTTCACCATTGCTGGCGCCGTCGGGAGTGCTGTCATCGGGCGCATGTCAGGTGGTGGCTATAGCGATCTCAACTCCGACAGCTACAAAGTGTTTGAAATTCTTCGCGATGACTTTGCGGTCAAAGATCCATATTTGACGTTAGCAATCGGCGATGAATCATCTCCAAATTCTGTTGACACAGACCGCGTGCAATCAGAAGTGCAAAAAGTAATTGACGAAATTTCTGCTGTCGATGGCGTTGAAAGCGTCTCGTCATATTGGACACTCGGCAAACCAGAGCAATTGAAATCTGCTGATGGCGAATTGGCTCTCGTCATGGTGTATCTCAGTGGCGACTCGGTTGACAAGAACAATCGCATTTCCAAGAACATTGTCGCGATGTTGCCAGAAAAGGATGGTGCACTCAGCATTTATCCAGGTGGCGCTGGCGCGATTATGAACGGCATCAATGGTCGTATCACTGAAGACATCAAATTTGCGGAGATGATTTCCATTCCTCTCACAATTTTGATGTTGCTTGTTGTGTTCGGAACCGCAGTCGCTGCAGGTATGCCGATGGTGGTGGCGTTTAGTGCAATTGCTGGCGCATTGCTTGCAGTGCTGGGTGTTTCGCAATTCACTGATGTGAGCGTTTTTGCCCTCAATTTGATCACTGGCCTCGGTATGGGGCTTGGCATCGATTATGCGCTCTTAATTGTGAACCGTTTCCGTGAAGAGCTCGGGCGTGGAGCAAGTGTTGATCAAGCAGTAAAAACAACGGTTCAGACTGCTGGTCATACGGTCATGATTTCTGGCTTCACAGTGGCTCTAACTCTCGGTTCCCTCATCGTTTTCCCTCAGACATTCTTGAAGTCTTTCGCTTACGGTGGTGTCGCTGTCTGTCTCACCGCAGTTGCTGGTGCAGTGATTCCACTGCCTGCTGCGCTGCGTTTGCTTGGACATCGCATTGACAAGTTGAAAATACGTCGCGGAGATTTGACTCCGAAAGATGAAGGCGGCTGGTCACGTATCGCGCACTTCGTCATGCGTCGTCCATGGTTGACTGTGATCGGAACAGTGGCGGTCTTGGTGAGTCTGGCGACTCCTGCAGTCACCGCTCAGTTTTCTCAAGTAGATGACCGAGTTTTGCCAGCTTCGGATCGCGCGGCAGTGTCCGCTCAGGTTTTGCGAGAACGATTTACCAGTAATGAATCGACACCGATCGAAGTGCTTCTGCCAGTCATGAAGAACTCAGATGAAATTGGAAATGCGGATTACGCATTGCGTGCGTCTGCTTTTGACCATGTAGTCCGCGTTGAAGCCCCGCAAGGCATTGCCGTAAACGGTGCTTGGATTCCATTGGCCCCGGGAACTCCGTGGCCAATGACAACAATGCAATCGGGTGAATGGATTCGACTCCGTATGTTTGTCGATGTCGGGTCGCGCACTCCGACTGCGCAAGATGTTATTACCCAACTTCGTGACTTGAATTCGTCAGCGTTGGTTGGCGGTGGATCTGCTGACTACACCGACTCGCAAAATGGCGTCGCTCATGCGATGCCTAAGGCGCTGCTGTGGATTGCTATCGCAACGTTGATCGTGTTGTTCTTGTACACCGGCAGTGTGGTGCTACCAATTAAGGCAGTTCTTCTCAATGTTTTGAGTCTTGGAGCAACTCTTGGGGTTCTTACATGGATGTTTGAAGATGGAAACTTGCAGTGGTTGACCGGTGGCTACACAGTCACCGGCACGCTCGACACTTCAACTCTCGTTCTTATCGGCATTGTTACTTTCGGTCTTTCCATGGATTACGAAGTATTCCTGTTGTCACGCATCAAAGAAGAGCACGATAAGGGCAGCGACACAGTCGAAGCGGTTGCTTTGGGTCTGCAGCGCAGTGGTCGCATCATCACGGCTGCGGCGCTCTTGCTTGCTGTTGTGTTTGCCGCATTTGTGACTAGTGGTGTGACCAGCATCAAGATGATGGGCTTTGGTATTGCTTTTGCAATCCTGCTCGATGCATCTGTGGTTCGCGGTCTACTTGTGCCAGCGTTGATGCGCATTGCAGGCAAGTACAACTGGTGGGCACCGCGTCCGTTGCTTGCGATTCATAATCGTTTTGGTTTGAAGGATTAGTGCGTCTCTTGGGTTTGCATCGCGAGCAAACTCAAGAGCACTAGAGCACCACCTGCAAACTGCAGAGGCGTCGGTAATCCTCTGCCGATGAGTGCACCAATGCTGATTCCTGCAACAGGAATGATGTTGAGTGCGAGTGCTGCATGACGTGATGGCACCGCGGTGGATGCCCATGAAAACAACACGAATGGAATTGCCACTCCGAACACTCCCGCACCGATCGCCGCAGCAATGGCTGACAAGTCTGCAGCGACTCCGGTCGTCCCCAGGTTCTGCGTTATCGGCAATGCGATGAGCGCCATTGCCAGACTGACAAGGCTCTGCATCCAGACGACTGAATACATGTTGGCGCTATTTTTTAGGGTTGCGAATTTGCGGATGGAAACTGCGTAGCCAGCTGCGGCTATTGCCGCTATGAAGAATGCGATAGTTGAGACAACTTCTCCAGCTTGATCTGATGATGCTGACCAACCCACCAGCATTGCGCCGAAGGTGCCAAGCAAAATGGCTGCACCTTCTCGTCCGCCGATGCTTTCCTTCAGCCAGATCCAGCCAAAGATTGCCAAAAAGATGACTTCAGATTGCATGATGATCAATCCAGTGGAAACCGTGCCGTGGGAGTAGCCGAGATTTCCAAAAAGATATGTCAGCCCAGGTTCGAGTAATCCTAAAACTATGGCCCATCGCCAATGTTCAAAAGAAAGTTTTCCTGTCAACAATCCAATGACGGTAAGTACCAATGCACCGGATGCCACTTCTGTCGCGAACACAGCACCTACCGACAATTGGTCAACTGCAATGTCTGAAAGTGGATTTGCGAGTCCCCACGACAACATCGACAGTAACAAAAGTGCATACGCGCGACTTCGCATAGCGCGAGACTAGCGAGATTAGACTCCGCCACCGTGACGAAATACGCAGTCCTTTTTGATCTTGATGGCACTTTGGTTGATTCAAGCGAGAGTGTTGCTCGATGCTGGGATCGGCTTGCGGAAGCTGCTGGTTTTGAAGTGGGCGTTCTCGATGAATTGCATGGAATTCCTGCACGTCAATTCATTGCAACACTTCTCGGTCCCGAGCGCGAATCGGAATTCGATCATTGGACTGAGTGGCATCTCAAGAATGAAGTCGAAGACGTCAGTGGCACCGTCGCTTATCCAGGTGCTCGAGCACTTTTCGCGTGGCTCGAGGCTCATCCAGATTTCCGTTGGGGGATTGTGACCTCATGTCAGCGTGAACTCGCCGTTGCACGATTGACTGAAACTGGCCTGCCTATCCCCGATGTATTTGTGACCTTTGATGATGTCACCAATGGCAAGCCGCATCCAGAACCATATTTACTCGGTGCATCATTGATGGGACTCGATCCACATCAGACATTCGTCATCGAAGATGCGCCGGCAGGTGTGACTGCAGGTATTGCAGCTGGCGCGAAAGTATTAGCTGTCACCACAACACATGCACATGGAGTGTTGCGTCACGCGACAGAAATCGTGGACACTCTCGAAGGCGCACTTGCTTATTTCGCAAAAAATTTTGCTTGAGTTTTAACCGCGTTGTGGTCTGCGAAATTCTGGCTTAAATCCGTCGACAGCACGAGTGCCAAGGATGTTCATCACAATCTCACCTAACGCCAACATGCGCGCTTCATCATGTGCGCGACCAACAATTGCCATCGCAACTGGCAAGCCATCAACAAGCCCCATTGGAACCGATAGCAGTGGCCAGCCGAGCAACGCTGACGGACTTGTTACGGCCCCTCCGCTCACTTTCACACTTTGCGTCAGATCGGATTTCCACGCTGGTCCGTAGGCGGGCGCAATCAAGAGATCGAATGAATTCAATGCTGGACCGAGGCATTCACTCTCTGCCCATTCACTGCTGCGTTTGCGCGCGTTTTTGTAGGCGTCGCTCGCCCGCCCTTCCATAGTAAGTGCATACTCAAATATGTCTTGACCAAAATGCTGCAGTTCATGTTCGGCGTTTGCGCGATTGAATTCCACAATTGCTTCTAGAGAATTTAGATCATTCTCGCCGAGGCGATCTTTCAAATAACGTGCCATGTCTTCGCGAATTTCGGTCGCCAGGATTGTGTATTCATCACCATGAATCTCATCTGACATTTCTGGCATCTTTGCATCGCCGAGGTGGGACACCTGTGGTTCGAGCAGGCGGATTGCTCTCTCGAAGACTGCATCTGTTTTGTGATGGTGAGTCAGAAATGATGTAGCAACGCCAATTCGCAATTGCTGGCTGAGTACCGACGCGTTGTTGACAGCATCAACCATGCCGGCACGTTCTGAAATAACCTCGTACGTCCGCGCTGCCAATTTCACGTCGATAGCAATCGGGCCGGGTACATCTTGAGTTTCGCTGATGGGAACAACACCATGAACCGAAACCGTGCCTACCGTTGGTTTCAGACCAACAACGCCGTTGAAAGCTGCTGGACACACAATTGAGCCGTCGGTTTCACTACCAATTGCAACAGACACCAAACCTGCAGCAACTGCCGCGCCAGAACCCGCGGACGAACCTCCAGCACTTCGATCCAAAATCCATGGGTTGCCAGTAAGTCCACCTACTGCTGACCATCCGGAAGTGCTTTCTGACGAACGAAAGTTTGCCCATTCCGAAAGGTTTGCGGCACCCACGATGTCAGCACCTGCAGCACGTAACCGCGTGACAAGCAGAGCATCTCGTTGCGCCGGAAACGGCATCAATGCAAGTGAGCCTGCGCAGCCAGGTAATCCGATTGCTTCAATGTTGTCTTTCACCAAAACCGCAACATCGTTAAGCGGACCATCACCGACTTCACGTGGTTCGCAGGTAGCCAAAACTGATTGGAGAGCAACTTCACTATCGCTGCGATCGACTTCGTTGTAACGCGCTAAGAATTGTGAACGATTGATGTATGCCATACCCCAACTCTGCCACGCACCTCGTGGTCCGTCATAGGGTTAGCGCCTACGGAAATGAGGGGCAATGAGTGCATGGTCTGCTATCAAGCACTTCATTCGTATTCCGCTTGAGGAGATTTACGAAGCGCGTCTTCAGCGTCACGTCAATCAACTTCCAGGTCCTCGCCACGTAGGCATCATCTTGGATGGAAATCGCCGTTGGGCAGCAGAGCAAGGCGGCCCGACATCGCGTGGGCATCGCGTAGGTGCTTTGCGCATTTCCAATTTTCTCAACTGGTGTGATGAACAGGACGTTGAAGTAGTCACACTGTGGTTGTTGTCGACTGACAATCTCAATCGCGCAGAATCAGAACTGATTCCTTTGCTTGGAATTATCGAAACCACTGCACACGATTTGGCAGCGACCGGTCGTTGGCAGATTCGTCACGTCGGTGCTGACCATGTGCTACCGCCTGCAACTTACAAAGCGTTGCATGATGCAGAAAATCTCACTTCGCATGTCAAGGGAATGACCGTGAACATGGCTGTCGGCTACGGCGGTCGCCGTGAAGTTGTGGATGCAGTCAGCAGCTACTTGCGAGAACAAGCGGCGCTCGGAAAGTCCACAGAAGAAATTGCTGAACACCTCAATGACACAGATATCGAAGCACACCTCTATACAAAAGGTCAGCCAGATCCTGATCTCGTCATCAGAACTTCTGGCGAACAGCGACTCAGCGGCTTCCTGTTGTGGCAATCGGCGCACTCTGAGTTTTGGTTCTGCGATGCCTATTGGCCAGACTTCCGTCGCATCGATTTTCTCCGAGCTCTTCGCGATTTTGGTCAGCGACAACGTCGCTTCGGCAACTAAGCCCTGCATTTCAATCTGAATTCTTCATCATCCGTTTACGGCGTGTTGCGTGAAAACGTGCAGAGGCAGTTCTACTTTGTGCCTACGACACACCCGAGCGCGTGGAGGCAGAGTGCCAGCAGCCAGTAGCCGCAAGTCTTCCCTAACAACAAATCGCGTCCCTAAAGCGAGCATGGAAAAGATCAAAGCTACTGCGCGAAAAACGTATGTGATCGACACGTCAGTCTTGCTGTCAGATCCACACGCACTTTTGCGATTTGCAGAACATGCAGTCGTTTTGCCTGTGGTTGTGCTCACGGAACTTGAAGCAAAACGCACGCATCCTGAACTCGGATATTTCGCTCGCACCGCATTGCGTTTACTTGACGACATTCGCGTGAGTTATGGCCGACTTGATGCACCGATTCCACTCGGTGATCAAGGCGGAACTTTGCATGTCGAACTCAATCACACAAATCCAGAGGCATTGCCCGCTGGTTTACGTCTAGCCGACAATGACACTCGCATTTTGGCTGTAGCAATGAATCTTGCTAACGAAGGCAATGATGTTGTAGTTGTCAGCAAAGACTTGCCAATGCGTGTCAAAGCATCGAGCGCTGGATTGTCTGCTGAGGAATATCGCGCAGAACTTGCGGTCTCTACAGGTTGGACCGGTATTTCAGAAGTTCAAGTTGGCGATGACACTGTGAATGACTTGTACGACACTGGTTTTGCGCAGGTGCCCGAAGTCCGCGATCTTCCAGTGCACACAGGTTTGGTGATTCACTCATCGCGAGGTAGCGCACTTGGACGAGTTACTCAAGACAAGCAGATCAAACTTGTTCGCGGAGACTTGCAAGCTTTTGGCATCCATGGGCGTTCTGCTGAACAGCGCATCGCACTAGATCTATTGCTCGACGAAGAAATCGGCATTGTGTCGTTGGGTGGTAAAGCCGGAACTGGCAAGAGCGCGTTGGCGTTATGTGCAGGACTTGAAGCCGTGATGGAACGGCAAAGTCATCGCAAGGTTTTGGTCTTCCGTCCGCTGTACGCGGTGGGTGGACAGGAGTTGGGTTACCTGCCTGGCACCGAAGCGGAAAAGATGAACCCCTGGGGTCAGGCGGTCTACGACACCTTGGGCGCAGTGGCGTCTCCAGAAGTGGTTGACGAGATTGTTCGACGCGAGATGCTCGAAGTTTTGCCACTAACCCACATCCGCGGTCGGTCTTTACATGACGCTTTCGTCATCGTTGATGAAGCCCAGTCTCTCGAACGCAACGTTCTCTTGACGGTTTTGTCGCGCATCGGCAAAGACTCTCGTGTGGTCCTGACCCATGACGTGGCACAACGCGACAATCTGCGGGTCGGACGTCATGATGGTGTGGCCGCTGTGATTGAGAAGCTCAAAGGTCACCCACTCTTTGCCCATGTGACGTTGACGCGTTCCGAGCGTTCACCGATCGCAGCCTTGGTGACGGACTTGCTTGAAGACATTTCTTTGTGACGCGCGTCACTCACATTTGTCCTTAATGTCGGAAATTGACCGCCAAAGAAACTGAAATTTGGGGATAACTCACCCCTCCTCGAGTTGCCTTCCACAGGAAGGTCGGGGCACGGTAACCCCATGACTTGGTCAACCCGTCGGTCTCTCAAAGGCCTGATCGGCACCCTAGCCGCGACAATCGCACTGTCGATGTCGTTCAGCCCAGCGTATGCAAATGACGCACAAGGTTCTGGCAGCGGAGTCCCATTGTCGACCGAAGTTCCCGCTAGCAATCCAGTGACTGACCCGGTGGTCGATCCAGTCACTGACCCTGTCACCGACCCCGTCGTTGATCCAGCGACTGAACCAGTCCTCGGCAGCGAAACTCCGATGACCATGTCCGCTCCAGAAGTGGTCGTACTGACTCCCAAACTTTTCATTTCCCGCTCAGCGTCTGCTTTCAAGGCCATCCGGTCAGCAGCGCCATTCACTAGCAAGAATGCCTTTAAGACCAAGAAATACGCCAAGTGGTACGCAAACAACGTTGGCAAAGCCAAGTACAAGTGGAGTCCCACGCAGTTCAAGTGCCTGACTACGTTATGGGAAAAGGAAAGCCACTGGAACTTCCAGTCGCGCAGTACCGGCCACAAGTTCCTCGGCATTCCCCAGATGTATCGCGGAAATCTCACCAAAATGAAGATCAATGTGGATTTCTACATGGCAAACCCCGAAATCCAGATTCAGATTGGCGTCAAATATATCAAGGGTAAGTACGGCACTCCTTGCAAGGCCTTGAAGCACTTCAAGAGCCACCGCTGGTACTAAAGCTTCTGCTTTTTCCTGTTACATAACGCTTGGCGGAGTCATACTCTCTGCTTATGAAACCCATCCGCATCATCATCGCCAAAGTTGGGCTTGATGGTCATGACCGCGGCGCAAAAGTGGTGGCGCGCACGTTGCGCGAAGCGGGTTGTGAAGTTCACTACACGGGGTTGCATCAAACACCAGAGTCCATAGCGTCGAGAGCGATACAAGTAAACGCTGCGGCTATTGGTATTTCAATTCTGAGTGGCGCTCACTTAACCCTGTTTCCAGAAGTGCTGGCCGAGTTGGCTCGCCGCGATGCATCCGCCATCAAAGTGTTTGGTGGGGGAGTTATTCCCACTGATGATGCGCAGGCGTTGAAAGACGCCGGTGTCTCCGCCATCTTTACTTCTGGTACGTCGATGCACGAAATACTCGACTGGGTCGAACGGGAATTGGGCTAACCAAACCCACACCCAAGCCGAGATAATCGGGAGAAAGTGAACGGGTAGGTTTAGCCACCTGCACGCTCTGGTGCATATCCCTTCAGGAGCTTTCGTGGATCTCTACGAATACGAGGCAAAAGACCTTTTTGCCAAACATGGTGTCCCCGTCATCGGTGGCGAGGTTGTCACAACCGTTGAAGACGCGGCGGCCGCTGCCGAAACAATCGGCGGCTTGGTTGTTATCAAAGCACAGGTAAAGACTGGCGGTCGCGGCAAAGCTGGCGGCGTCAAGGTGGCAACCGGTGGTGCTGAAGCAGCTGAAAAGGCCAAAGGAATCCTTGGCCTCGACATCAAGGGTCATGTGGTGAAGCAAGTACTTGTTACTCCAGCATCTGCGATCGCAGAGGAGTACTACGTATCGTTCTTGCTCGATCGCGCCAACCGCACATTCCTTGCCATGGCATCTGTCGAAGGTGGCATGGACATTGAAGAAGTCGCAGTGACGAAGCCTGAAGCACTCGCAAAGGTTCGCGTAGATGCGATCGAAGGTTGCACGCCAGCGAAAGCTGCAGAGATTGCAGCAGCCGCAAACTTCGCACCAGAAATTCGCCCAGCAATCGAAAAAATTCTTGTTCAGTTGTGGGATGTTTTGGTCAAGGAAGATGCAACTCTCGTTGAAGTTAATCCCCTTGTGAAAACTGCTGAAGGTGACATCGTTGCTCTGGACGGCAAAGTCAGCCTCGATGACAACGCAGCATTCCGTCACCCAGAACACGAACAATTTGTTGACGAGTCAGCAATCGATCCCATCGAATTGCGCGCAAAGCAAGCAGATCTCAATTACGTGAAGCTCACTGGTGATGTTGGCATCATCGGAAATGGTGCTGGTCTTGTGATGTCGACACTCGACGTTGTTGCGTATGCCGGCGAAGAGTTCGGTGGCGTCAAGCCAGCGAACTTCCTCGACATTGGTGGTGGTGCATCTGCACAAGTCATGGCCAATGGTCTGGACATTGTTCTCAATGACCCAGAAGTTAAGAGCGTTTTCGTCAACGTCTTCGGTGGCATCACTGCCTGCGACGCAGTAGCAAACGGAATTTTGCAAGCAATTGAAATGCTCGAATCAAAGGGCGAAAAAGTCACGAAGCCGCTCGTGTGCCGTATCGATGGCAACAACGCGGAAGAAGGACGACGCATCCTCGACGAATCTGGCATTGCCATCGTCGAACGTGTTGGCACGATGGATGAAGCTGCTCGTCGTGTTGCCCAACTTGCAGCGGCAAAGAAGTAGAGGACTCAGAGATGTCGATTTGGCTCAATAAAGACAGCAAAGTTCTCGTTCAGGGAATGACCGGTGCAGAAGGCACCAAGCACACCCGTCGCATGATCGCTGGTGGCACGAACATTGTCGCTGGTGTGACACCAGGCAAAGGCGGCCAAGAAGTTGATGGCATTCCAGTGTTCAACTCTGTTGGCGAAGCAATGAAAGCAACTGGCGCGAATGTTTCAGTTGTTTTCGTCCCACCCAAATTTGCAAAAGCTGCGGTCGTCGAAGCAGTTGATGCAGAGATTCCTTTGTGTGTAGTAATCACTGAAGGTATTCCGATTCATGACTCTGCTGCGTTCTTCCAGTACTCACAAAACAAGGGCAAGACTCGCATCATTGGTCCAAACTGCCCAGGCATCATTAGCCCAGGTGAAAGCAACGTTGGTATTACTCCGAGTGATATCACCAAGCCAGGGCGCATTGGTCTCGTTTCAAAGTCAGGAACACTCACTTACCAAATGATGTTTGAACTCGCTGACATCGGATTCTCAACCTGTGTCGGTATTGGTGGCGATCCGATTATTGGAACAACACATATCGATTGCTTGCAAGCTTTCCAAGATGATCCAGACACTGATGCCATCGTGATGATTGGTGAAATTGGTGGAGACGCTGAAGAGCGCGCTGCCGTCTACATCAAGGCAAACATCACCAAGCCAGTTGTTGGATACGTTGCAGGATTTACCGCGCCTGAAGGCAAAACGATGGGTCACGCAGGTGCCATCGTCTCTGGTTCTTCAGGAACAGCGCAGGCAAAGAAGGAAGCTCTAGAAGCAGTCGGTGTAAAAGTCGGCAAAACTCCTTCAGAAACTGCGCGTTTGATGCGTGAGGTCATGCAAAGCCTCTGACACCATTACCAACGTGTCTGCTAAACCGCGTCGAAGTGCTGCGAAAGTTCTTGAACTTCCGCAATCTCCTTTAGCGTGGCCAATTCCGGTCGCAGGTGCCATTGCAGGTTTGTGGTCAGCAGTCATGTCGCTTATCGCCATTTCCTTTGTGATGAGCATCGGCTGGATTCTCACTTCAGATTCGCACACATCGTTTTTCGCTGCATTGCAAGGTGGAGTGGGTATTTGGTTGCTACTTCATGCAGTGCCGCTCAATCTTGGTGACATGGTTTTTGGAATTCCACCGCTCGTCCTGACAATTTTCGCTTTATGGATGATGCGTCGTGCGATGAAGTGGGCAATTCGATCTACCATCATCGTCAATGCTGCTGGAGTGCTTCTACTCATTGCATCAATGGCAATGACCTATGCATTTCTTGCCGTTGGTTTTTCCGTACTTTTCGCTTCCGGTGCTCACGTGAATTCCGCTCGTTTGCTACTCGCAGCAGTCGGCTGGGTATTCCTCGCAGGTGTATGGGCCGTCGCCACCGCTCGCGGAGAGATGGGACCTGCAGAAAAGCGTTCATTTGCCACTGCCGGTGAACGCACAACTCACCGGGTGAAAGCACAAGCGCCACACGACATTCTGGTCAATGCATGGAATGGATTGTCTAAACCTCTTCGTCTCGGCATCGTCGCAGGTGCACGCGTGAGTGCCTTGATGCTGCTCGCAGGATTCATCATGGTGGTCGTGATGATTGTGGTGAATTTTTCTGATCTCACTGCAGTGATGTCGATGCTCACAACTCAAACTTTGC
>JBEGON010000059.1:0-5453 GCA_041181965.1 Actinomycetota bacterium
CGGAAGGCAACGTCGATGGAATTCGTTCATAGCCGTAGATACGCGCGACCTCTTCAACTAGGTCAGCTGCGTGCGCAAGATCCACGCGCCAAGAAGGCGGCGTGACCTTGAGGGAAGTTGTGCCTTCTACGGCACATCCAACAGTCTTCAAAGCAGAGATAACTTCTTCTTCCGAATAAACACAACCCACGTATTTGCTCGGGAATTGCACATCCATTGCGATGGTGATGGCAGGTTTGCGCTGATCAACATCAACAGCGCCAACCTCAGACGCTTTACCGAATTCTGCAAGCAATTGCGAAGCACGAGCAGATGCAACTGCCGGTAGTGCTGGGTCCACGCCACGTTCAAAACGTCGCGACGCTTCGGATGAAAGCTTGTGTGAGCGGGAAGTTCGCGCAACATCAACGCTGGTGAAATTAGCAGCTTCTAAAACGATGCGCTTGGTTGCATCAGAAATTTCTGTCGAAGCACCACCCATAGTTCCGGCAAGAGCAATTGCGCCAGAATCATCAGCGATCACAACATCGTCTTTATCAAGTTGTCGATCGACATTATCCAAGGTTTTCAACTTCACCTTGTCCCCCGCACGACGCACTTTGATATCGCCTTTGAGTTTGTCGGCATCGAATGCATGAAGTGGTTGACCAAGTTCGAGCATCACATAATTCGTCACGTCAACCGCCAATGAAATGGAACGCATTCCGCATAAAGCCAAACGACGTTGCATCCAGATAGGTGAAGATGCCGATGGATCGAAATCTTTCAACGTGCGCAAAACAATTCGTGAAGCGGCTGTTGAATCCGCAATCTCTGCCTTGACTGTATCGCCAGAGGTGGCAACTTGATGCGCAATATCGGCAGGATCGCGCCAAAACCAACCCTTTGCTGCTGCGAGTTCTCGCGCTATGCCACGCATAGACATTGCGTAACCACGATCAGGCAATACGTTGGCATCGATAACAGAATCGCGCAGACCCAGAAGTTCAATGGCATCAATGCCGAGCTCTGGATCAAGTCCTAGAACGCTTAAACGAATGATGCCGTCGTGGTCTTCGCTGAATTGCAATTCACGTGCGCTGCAAATCATTCCGTCAGAGGTATGTCCGTACGTCTTGCGTGCAGCAATGGCGAAACCTCCAGGAAGAACTGCACCAGGCAGGCTGACCACAACTTTGTCACCGACAAAGAAGTTGCGTGCTCCACAAACAATGCCGTGAACCTTGCCACCAACATCAACCTGACACCAACGAATGGTTTTTCCATTTGCTTGTGGCTCTTCGACAAACTCGAGCACTTGACCAACCACGACAGGTCCAGTCAGGTCTGCACCGTATTCAATAATTTCTTCTTGTTCGAAACCTAGGCTGGTCAAAGCATCAGAGATGTCCTGCACGGAAAGTTCAGCTGGAATGTCAACAATCTCACGCAGCCAAGAAAGTGGAATGCGCATCAGATCTCCATTCCGAATTGTCGAGAGAAGCGAATATCGCCTTCCACCATGTCACGCATATCAAGCACTTGATGACGAAACATCAATGCACGTTCTAGGCCCATACCAAACGCAAAACCCGAGTATTCATTCGGATCAATTCCGCATGCGGTAAGCACTGCCGGATTAACCATGCCGCAACCACCCCATTCGATCCAACGCGGACCGCCCTTTGCTTGCGGAAACCACAAATCAAGTTCTGCGCTTGGTTCGGTGAATGGGAAGTAAGAGGGACGCAAACGTACTTTTGCAGTTGGACCAAACATCGCTTGAACAAAGTGATCCAAAGTTCCGCGCAAATCCCCCATCGTGAGACCTTTATCGATAGCGAGTCCTTCAACCTGATGGAAAACAGGTGTGTGGGTTGCATCAAGTTCATCCGTACGGAAAACCTTGCCTGGAACAGCAATGTAAATAGGTGGTTTGCGAGTCAACATTGTGCGCGCTTGAACAGGTGATGTGTGCGTGCGCAACAACAAGTGAGATTCAACAGGATCAACATAAAACGTGTCTTGCATAGAACGCGCTGGATGATTCGCAGGGATGTTCAGGGCGTCAAAGTTGTACCACTCGGCTTCGAGCTCTGGACCTTCCGCGATTTCCCAGCCCATAGAAAGGAATACGTCAGCGACCTTTTCGCAAATCAAATTGATCGGGTGACGAGCACCTTGCGGCAAGGTTTGCAAACCGAGAGTGACGTCAACCTTTTCATGTTCAAGCATCGCATTTTCTGCTTCGGCTTGAAGTGCGGTTTCGCGCGCATCGAGAGCTTCTTTGATGGCGTTTCGCGCCTTACCAATCCGTGCACCTGCTTCGGCTTTTGCGGCAGGTGGAAGGGCGCCGATTTCACGGTTTGCCAGCGCAATCGGTGAACGATCTCCGGCATGAGCCAATCTGGCAGCTTTTAACTCTTCCAAATCAGTCGCACTCGCAAAAGCCTTCAAGGCAGCCTCAACGGCAGCGTCTACTTGCTCAGCAGACAGCGGAGTAACCGCAACTGGGTCGAAATCTTTATTCGGGGCTGACACGGGACCTTCCTTAAGGTATGGCGGGATTCTACGAGTTGGCAGCCTGCCAATCGCTTCAGTAGACAGGCAGTTAGGCGCTAAATCGTTGCGCGAATTGAGAAGCGAAAAAGCACACAGCTGCAGCAGACGCAACATTGAGGCTCTCAACTTCGCGTTCCATAGGAATTTTCACTTGAACAACGCCATCAAAAAGCCACTGTTCAGGAAGGCCATGTGCTTCATTGCCGAGCAACCACGCATGAGGTTTTGTGTACATCTCAACGATGGTCTTGTCGTAAATATCGTGTGCTGCGCCACCAGTCGTTGCCAGCATAGTGAAGTTGTTAGCTTGCAAAGCGCGACGAAGCATTGATTCATCTAGACCAGCGATTACTGGAACGCTGGTGAAAGTTCCAGCGGTTGCGCGAACAACTTTTCCGCTCCATGCATCAACTGATCCCGCAGTGGTAATAACTGCATCAACACCACTTGCAGCGGCTGTACGAATGATCGTGCCGAGATTGCCAGGATCTGAAATACCAACACAAACCGCAAGTTGTCGTGGCTTTGTGGCAAGCACATCTTCAAGCGAAACATCGGGAATAGAGCACACTGCAACAATTCCCTGTGGAGATACCGTTTCGGACAATGCTTCCATCGCTGGCGTGGTGACGAGATTTACACGAACACCATGTTCGCGGGCGATGACAGCTAGCTCTGTATCCCAGTCCGCAACAAAGATTGAGGAAACCAACTCGGCTTGAAGTGCCGCTTCAACTCCTTGCGGTCCCTCGACCAGGAATTGGTTGCGCGTGCGGCGATTTTTGTTTTGAAGTAAATCACGAGCCCCGGTCACAACATCTGACTTAGGACCCAACGCAGAGGTTGGGCGATCAAATGAACGTGACACGGGGCTCGAGAAACTTAGCGAGCGTCAGCTGGCAATGATGACTTTGCGGTCTTAACGAGTGCAGCAAATGCAACATCATCGTTGACAGCGAGTTCAGCAAGCATGCGACGATCAACTTCGAGTCCAGCAGCTTTGAGGCCCTGGATGAAACGGTTGTAGGTCATGCCGTGGTTGCGTGCTGCAGCGTTGATGCGCTGAATCCACAACTGACGGAATTCACCCTTTTTGGTACGACGATCCGCGTACGCGTAAACGAGTGAGTGAGTGACCTGCTCTTTTGCCTTGCGGTACAAACGTGAACGCTGTCCACGGTAACCACTTGCAGCTTCGAGTACTGCGCGACGCTTCTTGTGGGCGTTAACAGCCCGCTTCACACGTGCCATGAGATTCCTCCTGGTGTTAGTTCGGGTTGTTTATCGGAGACCGAGAAGACGCTTGGCCGTTTGACCATCGCCTTTGGCGAATACAGAAGTACCCGTCAACCGACGTGTACGGCGTGATGATTTACCTTCAAGCAGGTGGCGCTTGTTGGTGCGTTCGTGGGTAACTTTGCCTGAGCCAGTTACTTTGAAACGCTTCTTTGCACCTGAGTGCGTCTTTACTTTCGGCATTTCTTTCCGTCCTTTGTTGGGTCGGTGGTCTATTTATTCGGAGGCGGCTTCGGCGCTCGCGTCTTTTGCAACGCGTGGCTTCGAAGTCTTCTTGCGGTTTGGTCCAATCACCATCACCATGTTGCGGCCATCTTGCAATGGAGCTGCTTCAACCGTTCCGATTTCAGCAATATCTTCTGCAAGTCGCTGCAAGAGCTTGTAACCCAATTCAGGGCGACTCTGCTCGCGACCACGGAACATGATCGTGACTTTCACTTTGTCACCGGCATTGAGGAATCGCTCGATGTGCGATTTCTTGGTTTCATAGTCGTGCGCATCGATCTTTGGACGAAGCTTCATTTCCTTGACCACAGTGTTGGTCTGGTTCTTACGCGCTTCACGAGCCTTTTGAGCTGCCTCGTACTTGAACTTTCCGAAATCCATCAGTTTGCATACTGGTGGTTGGGCATCTGGTGAAACTTCTACGAGATCTAGGTCTTGGTCGTACGCCATCTGCAATGCAGAATCAGTCGACACAATTCCAATCTGTTCACCTTCTGCGCCAATGAGTCGGACTTCAGGTACGCGGATCCGATCGTTGATGCGGGGTTCGACGCTGATAACGCCTCCTTGGTCGGTTTACGACTCCCTGCGAAAATGAAAAATCCTCGCAAGGCATGCAAGCGAGGATCCGAGCATGCTTACGCATGCATACACAGCCCTGAGGCTGTGGGACCGAACCAAGCAATCTGCACGATTACTGGTGGGAGCCGAACTCCGCTTGCTGGCTACCCCTATGGAGGGGCGGCTGGTCGAGGTGGGATTCTAACCCCATGAGTGACCAGCACCAAAATCAGAATTCACAGGACTCCGTTGAGGCGGCTCGGGACTTGGCCCAGCTGAGTTCAGTCGAAATTGTCGGCCTTCACGCCGTTGATTTGATGACTGCCGCTGCGGTGAAGCTCGGGCTATTTGAAGGTGGCGAGGCGGAGCGAGATCTCGCAGAGGCTCGCATCCTGATTGATTCACTGGCGGGTCTCATCGATGCCGCCGCTCGAAACATTGGCCATCATCACGCAGCCCCGCTGCGAGACGGCCTGAAGAGTTTGCAGATGGCATTTCGCGAATACTCACCCATTCAAGATGAACCAGGCGCGGGACCCGGCGAGAAATACACCGGTTACGTAGCACCTGCTCAGAAATAGATGCGCTGAACTTCGACGCCCGCAACACGAGCCAAGTTGATTCCCTGAAGTGCGAATCGATGGCTGCTCGCCATATCAATCAACACTGCATCATATTTTTCTTCCACTGCCGAATGAGCAACCTCTCGAAGATTTCGTGGAACTGGTCGCGCTTCAGGATTCCACTGATGCAACGCTTCTAGACAGGTGAAAACTGGTAGTCCTACTCGCCCATCAGCTGATTGAAACAAAACAGACGACATGTGGCTT
>JBEGON010000060.1:0-6177 GCA_041181965.1 Actinomycetota bacterium
TCCGTTGGACGTCCAATCCCGGGTGTGTCAGTCCTTATTGCTGACGACGGTGAAGTGCTGCTTCGTGGCGATCACATCTTCAAGGGCTACTGGCATAACGATGCAGCGACAGCAGAAGCAATTGATTCGCAAGGCTGGTTCCACACGGGTGACGTTGGACAACTCGATGCTGACGGCTATCTCTTCATTACTGGTCGCAAGAAGGAATTGCTCGTGACTTCTGGTGGCAAGAATGTGGCACCTGCGGTCCTCGAAGATCGACTGCGTGCGCACTGGCTTGTCAGTCAATGCATGGTGGTCGGTGACAACAAGCCATTCATTGGTTGCCTCGTCACAATCGAACCAGATTCTCTTAAGCAGTGGCTGGAACGTAATCAGCGCGATGCTGCTACCACAGTCACGCAGCTTCGACATGACGCTGCGTTTATTTCGGAAATTCAATCAGCAATCGATAATGCAAACAAAGCAGTGTCACAGGCTGAATCCATCCGCAAATTTGTATTAATTGATGCCGAATGGACCGAAGAATCTGGCCATCTCACGCCTTCATTGAAATTGCGTCGCAACATTGTTGGCGAGCAATATGCCGGTGAGATTGAGTCGATTTACTCCTAGCCAATGACGCGGCCATAGCCGCTGACATGACGAAGGTAATACGTCTCATCAATACTTGAAATGCGAATTCCAGTTCGGTAATTCTCTGCGTGCACCATTTTTCCGCCACCGATATACAGACCAACGTGGCGAATTCCACCGCGGAAGAAGAAGATCAAATCTCCTGGACGTAGATTCTTGCGCGATATGGAACGGGTAGCGCCGGGTTGTGCGCGTGACCAGTGCGGAAGCGACACACCGATCTGTTTGTACGCGGTCATAGTGAAACCAGAGCAATCAAAAGCGCGTGGACCAGCAGCACCAATACGGTACGGACCGCCGACGCGGCTCAATGCCCACGAAATTACTTTGCGAATTTTCTTATTTGTGATGGTCTTAGAAAGTTTCTTGGCGAGAGCAGCCCTCGCTGCAGCTTGAGCGCGCTTTAATTTCGCCAACGCTGAGTAATACTTCTTGCGTTCCGCAGCTTTAAGCGACTTCAAGAGTTTTTCAGCTTGTGCGAGCTTTTGCTCAACCTGAATTTTCTTTGCTTTGGCGCGGGCCGTCACTTCTTTAGCTTTTGCTTGTTGCGACTTGAGTTCTGCTGCCGTCTGCTGCAAAGCAACACTTGCGCTCACGATGCGGCGAAGTGCAGCCTGCTGACGAGCACCCACGATGGAGATTGCATCCATGTGCGACAAGAACGCCGATGGGTTTGACGAAATCATCGCTTGAATATCGAGATCAATGCCGCCGGTTTTATACATGTTGCGGATGATGCCGTTGAGATCTTTGGAAAGCTCTTTGTATGTCTTCTGCCGAGCGGCGGCTTTGACGGATAGTGAGGCAAGTTTGTTGTTGATGGACTTGAGCTCGGCGACAGCTTCGACGTAATCCTCGCCGAGAGTCTGGGCTTGGTTTTGCAGCGCTTCAACCTGGCGCTCGACTGTTTTCAAATCAGCCGCATGTGCCGGCGCACTCAGCAAACCGCCCGCCATGATGCTGATGGCAACAGTGGCGGCGGCGATTTTGAGACGCGAAAAAGACGACTCACGGTGCGAACGCATGGGGTCAAACTAACAAAGGTGCAGTCAGAGAACCCAAGAAATGTCCGATTTTTGGGGCATTTGGGTGCATTAGCCCGCGTTTCTTTGCCGATTCTGGACCAATTGAAGCCGGGGAATCAGGCCACTGCGTGCCATCACATCGAGCGCTCTGGTCTCACTCAAGGTCAGATCGTCTCGTTCTTGAACGTCGATTTCTGGCGCTGGCAGGCTGAGAAATAAATTCACAACACAGTCACCACATGCGATGTCTTTTACTTCGCAGGAATCGCAATCAATTTTCATGTTTACCTCCTTGCCACAAACTAGGCAGGGGGTCTGACATGCCTAACGAGCGGAATCAGGCTCCGTCGCTGGTCCACCCGCATCAGGGCGGAGCACATGTTCAATCTCATCGGTTGCCCCACACCATCGGCACGTCACACTGAGGACATGTTCAGAAACAGTGTCCGACGCCTCAACCGTGACATTTCCCGCCATATCGAGGTGCCAAAACTCCTTCACCGAAAGTTCGCGGGAAACATCGAATCGAGTGAGATTGCCGCAACGGCCACACCGCAAGCGATGCTGAGGATCTGGAAGAGAAATTGGCATGGCGGGATTTTATTGGCATTCCCTAAGCTCTCGTCAGACCTTCCCTCTAACTTACGACCATGAGCAGTTCTCGAGACTTTGATGCCGTGCTTGGCACCTTTGATTCTCTCGGTACTCCTTTGCACTTAGAGACTTTTGTCATCGTCGATCTCGAAACGAGCGGCAGCACTCCAGAAGAGGCAGGCATTACCGAAATCGGTGCGGTCAAAGTTCGCGGCGGCGAGGTGCTTGCAGAATTTCAAACACTGGTCAATCCAGGCGAACCGATTCCGCCGTTCATTTCACTGCTGACTGGCATCAATGACGCCATGCTTGTTGATGCGCCGACTCTCGAAACTGTTATTCCATTGTTCTTCGATTGGGCTGGCGATGCAGTTTTCGTTGCACACAACGCGCCATTCGACATTGGTTTCTTGCGACATGCGAGTCGCAAAGTGTCGCGTCCGTGGCCATCGCCTCGCGTTCTCGACACTGTCACGCTGGCCAAAGCTGCGTTGATGCGTGATGAAGTTCCCAATCGAAAACTCGCCACTCTTGCGGCACATTTCGGTTCTCCTACCCAGCCAGTGCACCGCGCTCTTGCAGACGCGCGCGCCACAAATCACGTCATGCATGCCCTTTTCGAAAGACTGGGTTCGCTCGGTATCACTACGACTGAAGAAGTACTCAATCTTGGGACAGTAATCAAACCTGAGCATCGTAAAAAGCGCACCCTCGCGGAGCATCTCCCCGACAAACCCGGCGTGTATGTTTTTCAAGACGACAAGGGAAAACCTCTGTACGTAGGCAAATCTCGAAACATTCGCAAACGATCCTTGAGTTATTTCACGCGCAGCGAAACACGCGACCGCATGGGCAGAATGATCAATCTCACGTCGTCTGTCGTGGGCATCGAATGTCACACAGACCTCGAAGCTCAAGTTCGCGAAATGCGATTGATTGCGCAAACCAAACCACCGTTCAATGCGGCAGGAAAACGACCCGAGAAAACCATCTGGATTCGACTGACAAACGAGCCCTATCCCCGACTTAGTGCGGTACGAAGCATTCGTCCTGATCTCGGAGTTTTGCATTTCGGACCAGTGTCCTCGATGGAAATCGCGTCCCAGGTGATTGATGCGATTACCTCCGTTATTCCGCTGCGCACATGCACCTCAAAATTAAGCACCAAGAAAGCGACGTCCTCATGTGCACTTGCCGATATGGGTAGATGCAGTGCTCCTTGTGAATTGCGGATTTCTGTGGATGACTATCAGCAGCACGTCGCAACTTTGCTGTCAGCAGTTGCAGGTCAGCCATTGATTGAGGAAGAACTACATAAGCGAATTGCTTCCTATTCTTCACAGGAACGATTTGAAGAAGCAGCAGTTATCCGCGATCGCCTGCAGGCCTGGTTATCAACCATGGCAAAACATCACAGAATTTCTGCATTTTCTCGGATAGAGGAAATGGTTGCGGCAACACTCAACGCTGATGATCAGTGGGAAATTCATGTGATTCGGTACGGCGCTCTTGCCGCCGCTGCTCAGTGTTCCAACACCAATGAAGTTACCCAAAGTGCATACAACGCCCAACAAACTGCCCAGGTTTATGAGACTCCGTTCGCGCCATCACCAGCCAACACAATTTCTGAAGCTCACATGATTTTGAAATGGTGTGAACAACCAGGCGTGCGAATCCTTAGCGCTACTGACAGCTGGCACAGCGCCTGGCCAAGCCAAATGAAATTTCGCGTCGACATCGAAGAATTGGCACAGGCGAGAATGACCGCATCACTGGTGGCTCCAGTGAAAAAGTTTGCACGTTTTACTGCACCGCGTTGAATAATTTCCCGCGTCGCGATTAATGCGAAGTGGCAGCGATCCATTCTTCAAGTTTGCGAGCAGCAGCTCCGCTATCGACAGCCGACACCGCTTTGGCGAAATTCGCTTTCAGCGACGCGCGAACATCGACGCTCGAGTCATTCACTGCATCAGCAGCAACCAAAGCAGCCGCTGCGTTGAAGCACACTGCATCTTTCACGGCTTGAAGTTTTGGTGATTGTTTACCGGCGAATAAATCTGAAACTACTTGCGCATTGAACTGCGCGTCTCCACCGGCAAGTGCATCTGCAGTCGGTGCCTGAATACCGAAATCTGCGGGATCTACCGTGATTTCTTCAACACTTTCGCCAAGTACTACCCAGACAGTGCTCGGCGCATGGGTAGAAAGTTCGTCGAGTCCATCATGCCCGCGAACAACCAACGCTTTTGTGCCACGACGGCGCAAAACTTCCGCAACAATCGGCGCCATCGCAGGATTAGCGACTCCAACAACTTGAGCGCGTGGTCGTGCAGGATTGGCGAGCGGTCCAAGAATGTTGAACGCTGTTGGAATTCCAATCTCACGTCGCGTAGGTCCAGCATGCTTCAACGCTGGATGAAACATCGGCGCAAAGAAAAATGTGATGCCACATTCAGCAGCAATTTCACTCACTCGTGGACCCTCTGCGTCTAGTGCAACACCTAGAGTTTCGAGTACATCTGCAGATCCACACTTACTTGATGCGGCGCGATTTCCATGTTTGACAACTGTGTAGCCACTTGCCGCCACCACGATTGCTGCCATTGTTGAAATGTTGACCGTGTGCGCTCCATCACCACCGGTTCCACAGGTATCTACAGTGACACCAGCAACATGTGCAGGCAAAGCGTGCTGCAACATGACGTCGAGCATGGCATCAATGTCGTGGGCATTTTCACCTTTAGCGCGAAGTCCCATCACAAATGCAGCAATCTGAGCTGATGTGGCTTCGCCAGACATGATGTTTTCCATCGCCCACGAAATAGAGTGCGCAGGAAGTTCGCGGCGAGCAGCGAGTTCGCCTAAGAGGCTCGGCCACGAAGTAAAAGACATGAAATTAGGCAGTGATAGCGAGACGACGACGCAACAAAGTTGCGACGGCATCAGCGAGGACTACTGGATCGAGTGGTTGTGGCACTGCTGCTTCTGCGCGAGACCACGTTGCCAACCAACCATCTGCTGGACGACCAGTCAGAACAACAATCGGTGGGCAATTGAAAATTTCGTCCTTCAACTGGCGACAAATTCCCATGCCACCGGCAGGAACTGCTTCACCATCCAGGATGGCAAGATCAACATTGCCAGCATCCATCGTGCGAATTACTACTGGCTCGGTTGCGCACTCGATGAAGGTAAGTGCTGGCAGTTCTGGAGCTACGCGAGTTCCGAGAGCATTCATCACTGTCTGACGAACTGTTGAGTCGTCGCTGTACACCAAAACTGTGAGGGCGCGTTGAGTCTGAGTCACGTGCATAGCCTAATCGGAGATATCGCTCGCGGTGTGACCTGCTTCGGCGGCATCGCGACGGTCAAGTTCACGGTCAACGCGACGTGCTTCGCGGTCTGAAGCGCGAGACCACTGAATCATCAAAACTAGGAACAACAGCAGACCAACCACGTCGCCCGTCACCCACATGATGCCGCCAGCGAGTTGCTGATCGGCCGCAACTGTCGGACCCCAGTCTCGAGCGATTGATTCGTAATACTCGCGCGCAATATTGGTATTTTCGTTCAACACCGTGACACCGAGAAACGCATGGAATGGAAGAGTGACAAAAACTGCAAGCATGCGAATCGGGTAACCCATCCGCGGCATAGGGTCGATGCCGATCAATGCAAAAATCCAAATCGATCCGACAATGACAAAATGCACGTGGTTGAAGTAGTGAACCACTGGGTTGGTCAGTGTGAGTTCATAAAAATTAGTGAAGTACAACAGCCATGGATTCAGTACATAAATTGCGCCCGCAACCAAAGGAAAAGTAATAACTTTGACAAAACGCGAATGCAAGAATGAGAGCAACAGACCGCGACCGCCGGAGGGCAAAGTGCGCAATGCCAAGGTAATCGGCGCACCGAGTGC
>JBEGON010000061.1:0-4721 GCA_041181965.1 Actinomycetota bacterium
ATGTGCGACCACTTTCGCTGCGAATAAATGCTCCACCAACAAAAAGTTTGTACGTCTTGCGTACTGATTCACGTTCAGACATTGCTATTCCACCACCAAGTAAGAAGCAAGACCTGCTCGACCACCTTCGCGGCCGTAACCAGATTCTTTGTATCCGCCAAAAGGACTTGCAGGATCAAATTTGTTAAATGTGTTGGCCCAAATCACCCCTGCGCGCAAACTGTTTGCCATTGCATGCAGACGAGAAGCCTTTTCGGTCCAAATTCCTGCAGAAAGTCCGTACTGAGTGTTATTCGCTTTCTCGATTGCTTCTGCTGGAGTGCGGAAAGTTTGTACCGCAAGCACAGGTCCGAAAATTTCTTCGCGTGCAATGCGATGTGCTTCGGTGACGTTGGTGAAAATCGTTGGTCGGAACCAGAAACCTTTTTCTGGAAGGACGCAATCAACACTCCAGCGCTGCGCACCTTCTTCATCGCCAGTATTGGTGATGGCCGAAATGCGATCGAGTTGATTCTTGGAATTGATCGCACCAACATCGGTGTTCTTGTCGAGCGGATTTCCAACGCGAAGAGTTTGCATGCGGGACTTGAGGCGATCGAGCACTTCTTCTGCAACTGATTCTTGAAGCAAAAGACGTGAACCTGCGCAACAGACGTGACCTTGGTTGAAGAAGATGCCGTTGATGATGCCTTCAATGGTTTGATCGATGGGTGCATCATCAAAAACAATGTTTGCACCCTTGCCACCGAGTTCGAGTGTGAGTTTCTTGTGGGTGCCAGCGACAGCTTGCGCAATTGATTTACCAACGGCAGTTGACCCTGTGAAAGCAATCTTGTCCGTGCCTGGATGTTTCACTACAGCCGAACCAGTCGCGCCCGCACCAGTGACGATATTGACGACGCCCTTTGGCAAATCGGCTTGTTGGCACACTTCTGCAAACAACAACGCAGTGAGCGGCGTGGTTTCTGCAGGCTTGAGAACAACAGTGTTTCCGCACGCGAGGGCCGGCGCAATTTTCCAAGCGAGCATCAAGAGTGGGAAATTCCAAGGAATTACCTGGCCCGCAACACCGATTGGTTTTGGATTCTTGCCGTAACCAGCAAATTCAAGTTTGTCAGCCCAACCAGCGTGATGGAAGAAGTGCGCTGCAACCAAAGGCACGTCAACTTCACGAGTTTCCTTAATTGGTTTGCCATTGTCGAGAGTTTCGAGCACAGCAAATTCGCGGGCGCGTTCTTGCATGATGCGCGCAATCCGGTACAAGTACTTCGCGCGTTCACTGCCAGGAAGTTTTGACCAAGTTTTGAATGCGCGACGAGCCGCACGAACTGCTGCATCGACATCTGCATCGCCAGCAACTGCCACATGCGACAGCACTTCTTCGGTCGCTGGGTTAATTGTTGCCATATATTCATCTGAAATCGGATTTACGAATTCACCGTCAATGAATAGTTTGTATGAGTCCTTGATGTCTACAACTTTCGTAGATTCAAGTGCTGGTGAATAATCAAACATCATGTCTCACTAATCGTTAGTGACGTAACGGCTGCTGGAGTAGCGGCCATCACGCATTCTTTGTCGGTGGATAAGTAGGTCATTGAGCAAAGTAGAAGCACCAATGCGGAAAAGATCAGGCGTGAACCACTCGTCGCCAGAGGTTTCGTGAACCAACACCAGCATTTTCAAAGCATCCTTAGTGGTGCGCAATCCGCCCGCAGGCTTCATGCCAATCTTTTCGCCAGTGATGCGATGCCAATCCCGACACGCTTCGAGCATCTGCAAAACCACAGGGGCAGTAGCAGCGGGCGTCACTTTGCCGGTTGACGTTTTGATGAAGTCTGCGCCAGCCAACATCGAAAGCCAGGACGCTTTCTTGATGTTGTCGTGGGTTTGAAGTTCACCAGTTTCGAGAATGACTTTGAGATGCGCGTTGCCGCACGCTTCTTTGACAGCAACGATCTCTTCGAAGACTTGACCCCATCGTCCAGAAAGAAATGCGCCACGGTCAATCACCATGTCGATTTCGTCGGCACCATGTGCCACTGCTTCGCGGGTGTCCATGAGTTTCACATTCAAACTTGCGCGACCACTTGGAAATGCTGTCGCAACTGCAGCAACTTTGATGTCGGTGCCGACGAGCGCTTGCTTTGCATGGGGAACCATGTCGCCGTATACGCAGACTGCCGCAACTGCTGGTACCGAGTTGTCAAACGGATCTGGTTTGCGCGCTTTCGCAGCCAATGCTTGGACCTTGCCTGGTGTGTCAGCGCCTTCAAGGGTGGTGAGGTCAACCATGCGGATTGCAAGATCAATGAGTTGAGCTTTGGCATTCGTCTTTACAGACCGAGTAGCGAGCGCATTTGCGCGACCTTCAAGTCCCACCTTGTCGACGCCTGGAAGTTGGTTGAGAAAAGATTTGAGGTGACTTTCATCAATCCGCGCCTGAGCGAGGTCCGTGGGAGAAAGTGAAACGGTCACCCGCCAACTTTAGGCTCAATCCGAATAGAGTCCGCATCCTCACCCTGCTGGCCTGACGGAGGTCGGCGGTGCTCCACGGAGAGGCTCTTCATGAAGCAGTTGCCGCCTTTTCACAGTCCACTTCATTCATATAACGAAAGTGAGACTCGACTACTTCTCGAATATGTGCGGACTCGTCTAGAACCGGATGAAACGCCACTCGATTTTCCCGGTCAACGTCAAGCCATCGAAAAAGCAATCGCGGGTTTGATCTCCAAAGATGGTCATCCCGCAGAAGATGTGCTGAAGGTCTATACCGAAGCAATCGCACCGACTGTGTTGAGTGCAGATAGTCCACGATTTTTGTCATTCATTCCAGCAGCACCATCGAAGTCTGCGTTGCTCTTCGACACGATTGTCTCCTGCGCCTCGTTGCAAGGCATGTCATGGCTAGAAGCCGCTGGTGTCATCGTTGCGGAAAATCAAGTACTTCGATTCATTGCAGATCTCGCAGGTATGCCACAAACTTCCGGCGGCACATTTGTCAGCGGTGGATCTGCCGCGAACCTTTCAGCTTTAACTGTCGCGCGCGATTGGGGCCGCGAAAAAACTGGGCACCGTGAAATTCGCATCGCGATGAGTAAAGAGGCACATTCATCAATTGCCAGCACTCTGCACATTCTCGACATCGATGCATTTGTTATTGAAACAGATGACGATCGAGTCACTGAAGCATCTTTGCGGCGTTCGCTTGCTGCCGATTCTGATTCGCGTCCAGTAATCGGTGTTGTCGTCACTGCGGGCACCACCAACGCCGGCATTGTTGATGACATCGCAGGCGTTGCTCGAGTCACTCAAGAACTCGGACTTTGGTTGCACGTTGACGGCGCATATGGTGGAGCTGGCTTGTTGTCACCGTTGGTGCGTGACAAGTATCAAGGTCTTGAGTTTGCAGATTCCTTCATCACCGATCCACACAAGTGGTGGTTTGCACCTTATGACTCGGCTGCGTTGATTTATCGCGATCCGCACCTGGCTCGTCGAGTGCACACCCAAGATGCGTCATATCTCGATGTGTTGCATGAAGGTTTGTCTGACGAAGAAATTAATCCAACAGATGTTGCATATCACTTGACGCGACGCGCACGTGGTTTGCCTCTGTGGTTCTCGCTTTCAGTTCACGGCACAGAGGCGTATTCCGACGCTGTCAGCGCGAGCATCTTGATGGCTCGACAGACTGCGGAATACATCAAAACTTTGGATCACATTGAATTAATTCGCGAGCCAGAACTTTCGGTCGTCATGTGGCGTCGCAGGGGTTGGACGCACGCTGATTACGACCGATTGCAAAATGTTTTGCTGAATCAACAAATCGCATTCGTCACTCCGACAAAGTGGAAGGGCGAAACGATTGGCCGTTTTGCATTCCTTCATCCAGAAACCAATCTTGATGTCGTGAAAGACATTTTCGATCAGTGCTTGTAAGCGTTAGACGCCGAGCGCAAGCGCCATATCTGACTTCATCTTCGCAATGATGTCATTCGCTGCTTTTTCTGCTGCTGCAATGTCACTTGTATTGTCGATGATGCACTCGAGGTAGCACTTCAACTTCGGTTCAGTGCCGCTCGGACGTGCAATGACTCGTCCACCTTCGAGTTGCAACATGATGCCATCAGTTGGTGGCAAACCACTCCAGCCATTCTTGAGATCTATCACTTCGAGCACTGTCATACCTGCAACGGTTGCTGGAGGAGTTGCACGCAGGCGCGCGACTGCAGCAGGAATTGCAGCGAGATCAGACATGCGCACTGAAAGCTGATCAGTGCGATGCAAGCCAAATTCACGTGCGATGTCATCGAGCACATCGTTGACAGTGCGGTTGTTCGCCTTGAGATGCGCGGCCATTTCAACAAGACGTAGTCCCGCGCTAATGCCATCTTTGTCTCGAACGCTCGCAGGATCGACGCAGTAACCGAGAGCTTCTTCAAAGCCGAACAACAAGTCTTCGATTTTTGCAATCCACTTGAAACCAGTAAGAGTGAATTGGAATGGCATATTGTTCTTTGCGGCCATCTTGCCAAGAAGTGTGCTCGACACGATGCTGTTCGCGAAGGTTCCTTGCGGTGTTGCAAGCTTGAATTCACTCGCGCGAGCGAGCGTCCACCAGCCGAGCAAAGCGCCCACTTCGTCACCACGAAGCAAACGCCAACTGCCATCGCGCATTGGTGCTGCCATCGCGCAACGGTCCGCATCGGGGTCATGTG
>JBEGON010000062.1:0-4906 GCA_041181965.1 Actinomycetota bacterium
CGTAAAGATCTGCGCGGGCAGCTTTGGTTGCCCAAGAAACCGCCGATGGCGCTTCGACCGGGACATCGCGAGTTGCGTACTGAATCCAACCAAGGACGGCGCCCACTGCGATCACTGCGAGCGTGAGAGGCATCAGGATCGCGGAATCCAAACCACCGTGTGCTTCTTCAAAACCAATGACAGGTTCGAGCCAGCTCTCGATATTTCCGACGAACAGCAGGATCATGCCGCCGAATGCAGAACCGATAGCGAGAATCATCATCGGAACTGTCATCGTCGCTGGACTTTCGTGCGGATGCACATCGTCTTGCCAACGTGGTGTCCCAAAGAATGTCATTGCCATCATGCGAGTCATGTAGAACGCAGTGATGCCTGCACCAAGAAGTGTTACTGCTCCAACAAATGGACTGTGCGCGAATGCCGCTTTGATGATTTCGTCTTTTGACCAGAAACCAGCGAAAGGCGGAACACCGATGATCGCAAGAAAACCGAGACCGAAGGTTGCGTACGTGATTTTCATTGCATTGCGCAATGCACCGTAATGCCGCATGTTGACGTCATCGTGCATGCCGTGCATGACGGAACCAGCACCCAAGAACATTCCAGCCTTGAAGAATCCGTGAGTGATCAAGTGGAAGATGGCGAAGACGTAACCGATTGGGCCGAGACCAACACCGAGAATCATGTAACCAATCTGACTCATCGTTGAGCCAGCGAGACCCTTCTTGATGTCATCTTTCGCACAACCAATAACAGCACCCATCATCAAGGTGATGGCACCGACAACGATGACTGCAGTTTGCGCAATTGGCGCTGCGTTGTAGATGACGTGTGAACGTGCAATCAAATACACGCCGGCGGTCACCATTGTCGCTGCGTGAATCAAAGCAGAAACAGGGGTTGGGCCTTCCATCGCATCAAGCAACCATGATTGCAATGGGAACTGCGCAGATTTACCGGCAGCGGCAAGAAGTAGAGCCAAGCCGATGAATGTCAATGTGACAGTAGATGCATTTGCGACTGCTGAATTCACTTCACCGAATGTGACAACGCCGAATCCGGCGAACATCAGCATGACAGCGAGAGAAAGGCCAACGTCACCCACGCGGTTTACTACGAAAGCTTTCTTTGCAGCGGTGGCAGCAGAAGGCTTGTGAAGCCAGAAACCGATGAGAAGGTATGACGCAAGACCTACGCCTTCCCAGCCGACATACAAGAGAAGGTAGTTGTTTGCGAGGACCAAAACCAACATTGCTGAAACGAAGAGGTTGAGGTACGCAAAAAATTTACGGCGATTCGGATCGTGTTCCATGTAGCCGATGGAATAGATGTGAATCAATGAACCCACACCGGTAATCAACATAACGAAACACATGGAAAGTTGATCGAGTTGGAATGCCACTGGGATGTGGAAGTTGCCAACCACCATCCAGTCCCAAAGATGGAGAGTTACGGCACGTTCTTCTGCGGAGCGGCCAAGCATTTCGATGAATGCGCCAACGCCGACAGCGAATGACCCAAGCGCCATTGCGGTGCCAAAAAGATGGCCCCAAGCATTAGTGCGCTTGCCACCCAGCAACAGAACTGCAGCACCCAGCAAAGGCAGGGCGACTAGCAGCCAGGCATAAGTAGTCACTGCTTCTCCTTCTTTTCTAGAACTTCAGCAGACTTGCTTCGTCAATCGACGCAGTGCGTCGAGTTCGGAAAATCGTCACGATGATGGACAAACCAATAACAACTTCAGCGGCAGCAACCACCATCACGAAGAACGCGATTGCTTGACCATCAAAATTGCCTTGAGCGTGAGAAAAAGTTACGAATGCAAGATTTGCTGCATTCAGCATCATTTCGACACACATAAAAACAACAATCGCATTGCGGCGCACAAGTACGCCCATTGCGCCGATTGCAAAGAGAATTGCAGAGAGAGTGATGTAGTGGTTGAGTTCCATGACTATCCCTCCATCCCATCTTGTGCGGTAATCACTGCTTCACCGCGGCTCAATGCTGCGACTTCTGAGTGATCTGCAACAACAACTGCCTTCAACGCACCGCGAGCTGCCAGTGGTTTTGGAACAGAAAGTTCGGACATGGTTCCATCAGGCAAAAGCGCTGGCGTATCTACTGCGTTGTGACGCGCGTAGACACCAGGTGAAGGCAATGAGCCTGGGTGTTTGCCACTCTTGAAGCGCGCTTCTGACAGTTCGCGCTGGGTTGGCTTTGGAGTGTGGTGTTCGCGGTGCGCTAGGACCATCGCGCCAATTGCTGCAGTAATCAACAATGCTGAAGTGAATTCAAAAGCGAAGATGTCATCGACGAATACGAGATTCGCGATGCCTTGCATATTTGAACCAGCACGAGCATTCGCTGCATCCAGGCCTAAGTCATAGGTAACAACATTTCCGAGCATGCCTACGAGCATGATGCCGAAGGCAAGACCTCCGAGAATTGCCGGCACGCGTTGGCCTTTGATGGTTTCTTTGAGTGAATCGCTGCTATCAACACCGACGATCATCAAAACGAACAAGAACAACATCATGACCGCACCGGTGTACACAATGACTTGCACCATGCTGAGAAATGGTGCATCGAGAGTTGCGTAAAGAACGGCGAGGTTCAACATCGTCAATGCAACGCACAGTGCACTGTGAACGGCCTTCTTGCTGAAAACCATTCCGAGTGCACCGAGAACCGCGAGGATTGCGCAAATCCAAAATGTTGCCGCCACGTTAGTTCACCTTCTCCGCAGCTACACGCGCTTCAACTTCTGCGATTTGCGCATCAGTTGCACGTGTGATTTTGCCGAGGTAGTAATCCTTTTCGTTCGCACCTTCAGCCATGCTGTGAGGTGCTGCAACCATTCCTGGCATCATCGGTCCGAGTAGGTCTTGCTTTTCGAAAATCAAACTTTCGCGTGTGCGATCTGCAAGTTCATATTCGTTTGTCATAGTCAACGCGCGAGTTGGGCACGCTTCGATGCACAAGCCACAGAAAATGCAACGCAAGTAATTGATTTGGTAAACACGTCCGTAGCGTTCACCCGGTGAGAATCGCTCTTCGTCAGTGTTATCTGCACCTTCAACCAAGATTGCATCCGCTGGGCATGCCCATGCGCACAACTCGCAACCGACGCACTTTTCAAGTCCATCTGGATGACGGTTGAGTTGGTGACGACCATGGAAGCGAGGCTTCGGTGGGAACTTGTCTTTTTCTTCTGGGTATTGCTCCGTGTTTGGCTTACGGAACATCGTGTTGAACGTAACCCAGAATCCACTGATTGCTGGAGGCAACTTAGGCATCAGGACTCCTTCGAAGGCAATGAAGCCTGATTCTTGAGAACTTGACCTGGCATTGGAGGCACTGGGTGTCCTCCGGCAAATGGATCAAATTCAACGTCGTCATCTTCAAGTAAGAGCGCTTCACGCTTCTTACGTCGAGCTTTCATCTCGTCATAAATCCATGAAATCACAAGCAAGATTGCCAAAGGAATTCCGATGACAGTCGCTGCCTTGGAAATTTCGAATGACATTTCGTTGCGCATTGCGCGAGCGGTTGCGACCAACAAAATCCAACCAATTGAAACTGGAAGCAAGAACTTCCAGCCGAACTTCATGAATTGGTCGTAGCGCAAACGAGGGAGGGTTCCGCGGAGCCATACGAAAACGAAGAAGAAAAGGCCGATTTTTCCGAAGAACCACAAGAGTGGCCACCAGCCGGTGTTGGCCTGATCCCACAAAGAGATTGGCCACGGTGCATGCCAGCCACCGAGGAACAACGTAGTGGCAATCGCAGAAACGTTGACCATGTTGATGTATTCCGCCAAGAAGAACAGAGCGAACTTCAGAGACGAATATTCAGTGTGGAAGCCACCGACCAATTCACCTTCAGCTTCAGGCAAGTCAAAAGGCGCACGGTTGGTTTCACCAATCATTGCAGTGACATAAACCAAGAAGGAAGGAAGAAGCAGTACGACGTACCACATTGACGATTGTGCTTCAACAATCTGCGAAGTGGAAAGCGAACCTGCGTAAAGAAACACCGCGACGAAAGAAAGTCCCATTGGAATTTCGTAGGAAATCATCTGTGCTGATGAACGCAAACCGCCGAGCAATGCATAAGTAGAACCTGATGACCAGCCAGCGAGCACGATGCCGTAGATACCAATTGATGCGACCGCGAGCATGTACAAAACTGAAACTGGGAAGTCAGTGAGTTGAAGGCGCGTGGTGGTACCGAAAATCGAAACTTCCGGTCCCATCGGAATCACTGCAAATACAAGAAAAGCAGGTACCGCAGAAATCACTGGAGCGAGCCAATAAACAACGCGATCGGCAGTGCGAGGAATGATTTCTTCTTTCAATGCGAGCTTTACGCCGTCCATCAGCGATTGCAAAGTTCCTTGCGGTCCAACGCGGTTGGGACCAATGCGCATTTGCATCCAAGAAACAATGCGGCGCTCGAGGAAGATGGCAGTGAGAGTCAGAAGAACAAGAATGACGAAAATCGCGACAACTTTGACGATGATCAACCAAAGTGGATCAATTCCAAAAGCGCTGAGATCGCCTACTGCCTGAGTTCTCATGCGGCACCTCCATTTGAAATGCGCACAGAGTCACCGTGTGCCGCAGCGAGTGCAGAACGAACATGTGAGTTTGCAGAATTTGTTGGTAACCACACGGTGTCATCAGCTGCATCAACAACCTCGACTTGAAGGGCAAGTGCGCCTTGATCTGTGGTAACAACGGCCATCTGCCCATCGACAACGCCAATTTTGGCGGCAGTTGAAGCGGACATGCGGGCCATTGGAACGCGCGCGGTTGCTGCCAAGAATGGCTCTCCGCTTTGCATTGTTCCCTCATCAAGCAACTGTGGCCAGGTGTTGAGAGTGATGCCCTCTGCATTATGA
>JBEGON010000063.1:0-4271 GCA_041181965.1 Actinomycetota bacterium
GAACCACAATCTTGTTACCAGGAACACCCGCAGCTAGTGCGAGCGCGAGTTCGCCGCCTGTTGCGACATCGACTCCGAGTCCGGCTTCAACAACCCAGCGCAATACATCTGCAGACGCAAACGCTTTTGATGCGTAATGAATCCCAAATGGAATGTCGCCTTCGCCAAATGCTGCATGAAAAGCGGCTGCCCGAGACTTCACGTCCGTTTCATCAAGAACAAAAAGCGGAGTTCCGAATTGCTGCGCGAGGGTGCGAACATCTACCCCACCAACAACCAACGAACCTTGTTCACTGACTTCGGTGGTTTTGCTCCAAATGCGCGGTTCGAGTGGCATGACTACATCCGATCCGGCGCACTCACGCCACAGAGATCGAGACCATTTGCCAGCACTTGACGCGTTGCATCACACAACCACAAACGAGCAATCACTGTTGCAGTCACCGCTTCATCACCTTGCGGCAATACGCGGCACTGGTCATAGAAACGGTGATAATCAGTTGCTAAATCTTCGAGATAACGCGCCACGCGATGTGGTTCGCGCAATTCTGCAGCTGCATTCACCACGCGAGGGAATTCTCCGAGCGCTGCAAGCAATACTGATTCGCGCTCGTGGCTCAACTGCGATGGATCGAATTCCACATTAGCAAAATCAATTCCTAGATCGCCCGCTTGACGAAGCATTGAAGAGATGCGTGCATGTGCGTATTGCACATAGAAAACTGGGTTTTCGTTCGTGCGCTTAATCAGCAAATCTAGATCTAGAACTAGTGGTGAATCCACCGGGTAGCGGATCAATGAATAACGCGCGGCATCAACACCAACTTCATCGACCAGATCTTCAAGCGTGATGATGTTTCCAGTGCGCTTTGAAAGGCGAACTTCTTCGCCGCCCTTCATCATTTTCACGAGCTGACCGATAAGAACTTCAATGTTTGCATTTGGGTCATCACCAGCACATGCAGCAACAGCACGCAGACGATTGACGTAGCCGTGATGATCAGCGCCGAGAAGGTAGATGCAGCGCGTGAAACCACGATTGCGCTTGTCAACGTAATACGCAGTATCTGAAGCAAAGTATGTGAGTTCACCATCTGATTTGCGCAATACGCGATCTTTGTCATCATCGAAATCAGTAGTGCGCAGCCATGTTGCACCATCTTGTTCAAACATGTGACCGTGCTTGCGAAGTTGTTCGAATGCACGTTCTACTGCACCTGAGTCATGCAAGGTGCGCTCTGATTTCCAGACATCAAAGACAGTATGAAAATCGGCCAAAACGTCTTGCTGCTGCTTCAATTGCAACGCATATGCTTCTTCGCGGAAAGCAATCAGCTGAGCATCATCAGCGAGCTTCAAAAATTCAGGATGCGCCGCGACAATTTCTTTCGCAATGTCCCCGATGTATTCGCCGTGATATCCGTCTTCAGGCGGCTTGCGACCATTCGCCACCTCCATGACGGAAGCACCGAACTTGTCCATCTGCACGCCACGATCGTTGATGTAAAACTCGCGCGCAACTTCGGCACCTGCGGCTTCGAGAACGCGTGCCATCGCATCGCCAACAGCGGCCCACCGCGTATGTCCAAGATGAATTGGACCAGTCGGATTCGCACTAATAAATTCGATATTGATGACTTCACCAGAAGGTTGTGAAGCGCGACCGAACTGCGCACCTGCCGCGACAATTTTCCGCGCAAGTTCACCAGCGGCAGCAGCATCGAGAGTGATGTTGATGAAACCAGGTCCCGCAATATCAACCGACGCAACGCCTGCGACCGATCGCAGTTCATGAGTAATCGCTTCTGCTACTACTCGAGGTGCAACTCCAGCAGGTTTTGCGAGTTGGAGTGCGATGCTTGTTGCCCAGTCACCATGTTCGCGCTGTTTTGGACGTTCGACTTTGAGCTCAGCTGGAAGTGCCGCAACATCAAGGACGAGCGCACCACTTGCGATGGCAGCTCGTGCGCTTGAAAGCACCGATTCAGCGAGTTCTTCTGGAGTCATAGGGGCGAAGCCTAATCAGCACGACTCGCTCACGATTCGTTCACGATTTACCGACTAATTGAGCGCAAATTGTGAGGAAACTCGGCGACTACGCTTCGCCGAGGTCGGCCCGCATAGCTCAGTGGATAGAGCGTCTGCCTCCGGAGCAGAAGGCCGCAGGTTCGATCCCTGCTGCGGGCACTTTCAAGGAGGCTCAATGAGCAAGCAAATGACAGTCGCAGAGCTCAAAGCGCGCATTGATGCAGGCGAAATCGACAATGGCACCTTAACCGTGCTCGATGTTCGCGAGATTCGAGAATTTCACACCGGACATGTGCCTGGAGCGATCAACATTCCCATGGCATTGATTCCACTGCGAGTACATGAATTGCGTCGCTCGAGTGAGATCGCTGTCATCTGTGAAGCGGGCGGACGATCGTCGCAAAGTGCAGCATGGCTAGAACAAAATGGCTACAGCGCGGCCTCCGTGACTGGTGGCACTGGCTACTGGCGAAGCAGCGGTTACGACATCGTCAACGACTAAATAAAAACGCTTATTGCGGAGCGACGTACGAAGTCAGTAGCAACATAATCGGCGCGCTACGAATCCATGGCTGACCAAATCCATTGGGATCAGACATATCAACACGATGCGTGCCAGTGCTTGATGAACGCAACATGAATGTTGAGCCACCACCGTCGAATGAGACAGCTTCGGTAGCACCGAGTTGTTTCAGCCAGTCTCCGACTTGATGAACTGTCGAACCGCCCGTGCGATAACCATTGGTGCCGGTAATCGTGTCTACTTGTGGTGACGTCGTCATGATCCAAAACTTGCCGGTCGTATTCCAACCAATCGCAGTACGCGGACGAACATACGGTGGATTGTCATTGCACGTCACTGCATTGACACCTGAATGCAAATTCGTTGCGCCGCGGCCAAGCGCCATTGAGAATTGCAGATCTGCATTTCCTTTTGTTTCATACGTGAGGTTGACGTGTGCGGTTGCGCCGACACTCAACTGTGAAATTTGACTGGCAAATCCGCTCGAGAATTGCAGGACATACTCGGCAGGGTCTGTGACCGCATACCAAGAACCACTTGGATAAATCGCTTTAATGAGATTGTTTTTCACAATTACTGTTGCGGCGCCCATCGGAGTCACATGGTCCCAATTTTCACCGAGGAAATCATGGGTGAATGCTGTTGCAGAACCCGGCGCAATGACATGGAAATTCACAGCCAAGATTGGAATCGAAACAGCACCCGAAACAAAAGATCCATTCATCTTTATCGAGCCAGTTTGAATGCTGCGTTCAATTTTGTTGGATTCTCCAGGATTCACCTGCACTGCGGTTGTTGCAGACATTTGTCGCGCAGTTACTGCTATGCCCGCTGGTACCTGAATCACCATTTCTCCGGTTGCAGGTTTGATCGCACTGCCACTTGTGAAGAATTTTGTGACAACTCCAGATTTCACTACCAATGTCACGGCGCCGGGGACTGTCGTGGTTGTCCAGTTTGAATCAAACAAAAGCGCTCCGGAAGGCGAAGACACGGATTTATTCACTGCAGTCACGGGAATGGAAACGCCATTCGATGTGACACTACCGCCGAGATAAAACCCCTTGCCAAAATCTGCAGACTTAATGGCAAGCGTGACCTTTGCGCCGATTTTTAATTTCTTCACGGCAGCACTCGGACTATTCACTTGCAACACTGAGGCTGTGGTGGTGGGTTTCACAGCTTTGCCCGCGGTGTAAACGGCACTGACTTTTCCGCTTGAGATAACAAAAGTCATGGCGCGAGCGGGTGCATTCACTTTCCATGACGAATTAAAGAATGCATTTCCAGTTTGATTCGAAAGATTGACTGCATTTACTGCAATCTTCTCAGCACCGATCGTGATGGTAGAAGTTGTCGTGCTGTATCCATTCGTGGCGAGATCAACTGTCGGTAATGACGCGCTCGGATGAACTGTAAAGAGACGCACATTGTCAGCATGTTTACCTGTCGCTTGCACAACATAACCGTCTGCCGGAACAGCGATTGCTTTTCCTGAAGTGAACATCGACGTGACAACACCACTGGTGACGACAAGTGTCGCATCACCTTTTGGCGTAATGCCAGTGAAATTGGAGTCATAAACAACAGCAGCACTCGCCGGAAGCGACGAGAAATTCACTGCATGGGTCGTCATCGAGGCGGTCGCTGATTTCACCCAACCTTTAGCGGCATATCCACCAGTTGTTTGTGGGTGAGTTGTGATTCCAACTACTCCGAG
>JBEGON010000064.1:0-20535 GCA_041181965.1 Actinomycetota bacterium
AAAAGATCCAGCCGACAGTGCAACGTCGCCATCACGCCGTAAGTCGTTGCCACTAGGTGTTGAAGCAGAAACATCGGATCGAGAATTGCTATGACGCGTCGAGGAATTATTGCTCTCAAACCAGAGTCATGCACGTCATGCATGTTGTGCGTTCGCGAATGCCCAACCTGGTGCATCTCTCTGGATAGCCATCAAGCACCTGATCCCACTACTCCGACAGGTGCGCGCGTGCGATTGATCAACGTTCTAGATGAATTCGCAATAGATTTTGCACGGTGCATGTCATGCGGCATTTGCGTTGAAGTCTGTCCGTTTGATTCACTTAAATGGGAAGCAGAGATAGATTACGACGCAGCATCGCGCGAAGAGCTCGCGCACACAACAGAGCGACTCGCTACGCATTGGCAAGAAAGAACAGAGGAAAAATGACCGTCCAGCCACCAGTGCCGCCGCCAGCAAATTTCGGTAGTCCGCAACGGCCTGGCAAGAACAACACTCTTGCAGTAACTTCTTTTGTCTTGGGTATTGCGGGCGTCGTTGTGTCGTGGTTCCTCATCGGTATTCCATCGACACTCGCAATCATTTGCGGCCACATTTCACTGCGTCAAATGCGTACTTCAGGCGAAGCTGGTCGTGGCATGGCCCTGACAGGATTAATCCTGGGTTACACGATTCTTGCGATGTATATTGTCATCAGCGTGTTCTTCTTAGTGGTTTTTAGCGCGGTTGATGCCACGAAACCCATTTTCAATGCTTAGCGGTAGTTAACAAACTGCACAGCAAAGTCAAGATCTGCGTTCTTGACAAGTGCGATGGTGTCCTGCAAATCATCGCGAGACTTGCTGGTCACACGAAGTTCTTCGCCTTGAATCTGCGCCTTGATTGATTTCGGACCTTCATCACGAATGAGTTTCGAAATTTTCTTTGCTTGTTCTTGGTTGATGCCTTCTTTGAGGGTTACAGAAATCTTGTATTCCTTGCCAGATGGTCGCGGATCAGCTGCATCGATGCACTTCAAGCTCACAGAGCGTTTGACGAGTTTCTCGCGGAACACATCGAGGGCGGCTTTCACGCGGTCCTCTGTACCTGCTGACAATTCGACGGCCTTGTCACCTTTACGTTCGATAGTCGCGCCGGTACCTTTGAAATCAAATCGCTGCGCAAGCTCTTTGTCAGTTTGATTAATGGCGTTATCGATTTCTTGTTGATCGAGTTTGCTTACGATGTCAAAACTGCTGTCAGCCATGATGTTCCTGTCGAATGAGTTGAGAAAATTCTAGTGAATTAGTTGATAGCTTTTCGGAGGCCAACCTCGGCTTCGTCACCGAGCACTTTGAAGGCTTTTCCTAGAAATGGCGCTGCAATTTTCGCGATGCCTTTGAAAGTGAAATTCGCGTCATAGGTGACATCGCAGCCACTGCCGGTTTCTTTGAGGGAGATCGTGTCGACTGCGACGATGCTCTTGTTTTCACCGCGTAAACGAATAAGTGAGTTTTCGACATAGTCAGTGACTACGTAGGTGAGTTCGCTTTCGCGCCCATTGAAGCGAGATCGGTTGTGGTACACGGTGCCCACTTTTCCGTCGCCTTGAACCAACTCAGTTTTGACCGTGCCAGGGTCCCAGTCATTCGTTGATGTGAAGTTGCTCAAATAATGAAAAACCTCAGAAATCGGTTTTGTAGATGAGACAGTTCGAGTGATGCGCATAACCCCTCCTATAAAGGGCGATTATGTCCTGAACCCGCTACCTTTGGCGACCTGAAGCAGGAGGTGTGTGAGGTGAAGCCCCGCGTTGCTGTCGTCGGTTCAGGAGTCTCTGGATTGGTTGCGGCGTATGTGATGCGCCGTGACTATGACGTCACGCTTTTCGAAGCGGACTCGCGATTCGGAGGTCACGCGCACACTCACACATTGGATAGCAGCGTCGGACCGATTGGCGTGGACAGCGGTTTCATCGTTCACAACAAGCGTACGTATCCAACACTCCTTCGTATTTTTGATGAACTCAATATCGAAACTCAGCCGACAGAAATGAGTATGAGTATTCGCTGTGATGGTTGCGGGTTGTCTTACGCCGGCGGTCGCGGTGTCAAGGGAATTTTGGCGCAACCTTTTCGTGTGTTCGATCCACGCTTTGTTCGGATGCTGGTGGAAGTGCCAAAGTTTCATCGCGCCGCTCGCGCGCTACTAGACGATCCAAATGCTTCCGAAATTACCTGGGGCGAATTCCTCAAGCGTGGCAGGTACTCGCGGTATTTCATTCGCCATTTTGCAGTGCCGCTCGTTTCTTGCGTCTGGTCTTCCGGCGATGATGACGCACAGGTTTATCCCGCGAAGTATCTGTTCGCCTTTTTGCGCAATCACGGAATGCTCGCGATTGGCGGCTCACCAACGTGGCGAACTGTCACTGGTGGATCACACACCTATGTCAACGCAATTCTTGGAACTCTTGCAGACAAGCGACTTTCAACCCCAGTATTGAGTATTCGTCGATATGAATCGTCTGTGGAAGTAACGCTAGAGAATGGCACTTCAGAGATGTTCGATTACGCGATTGTCGCTACACATGCCAACACGGCTTTGAAACTACTTTCGGACGCGAGTGATGAAGAGCGTGAAGATCTCTCGGCCATTACTTATTCACCGAATGACACGTGGCTTCACAGCGACCTGTCCATCATGCCCAAGCCGCAAGGCGCAAAAGCATCGTGGAATTACCGCATTCCTTCTTGTGATAGTTCTGTCGAACAAGTACAAGTGACGTACTGGATGAACAAACTTCAAAATCTTCCTTCTCGCGAACAATTCTTGGTGACTTTGAATCCAGCGAAAATGCTTGAAGAAACCAAGATGATTGCGCGGATGAATTACGAGCATCCTGTTTTTACTAACAAAGGCGTTGCTGCTGCAGAGCGTTTGAAGTCAGCTGGCGGACCGCGCCTCGCTTTCGCAGGCGCTCACTTCGGTTGGGGCTTTCACGAAGACGGTGCGCGTTCTGGTTTGCAGGCAGCACAGCGGCTCGGTGCGACATGGTGATGCCGACCTTGCCGGCAATCGTGCGGGGAGAAACCAGTCACAAACGGCACTCACCCTTTGTTCACGACATCCGAGTTCCGCAGTATTTATGGCTGTTTGATCTCGATGCACCGCCAAGAATGTTTTTCGGCACATTTTCTCCAAAGGATCACTTCGGCGGTGAAGCGAAATCGCTGAAAGAAGCCGTTATTCATTTTGCACAATCGCACAATCAAGAAATTGAGAACTCAGATCGATTCGTCATGCTCGCAGCGCCGCGTTCGCTCGGGCACGTATTTAATCCATTAAGCGTTCATTATTGCATCACAGATTCCGATGAGATCCGTTTCGCGATTCTTGAAGTGCACAACACTTACGGTGGACGGCACGCATATTTGCTGCACCCCTCCGAAGGTTCCGAAATGACAACCGAAAAGGCGTTTTATGTTTCGCCGTTCTTTGAGGTATCAGGCACCTATCATGTGAAGCTTCGACTCGACGCAGAACGCATTGTGAGCGTGGTCAATCTTCATCAAAATAACACTCTCGTCTTCAGTGCTTCTTTTATCGGAAAAGCGTTTCCAACAAACTTTCGTAATCGGTTGCTCGCTACCGCAAGATATCCTCTGGCAAATTACCAAACGACACTCCGCATCAAAATCCACGGGATTTGGTTGTGGGCGAAAAAGCTTCCAGTGGTGAAAAGGACAACCAATATCAAGCAAGAGGGAATGTTGTGATTTCAAGCGCACGAAACATCAACAAAGAACTGTGGCCGGATATCGCGCAAGCACCACACGCAATTTTCCGAGCATGGGTTGCAAAGCAATTGCTGCTTCGTATCAGTCAGCGTGTAGCCGTCAACATCACATTGCCAAACGGAACCCATGTACAGCCATTTCAATCAACTCGTCCAACAATGGTGATCAAAAGCGACAACTTTTTCCATCGTCTAGGTTCTGATTACAAGATCGGTCTCGGCGAGTCATACATGGCTGGCGAGTGGGATGTGGCTGAAGGTTCAGATCTCGCTGATGTACTCACGCCGTTTGCGGAACGATTGTTGGACATTGTGCCCGCATGGATGCGAAGTTTCCGCACATTTTTTGAGCCAAAACATCCACTCGATGAAGAAAATAATCGCCGTGGCGCAAAGAAGAACATCGAACGCCACTATGACCTTTCTAATGAACTTTTCACCCGTTTCCTTGATGAAACGATGACGTATTCGGCGGCCTGGTTTGCAGACGATGTGCGCACATTTACAAATCTGTCAGCAGCACAACGACGTAAAGTTGCGGGCATTCTTGATTTCGCTCGTGTAAGCAAAGATTCCTCAGTGCTTGAGATTGGTTCTGGTTGGGGCCAACTTGCGCTACAAGCGGCGGAACGCGGCGCAAAGATTCACACCATCACCTTGTCAGAAGAACAGCTCAAACTTGCGAAGGAAAGATTCGACAAAGCGGGCGTACAAGCGCAGGTTAATATCGAAATTCGCGATTACCGCGATGTCACAGATAGGTATGACGCTGTAGTTAGTGTCGAAATGATCGAAGCAGTGGGCGAGAAATATTGGGATGAATATTTCGAAACGGTATCGCGTTCATTGCGCCAGGGTGGGTATTTCGGCTTGCAGGCAATCACCATGCCGCATGATCGAATGCTTGCTTCACGCCATGCGTACACATGGGTGCATAAATACATTTTCCCCGGTGGACTCATTCCTTCGGTTGATGCGATTGAAAGCAATTGCGCCAAACACGGACTCAACGTTGTGGATCGACGTTCATTGGGGTTGGACTACGCATCAACTTTGCGCTTATGGCGTGAACGCTTCCATGAGAATTTTGAATCAATCAAGCAGCAAGGCTTCGATGATGTTTTCGGACGCATGTGGGAGTTCTATCTCGCGTATTCCGAAGCGGGTTTTGCATCAGGACACCTTGATGTGTGGCAGTTGGGAATCGTGAAGAAATGAACTGGTCGCGGCGTTCTGCCTGGATTATCGGCGCCTCCACCGGGATTGGTGCCGCACTTGCCAAAGAATTGGCGAATGCTGGTTGTCAGGTGACCATCACTGCCCGTAATGAAGAAGTGCTCAACCAAGTTTCGCAACTACGTATGTCTGTGAAGCCGGCAGACATCAATAATGCTGAAGCCCTAGGTGCTATTGCGAATGAACTCTCTGCTGCCGGTCGATTGGATTTAGTTGTTGTCGCTGCCGGTTATTGGAAACGCGATGATCCACTCGAATTCAACGCAGAAGAATTTCGTAGACACGTTGAAACGAATCTTCTTGGTTTGAGCAATGTACTCGAATCAGTGATACCTCCTATGAAAAAGGCAAATAAGGGACACGTCGTGGTGCTCTCCTCAGTAGCGGGTTACCGTGGCATGCCAGGTTCTCTTGGTTATGGTGCAACAAAAGCTGCGCAGATCAATTTATTTGAAGCTTTACGTGCAACGTTCAATAAGACCGGAATTACATTCCAAACTGTTTCACCCGGTTTTGTAGAAACTCCAATGACTTCAACAAATACATTCCCTATGCCATTCTTGATTTCAAGTGAAGAAGCTGCAAAGCACATTCTCCGCGGACTCGAATCCTCAAAGCCAGAGATTGTTTTCCCTTGGCAGATGGCAGTTGCAATGAAGATTGCCAAGTTCATTCCACAACGGCTTTGGGTGAAACTGCTAGGTCGCAATGCTTAAAGAAACAATTGGCATTCGCATCCGCGCGCTTTTGAGTGGATCTCAAAACGGAGTTCCTGAGTGGACTCCTCTCATTGAAGCGGGCAACGACTATGGACTGTTCAAGCCAACGGACGCCCCATGGATTGTTCACGCCGACGTTGCGACCATGATCGGCGGCATTCGCGCGCTTTTGTTGCAAGCAATGCATCCCGGAAGTCTCGCTGGCGTTATGCAGCATTCTCGCTATGAGGAAGATGCATTGGGCCGATTGGCGGGAACGATTCGCTGGTTGACGATTTGCAGTTTCGGATCGGTAGAAGCAGTTGAAACTGAGAGTGCACGTGTGCGCGGAATGCATGACCGTGTTCGAGGCAAGTATCTAGAGAATTCAGGTGAAACTCGCAATTACCAGGCGGCGGATCAAGATCTACTGCGTTGGGTCCATTTGGCATTCACTGATTCATTTCTTGCAACGCATCAACAGTTTGGAAAGTACTCAATTCCAGGTGGTGCAGATGCTTACGTGGGGCTTTGGGGAAAATCAGTTATTCCACTCGGTGTTGAGAATCCTCCAAAGAATGAAAATGAACTTCGCCAGCAGATTGCTGCATATGACAATGCACTTCGTGTAGATGAACGAACTTTGCGCGTGGTGAGTTTCTTGCGTAAACCGCCATTGCCAGCGCCAGCCCGCGTTGTTTACGCGCTTCTATTCGCAGCAGCGGTAAACACACTTCCAGAAATAAAGCGCAACCAATTGCATCTGAAAGTATGGCCACGTTGGTTTGCATTCCCGTTGGGATCTGCAGCTCTAAAAACTCTTCGATTCATCCTTGGAACAAATTCACCGCTTGAAGCCGCAGCGCTTTCCCGTCATAAAAGACTTAACGCCGGCAACTGACGTCACCGGCGTTAAGTTTCTGTTCAACTTATTTGTAAAGAACGAACGTTGATTGTCCTGTCACAGTAACGAACTCTGCATTTGAGAATGTTTGAAGAACTGCAGTGCCAGCTCGTGTGCGATCTACTACAAGTTTCCAATCGCCAATCTTTGGCAGTTTAACTTTGACGCTCTTTGCATTGGCATTGTGCACAACAAAGATTGTTGACCAGCTGTCATTCACGAGGTATCCACTCAATCGGTACGAAATGACATTCGCTGGTGGATTGCCAAACTTCAATACCTGCTGAACTTGCTCTGCAGTCGTCAGGCGGAAGGCGGGGTGGGCCTTACGCAGTGCGATAAGTCCCTTGAAGTAGTTCACCGTGGACATATTGCGTGCACGTTGATCCCACTTCAACGAGTTCACTTCGTCGCCAGATTCGTAGCTATTTTCATCGCCACCTTTTGTGCGCAGAAATTCCTGCCCGGCATGGATGAACGGCATGCCTTGTGCCAAGAGCACGATAGAACTCGATAGACGGAACACATTCTTGAGTGCCACCAGGTCGAGACCCATGCTTGCTTCAAGCTTGTCGCGCAAAGTCATGTTGTCATGTGCTTCGACGTAGTTCACCGACTGGCCAGGCTGCATTGGGCCCCAACCTCCGGAAACTTCATTACTGAAGAGAGTATTTCCAACAATGCCTGCCATCACACCTGGCTTGTTAGCAGGGTTTCCGGATGCCCAGCCTTTATCGCTAGCGTTGAAGGCTGATCCCTTGATGCCATCGCGAATCGTGTCGTTGAACATACCGATGCGAGGCAATTGAGAGATATTTGGCTGGTCGGCTTTGAGGTCGTCCGACAGAGTGCCGCCGATGTTCCAGCCTTCTCCGATAATCAGGATGGTCGGATCGATTTCATCGAGCACCGCACGAATTTCGTTCATTGTTTGAACATCGAGAATTCCCATGAGATCGAAACGGAAACCGTCAAGCTTGTACTGAGATGCCCAGTACTTCACTGATTCAACAATGTACTTGCGTGCCATCGGATGGTCAGATGCCACTTCATTTCCGCAGTATGTGCCATCGGCGTATCCGCCACCAGCATCAAGTCGGAAGTAGTAACCCGGCACGAGTGCTTCGAAACTGTGGTTCGGTGCACTTGCAACGTGGTTGTAGACGACATCCATGATGACGCGAAGGCCACGTGAATGGATGTATTGCACTGTCTGTTTCAGCTCGTTAACGCGATTCTTTGGATCTTCTGGATCTGTCGCGTAAGAGCCTTCAACAACGTTGTAGTTCAGTGGGTCGTATCCCCAGTTGAATTGATCTCTCGTCGTTTCGTCAACTGAGTTGTAGTCATAAATCGGCAACAACTGAAGATGTGTGACGCCAAGGTCAGCGATGGCATCGATGCCAGTCTTGGAGAGTCCGTCTGGTGTTTCCGTGCCAGCTTGGGTTAAGGCTAGGAATTTTCCTTTGTATTGATCTGGAATACCGCTGCTGTCATCCATGGACAAGTCGCGGACGTGCAGTTCGTAGAAAATCGCATCTGCTGCTTCACCGCTGAATTCAGGACTTGTTGAGGCGCGGAATCCTTCAGGATCAGTACTTTCCAAGTTGATGACAACACCGCGTTGACCATTGACTGTGGTTGTGCGCACGTAAGGATCGACAGCTTCATTCCAGTTTTCGCCAATCTTCACTTTGTAGGTGTAGATGGTTCCGTCCTGATCACCATCGAGATGTGCAATCCAGGTTCCGTTGTCACTCGCTGTCATCACAGTTTCAGTGGCGACGGTTGAAGGCGAAGCATCTGCGTACACAAGAAGCTTGGCTTCACTCGCTGTCGGCGCCCATACGCGGAAATCAGTGCGTTCTGCAGTGTAGGTGTTGCCGAGATCATCTCCGTCGTAAATGTAAAGCGCATTGAAGGAATCGGAAGTCAAAACTTGTCCAATCTGCAGTGGGTTATCGAGATATTTGTTGTGATGCAATGTGTACGAACCGCTCAGTGTCAGATTCGTTGAGGTCGTCAAGGTCAATTGAGTACCTGCCTCATTGGCATCAACGTCAGTAACAGTGACGTCGCCAGGTCCGGTGATCGTAAAGCCATTTGCAGCACCATCGGTGACCGCGCCAAATGGCAAATTCACATTGACCGTGACCTTATTCATTTCGTCAATCTGAACATTTTGAATTCGAGGAATCACATCTGGCTGGTATGTGTAGATCTCAGGGTCTCCTTGGACAATCCAAATTTCTGCGCGGCCCGTAGAAGTGAAGTCTTTGAGGTAACGAGTCTGGTTATAGGTGTCTTTCGGCAAACCGCGAGCTTGCCCCATGTAGAAAGCGATGGTCTTACTCGCCGCAGAGTTGGCGATAGTGAAAGTGCCGGTTGCCCAGTACTGCGTCGTCGATGTGAAGGTGTAGGTCGCGGGTTTGGTTTTCTTGTATTGCCACATCCACGCATACCAGCCAGTGAAGTCACCTGCTTGTCGGTGATAGTGGACAGTGATTCGCTTGTTGTATGTAGCGGCCCCTGCAGGCGCAAGAGAACCAAAACCGAGCAAGGCAACTGATAACGCAGCGATGAGTTTGAGCGCTGTGTGTTTCTTCATCGAAACTCCTAGAGGCGGTACTTCTGCGCCAAGAGTACGACTCAGGCAAACTATGCGGGTGCATGGGCGACTTATCCTTTTAGGCTCGGGGGAAACCAGCCCTTCAATGGTGTCGTTCTATCAGCGCGCCATCCCGAACGGCGCACGTGTCGGCCTGATCGACTCGTCGTACGGTTTTCAAGTCAATGCAGATGATTTGACTGAGAAAATCGTGAGCTATTTTCGCGAATCTGTTGGTTGTGAGATTTCACCAATTCGATTGCGATCAAGCGACGCCTCATCGCTCGAAGTTGCAACGGCGCGTTCAGGCATTAATTCAAGTGATTTTGCCTTGGCAGGCCCTGGATCTCCCACATACGCACTCAATGTATGGACTTCCACAAATCTCGGTCCCGATTTCTTGCGGCTTCTTGAACGTGGCACGTTGGTATTGGCATCAGCCGCCGCACTCACTGCCGGAGCATTTACCATCCCGGTTTACGAAATATATAAAGTCGGAGAGAAACCAGCCTGGCGCGAAGGCTTGAACGTTTTTGAATCACTTACAGGTGTGAGCGCAGCGATTGTTCCGCATTTCAATAATGCCGAAGGCGGTCGACATGACACTCGTTGTTGCTACATCGGTGAAGAGCGCCTCTCGATTTTGGAAAAGCAACTTCCTCCAGATGCCGTCATTCTTGGCATTGACGAACACACTGGCATCGAACTTGATGTCGAGCAGCAAGAAATCACAGTCTTTGGTCGTGGTGGACTTACGGTTCGAAATGGTGCAGGCGAGAATCACTTCGCTGCAGGTTCTGTAGTGAAAGTAGCTGACTTGCAATCGACACCGTCTGTGCGCATAGCAAAAGAGGTTGAAACACCGACAGCGAAAATCGCATCAGAGCTGTTGAGTGCAGGAGATATCGAAGGCGCCATTGCAGCGGCAGTTGAAGATCTTGATATTGATCGAGTGCACGCTTTTATCGTTCAACTTGCACATCACATGCGGACGAATTCGTCTGACGATTCCACTGCTGCGTTGATTGACTTCCTTATTCAACTTCGCAATGAGGCGCGTGCCGAAAAGCGCTGGCAAGACTCCGATCGAATCCGCGATTTGCTTTCGTCTATAGGTGTTGAACTTCAGGACACTCCCGCTGGCACCGAATGGACCCGTGCTTAGCCCTCTCGGAATCGGGCCTCCAACCTGCCCGTTTAGTCGGCTTAGATTCATCGGGTAGTGTGCGCCCGCTCGTGTGAGTAATCAGGCGAGCTTGTGCGTCAATCCACTCTTCGCCGTTTGGGTTGATAAACAAGGCTGGTTGCCCGAGCGGCCAATGGGAGCGGACTGTAAATCCGTCGGCTTTGCCTTCGATGGTTCGAATCCATCACCAGCCACAAGCTAAGACCCCAGTCAATGACTGGGGTCTTTGTTTATGTTGTTATTGATTTGAAGATGTTGCGATTTCCTTACTCGCAAAATCGGACGAATGTCGGACGACCCCTGTACCCTTCGCGATGTTCGAGGGGGAATTGAACGTGGGGGAACGTCGACAGACGGAGTCTGAGCGCAAAGTTTTAGCGGCTATTCGGTCGCAGTTGCGTGAATCAGAATTCATTATTGAGCACGTGCGCTTTTCTGATGTGCAGTCAGGGGACGTTGAATGTGATGTGCTCGTCTTCTGCCCAGGATTAGGCATCGCCGCACTTGAAATCAAAGGTGGCGTTGTTCAGTATGTGAACGGCGAGTGGTTGGTCGAAACTGCACGGGGTTCACGTCGCACAAACCCAGTGGAACAAGCTCGTAAAGCAAAGCACGCTCTTCGCCGTTATCTCGATCGCCAACCAGAATGGAACCACGGCTTGGTTCGCTCCGAGTGGATGGTGGCAATGCCGTTCACTGAAGTTGATTCTGACATGGGCACCGAAGGCCGACGAGATTTGCTGATTGATTCACGCGATTTGGACACTGTGATGGAACGTGTTCGAAGTGCGTTGGATTCGGTCTTTCATTCTGAGCAGCGTCCAACCGAACAGGAACTTTTGTTGGCGCGCGATTTAATTTTGAGGAATAACTTTGGCATCAGTCGTGCAGCGTTAATTGTGAGAAGTGAAGTTCGCAAAGGCGTTCTCACACTTTCAAGCATTTCCTTCATAAGTGCTGCTGGCATTTCAGGTTTACTCAATGAAGCGACGAGTAGCCAGGTGTGGCTAACCGCAATTGTGATGGCACCAGTTGGAGCATTCATCGCAGCGATTGTTTCCACCGATCGCGAAACATTTCGCCGGCGACTGATCGCTGGCGCGATTGCCGCACTGATTGGTGGGTTCCTTGGCGGATATCTCATTGACCCGGCTCTTGAAAAAGCATCGGCCATCATCTCCTCAACACACGCGCACCTATAGAAACAGACTCGACGCTTCCCCCTAAGCATCGAGTCTGTTGAGTCAATTCAACTAATGTGCATGAATCGGATTATCGAACCATTTGCGGGCCAGCACGACAATTTCCGGATCAGTCATGCTCTCCAAATGAGTGGTTTCTTCGCCCACGATTTTGCGGGCAACATCTGCATGATGCGTTTGCAAGTATTCGCGGAGTTTGTGGCTTTCGTTTGCTTTGCCAGTGCCGTGCCCAACGAGCAAAATTTCTTTTGCAGGTTTTAGAGCTTGAGCAATTTCTTCGAAGTATTCGCGATCCACACGTTCAACACCTTTGTGATCATTTCTCGGAACTTGCCGGAAGTGATTTTGACGCTGATCATCAGGAGATTTCACAATTACTTCTGGATGTGTATCCGCAGAATCTCGGACGGCCCAGATTTTTGTCACACCCCGCGTTACTGCCGCAACTGTGAGGCGCTGTTCGATATTGACTGACATGACCGACTCCTTTCGGTTTCAGTTGAAAACTACGCCTCTGAAACCATAAATGGAAGGGGTCGAAAGTCGCCTATTCGGTCAGCGCCTTCTCAAACTGGCTTTGGTAGAGGCCTTTGTAGAAGCCGCCCGCGGCAATAAGAGTTTCGTGGTTTCCATGTTCGACGATTCCACCATTTTGCATGACCAAAATTTGATCTGCATTGCGGATTGTTGAAAGGCGGTGGGCGATAACAAAACCAGTTCTGCCTGATCGCAAGTCAGCCATCGCTCGCTGAATCAAAACTTCAGTACGAGTATCAACGTTGCTGGTCGCTTCATCGAGAATCAAGATTGCAGGGTCGGCCAAGAAGGCACGCGCAATCGTGAGTAGCTGACGTTCGCCCACGGAAATATTTGTGGCATCGTCATCAAGAATCGTGTCGTAACCATTGGGAAGAGTGCGGATGAAGTGATCCGCATGTGCAGCAATTGCGGCGTTGGTGATGTCTTCATCGCTCGCGCCGTCACGTCCATAGGCGATGTTTTCGCGAATGGTCCCGCCGAACAGCCACGTGTCTTGCAACACCATGCTGAATACGGAACGAAGATCTCCGCGCGCCATGTCTCGCGTATTCACTCCATCGATAGTGATGGTGCCAGCGTCAATTTCGTAGAAGCGCATCAACAAATTCACAATCGTGGTTTTACCTGCGCCAGTCGGACCAACAATTGCCACTGTTTGACCTGGTTCGACAGTGATGTTGACGTCGTGAATGAGTGGGGTGTCTTCTCGGTAACGGAAGTGAACATTCGAAAGCTCTACACGTCCACGTGGTGCACTGAGTGTTTGCTTAGAGCCACGCGGTTCAGCCGGTTCCTCTTCGGCATCAAGCAATTCGAAGACGCGTTCAGCAGATGCCACACCTGATTGCACGAGATTTGCTTGTGATGCGAGTTGCGCAAGCGGAAAACCGAATTGTCGCGAATACTGAATAAATGCCTGAACATCGCCGAGCGACATGGAACCGCTTGCTACACGAAATGCACCAATAATCGCGATAGATACGTAGTTGAAATTCGATAGCAACATCATGAGCGGCTGGATGATGCCGCTCAAGAATTGCGCACGGAAGCTGCTGGTGTAGAGACGCGAGTTGATTGCGTCGAACTCTTCGACTGATTTTTCGCGATGACCATATGACAGCACGATTGCATGTCCAGTGTGCATTTCCTCAACATGCGAATTGAGTTTTCCTGTTTCCATCCACTGCGAGGCAAATTCTTTCTGCGAGCGCTTTCCGATGACTGTTGTCAAGAAGAACGAAGCAGGAACCACAATGATTGAAATCACCGCAAGAAGTGGTGAAATCCAAAACATCATTGCAAGTGTGCCGATGATGGCGACGAATGACGAAAGCATTTGGCCCAAACCTTGCTGGAAGGTGTTGCCAATGTTGTCGATGTCGTTGGTTACGCGACTTAGAAGATCGCCACGACTCTGTCCGTCGACGTACTTCATGGGCACTCGGGCGAGTTTCGCTTGAACTTCTCTGCGGAGTTCGTATACCAACTTCTGCGCGATTCCGGACATGACGTAACCGCCAATCCATTGGAAAACTGCGGAAGCGAAGTACAGAGCGATCACTGTCAGAATGATTTTTGCAACGGCATTGAAATCAATACCTACACCTGGAATGAGATCCATTCCAGCAACCATGTCGGCAAACTGGTCTTGACCTCGTGAACGCAGCATCTGAACGATAGATTCTTTACTCACGCCAGCTGGAAGTTTTCCCCCGATGAGACCTTTGAAAATTTCGTTTGTGGCGCTGCCAAGCACCTTGGGGCCAAATACGCCGAGAACTTGGCTGATGATGGTGACGGCAAAAACCAGGCTCAAACCGATTTTTTGTGTGCGAAGTCGACCGAGCAATCGCTTTGCTGAAGGGCCGAAATTGCTAGCAGTTTTATTTTGCGGCGGACCGCCAAACATTCCGCGAGGACCATGCATCGCCATATCAGTTCACCTCCAACTGTGAACCGACAATTTCTCGGTAGGCCTCACACGTGTTGAGCAGGTGATCGTGTGTGCCAATGCCAGCGATACTGCCTTGATCGAGAACGATGATTTGTTCTGCTTGAAGTACGGTACTGATGCGCTGAGCTACGACAATACGAGAAGCGCGGCTTGTTTCTTTTGCGAGCGCAGAACGAAGTCGCGCATCGGTCGTTGCGTCGAGCGCACTGAAACTGTCATCAAAGATGTAGATGGCTGGACGTTTTGCAACGGCTCGTGCAATCGCTAACCGTTGACGCTGACCGCCGGAGAGATTTGAACCGCCCTGTTCGATCACTGCGTCGAGAACGCCATCAAGTTCCTGCACAAAGTCCCACGCTTGGGCAATCTTCAATGCAGCAATGACTTCATCATCTGACGCATTCTGAGCGCCAAAGCGGACATTGTCGCGAACTGTGCCTTTGAACAGATACGCACGTTGCGGAACGAGTCCAACGTGGTCCCACAAATCATTGAGGGACTGCATGTGCACGTCAATGCCGTTGACCAGCACCTGTCCGGAACTGACATCGAAGAATCGCACCATCAAATTAACGAGTGTGGTTTTTCCGCAGCCAGTAGATCCAACAATTGCAGTTGTGGTGCCAGGAGTTGTTTTGAAAGAGATTCCGTGGAGAACTGAGAGTTCCGCACCGGGGTAGTTGAACGACACATTCTTGAATTCAACCGAACCGGTGGCTTCAACGTGCTGGGCAACAGCTGGGTCACTGATAGCCGGATTGACATCAAGCACAGCTTTGATGCGTTCGCCCGAAGCCGCAGCGCGTGGCACCATGATCATGGTCATTGTTGCCATCATCACCGAAATCAGAATCTGCATCAGGTACGAAATAAACGCGGTGAGATCGCCAATCTGCATTTTGTCATCCGCGATGAGGTGCGCACCAAACCAAATCACTCCGACGGTAGACATGTTGAGAATGAATCCCAGCGTTGGGAAGCCAATTGTCATAACGCGGTTGATGCGAAGTTGCGTATCGCGCAAATCTGCATTGGCCTTGTCGAAACGTTCCGCTTCTACGTTTTCACGCACGAATGCACGAATGACTCGCAGACCAGTGATCTGCTCGCGAAATACTGCATTAATTCTGTCTATTCGTTTTTGAACAATGCGGAACTGTGGAATTGCAATCGACATGGTGATTCCAATAACGAGCAGCATGAGCGGAATTGCTACGACTGTTAGCAGCGATAACTGCGCGTTATGCCGCACCGCCATGATCACGCCACCGATGAGAGTAATCGGCGCTGAAAGCAAAACAGTGAGTCCAACTGTCATCAACATCTGCACTTGTTGAACATCGTTTGTATTGCGAGTGATGAGCGATGCGGTGCCGAATGAATCAAGCTCAGCGGATGAGAAAGACATCACCTTTTTGAATATGTCTCCGCGCAAATCGCGACCGAATGAAGTGGCAACTCGTGATGCGAAGTAGGTTGTCACAACAGCGACGATGCCCATCCCGATCGACAGCCAGATCATCTTGGATCCGAATTCCCAGACTTTGGCGCTGTCACCTTTTGCGACACCTTCATTAAAGATGTCGGCAGTAAGAGAAGGCAGCCACAAGCTTCCGAATGTTTGAACGAGAGTGAGAATCAATACCCACAGCGATGGCCGCCAGTAGGGCTTGAGGTATTTCGCAATCAAACGAATGAGCACTTGCGGAATCTACGCCTGATTGACAGGTTTCTGACAATCCCTTCCGAAACCTTCACATTGTCGTGACTTTCCCTTGATTTTTGTTTGTTGAAATACAGGCATGACTTCATTACATGAAACACATTTAATCCGCCGAGCAATCGTTGCTCTTGGTTTACTAAGTATTGCTGCTGTTCACGTTCTTGATCTCCCATCGAAATGGGCAGAAACGCGTTATCTCGGAATTGGTTACGTTGGCGTCATCGTAATCTCACTCTTTCTCGCAGAACGTGTCATTGCAAAACCAAATCGCCTTGATTACTTGGCAACCGCGGCGCTAGCAGCATCAGTTTTCGTTGGTTTCGTCATCAATCGCACTATCGGTATGCCCGGTGCAATGGATGACATCGGCAATTGGACCGAGCACCTCGGTTTGTTGTCTCTCCTCGTGGAAGCACTTGTCGTCCACCAGGCTCTCGTGCTTGCGAAAGTTCCTTTTACTGGCTCACATCAGTCGGGTGATGTCAAGCGCTCAGTAGGAGTGAACTAACTTTCCAAATAAAAACAACTCCGATGCTACGAGTCCTTGCATCGGAGTTGTTTTTATTTTAATTCAGAGGAAATTGATTCCCGTGAGTTCTTCACTCACTGCCCAAAGTTTTTCCGCCACTGCAAAGTCTTTGGATTTCTTAGATCCGCTGACAAGTTTTGGATAGCCGCGCCATTCGCCCCAGCCATCTGGTCCAACGTAAGCGCCATTCGGAACTTCTTCGGCAACGGCTGCATATAACTGTGGAAGCGCACCCATCGATGCATCCTGAGCAATGACGCTCTCGATTGCGCGAGTAAATCGACGAATGGGTCCTTGCACTGTTGGTGCAACGCTCATTGAAAGATTCGTTGCGGAATAACCTGGATGCGCCGCGATGGATTTGAAATTCGATTTAACTTTCGCTCCACGAACAGCGAGAACACTCTTGAATAACAAGTTCGCGAGTTTGCTTTGTCCGTATGCGCTCCAAGCACTGTATTTCTTTGAAGACATCATGTCGTCAAAATTGATTGTTCCCATTCGGTGTGCGTTTGAAGCCACAGTGACTACGCGTGGCGAGTCACTCTTCATCAGGTTGTCCCAGAGCAAAGATGTGAGTGCAAAGTGTCCAAGGTGATTGGTGCCGATTTGCATCTCGAAACCGTCTGCAGTTTTTGCATACGGAGGTGCCATGACGCCGGCATTATTAATCAAAACATCAATGGTGACGTTCTGCATTGCAGTTGCGAAGTTTCGAATTGACGTGAGCGATGCAAGATCGATTTGTTTTACTGTGATGTCGCCAGCAATCTCACGAATAGCGGCCGCGCCTTTCGCAACATCGCGACAGGCAAGAGTCACTTTCGCACCATGGGCCGCGAGCGCTTTGACGCTCTCCAAGCCCAAACCTGAATTGCCACCGGTGACGACGAAGTGACGACCACCCAAATCTCCAATGTGGTCGGCATTCCACCGCACCCGAACTGCTTCTGCACTCATAGACCAAGCCTCTCAGTCCCTCGCGCTGGACGCGATTTCTGCCAACCGCCGGCGCTCGGCTATCCTTCGCGGGCTGTTGAGGCCGGCTGGCTTCATATGCGCCCCCTTAGCTCAGTAGGCAGAGCGTCTCCATGGTAAGGAGAAGGTCTGCGGTTCGATTCCGCAAGGGGGCTCGGTCCAAGAGCCGCAAGGTTTTTGTATCGGGGCGGGGTAGCTCAGCCTGGTAGAGCAAGCGGCTCATAATCGCTGTGTCGCCGGTTCAAGTCCGGCCTCCGCTACGTGAGACCCTCACGAGGGTTTCTCAGCATGTTTCGCAAACGCGGGATGTGTCACGACAAGGCAAGGAGTCACTCATGGCTAAAAAAGGCTCAGATATCCGTCCGAAGATCACGCTCGCCTGTGGCGACTGCAAAGGACGTAACTACATCACACGTAAGAACCGTCGTAACGATCCAGATCGAATCGAACTGAAGAAGTTCTGCCCGACCTGCGGTAAGCACTCGGTTCACAAGGAAACCCGCTGATCTAGGTTTTTCCGCAAAGGCTGTCTACTTTTGTAGGCAGCCTTTGTTGTTTCCACAACACCCTGTTTCTGCTTGACTCAGTATCAACATCAGCGAATACTTCGACATGCGTTGCCACTAGGCAAACGAAGTGAACTCGAGATCCGTCCGGACGGTCGGAGGCTCGAGTTTCGCGTTTCTAGACCACAATCTCTGATCGATTGTTGAGCAAATGTTTCCAACTCCCACCATGCGCGTAACACCATGCGGCCGTGTCCGCTATCCAAAGTCCAGGATCATGTCGCGCATGCGTATGGAAGTACCTGAGTTCTGAAAAAGCCAAGTTCCCCAAAGTTTTGCGGTCGAGCGTGAGATGGGACTCATCAAGTTCAATAATGAGTTGCGAGATACCTTCTTGAATGCAAAATCGCGCGACAGTCTCTAGCGCCCTCAATCGAGCGATTCGCTGATTACGAACTTCATTCGCATCAACAATTACATGATGCACCGGAAGTTGATTAACGGTCCTCAGAATTTCTTGCTTTCGACTGTAGTTCTCTTTCCTGAAGTGCAGTCTTGATTGTCCAGGCAGAAGCAGTTTCTCCATTTGTTTCCTTGCGCTAACCACCTCGCGTATTGGCACCAAACTCGCAACCAGGATGAAACCGTTGCGCTTGCTCTCGTCAATGAATGCAACTGAATTGGGAGTATTCGCCACGGACCCAATCATGACCCAGATTTCGACTCGCGAAGAGTTTTCCACAATTGCTCACAGTTCGCTCTAGGCTTTGCAACTCAGGAGGAAACATGCCGCTCGATGTAGCAAATGTTGGAAAAACTTTCACGTCAGACCAAACCTATGTTGTTGGTCGCGAGAAAGTACGCGAGTTTGCACGCGCTGTCGGTGAAACTTCTCCGCTTTGTCATGACGTTGCCGCTGCAAAGGCCGCTGGTTTTGCAGACGTAGTTGCCTCGACAACTTTCCCAATCGCAATCACTCTCGAAGTTGTTGGCGATTTCGTTACAGATCCATCAGTAGGGCTTGATTGGTCGCGCGTTGTCCATTCAGAACAAAAGTTTGTTTATCACCGGCCAATCGTCGCGGGCGATGAGCTCAAAGTTGTTTCCGTCATCGAAGATATCAAAGCAATTGCTGGCAACGACATGATTGCAGTACGCAGTGATTTGTCGGATACATCGGGCGCTGTTGTTGCAGAGGTCACGACGTCACTCGTCGCGCGAGGTGATGCGTAATGTCAAAGCCAACTCTCGCAACAGTTCAAGTCGGCGACGTACTACCTGAAATCGAAATGTCGTTCACTCGCGCAGATCTCGTTCGTTACGCCGGTGCATCTGGTGACTTCAACATCATCCACTGGAACGATCGCACAGCAAACGCTGTTGGACTTCCAGGTGTGATTGCGCACGGCATGTTGACGATGGGTCGTGCCATCAATGTGGTCACACGGTGGACACAGGATCCAACTTCAGTGGTTTCTTATTCTGTTCGTTTCACGAGACCAGTGACTGTTCCTGACAATGATGAAGGTTCGGTTGTGACCTTTACTGGCAAAGTTGCTGCAATCAATGACGATGGCACTGTAAAGATTGACTTGTCCGCGACTTTCGACGGCCAAACGGTTATTGCACGTTCATCTGCAACTGTAAAACTCGCGTAACTCTTAGGCTCCACCCATGACTGCTGAACTGCACGATCAGATGCTTGAGAGCTACACGACACTTCGTGTGGGTGGACTTGCTGATCGTGTTGTTATCGCAACTACTCAGGAAGAAATCGTTGCGACGGTTGCTGAGTGTGATGATGCGTCCATTCCGCTATTGATTCTCGGTGGCGGTAGCAATGTCGTCATCTCTGATGATGGTTGGCGCGGCACGGTTCTGTTAATCCGCACTTCCGGATTTGAAGTTGCTGCGGATGCCTGCAGCGGCGCCACGGTGACAGTCGAAGCTGGTGTGTGGCTTGATGATTTCATCGCCGAATGTGTGGCACGCGAATGGTCTGGCCTCGAAGTCCTCAGTGGAATTCCTGGAACCATTGGTGGAACTCCGATTCAAAATGTTGGCGCGTACGGACAAGATGTTTCGCAAACGATTGCCAAAGTTCGCACTTATGATCGTGTTGAAAAATCGCTGAAGACTTTTCTGTTTGCAGATTGTGAATTTGGTTACCGGACCTCCATCTTTAAGAAGAATCCAGAACGCTATGTGATTCTCGATGTCACCTACCAGTTGCGCCTCGGTGATCATTCGCAGCCAATCAACTACGCCGAACTCGCTGCAGTACTTGGAGTTGAAGTTGGACAGCGTTCAAAGCTCGCAGCAGTGCGAGAAAATGTTTTGAAACTTCGCGCTGACAAAGCAATGGTGCTCGACGAACTCAATCACGACACATGGAGTGCTGGTTCGTTTTTCACTAATCCAATCGTCGATGCAAAAACTGCATCGCAACTTCCTGAAACTGCATCGCAATGGCCGCAAGCAGAGGGTCGCGTGAAAGTTAGTGCAGCGTGGCTTATTGAACACGCAGGAATGAAAAAAGGTTTTTCCCTCAACGACTGCGCAGCTCTTTCAAGTAAGCACACACTCGCAATTACCAATCGAGGTGATGCAACCGCCGCAGACATTCTCGATCTCGCGCATCACATTCAGCACCAGGTACACGAAAGGTTCGGCATCAATCTTTCGATTGAGCCGAA
>JBEGON010000065.1:0-3997 GCA_041181965.1 Actinomycetota bacterium
CACGAAGTTGGTCAAGTGCATGCAAGGTTTGATACGTATCTGATTGAACTGCAACTACTGGCAACTGAGTTGAGCGCAACAATTGAATCGTGTGCTCGTCTGGGATGACACCACATGTCAGCAAGAGTCCTGCGGGAGTTGGGTAATCAGGGCTCGCCGCAACAGCTGCGGCTGCCACCGCAAGATCAGCACGATCTCCCGCTGCAATCAATAGTGCGCCAGCATCCATGAGGTCTAAAACCATCGGCACGTGACCTGAACCCGCGACATAGCGATCCACTTCTCGTTGGAGGTTTGGCCCGTCACCCGAAATCAATTCGCCATGAAGCCCAGCTGCAACTTCACCGACAGTAAGAGCTGCAAGAAGTGGAATGTCCTTAATGATGAATGTGGTTTCAGCGACATCGCGCATCTCCGCGCGCAATCGATCAACGCGATGTGCATCTACGCGATTGACAATCGTCGCTACGACCGAACAACCATGGTTGATGAGCTCATGCCGCGCACTACCTAATGACGCACGTAACTGGTGATCATCTTTTTCTTGCGCAGCCATGACAAGCAAAACTGGACTGCCAAGATTGGCGGCAAGTTCGGCATTGAGATCAAATTCACTCGCTGCTGCAGGTCCAACGAAATCGGTACCGATGATCAGCACGAAGTCATACTTTGCCTTCATCGCCGAAAACTTCTCAACCACATCCGCCACAACGCGATCCGGATTTCCAGATTCGAGGTGTTCAGCAATATCTGCGTAGGTGAATGGACATGCGTCCGTGTAATCAACATCGAGCTCGTAGCGCTCAATCAACAATTCGACCAAAGAATTGTGCGTGTCGGTCTCAGTGACAATCGGGCGAAAGATGCCAATCCGATCTACCCGGCGAGCAAGCGTCTCCATGACACCGAGAGCGACGATGCTTTTGCCCGCATGTGCTTCGGCTGATGTGATGTAGAGACTGGTAGACACAGGTTCCTTCCAACGACACAGAAGCCTACCGATGCGCAAAACCCCTGACTGCGGCAGAAAGTCACATCCATGAGGGAAAAGCCTGCTCAGCGACTACCATTTCGCAACTGTCGGCGCTCGCTGGCGGATCAATAAAGGAGAGAGCATGTCCCTAACTCGGGATGAAGCAACTGCTCTTGCCACCGCCAACAATCTCATCGAAGTTAACGCGCGACAAACCCTTCGAAAGTACCTGAGTGAATGCTGGCGACTACGTCATTTCACATGGCACTACTCCATTGGTCGCACCATTGTTGCGACTATTCAAAACAACTTGGGATTGATTTGGGATTTCATCAACCCACTCTTGCTCTCCGCCACTTACTACCTGACGTTTGGCGTTCTTCTCGGCACCCAGGGTGACTCGGAGCAATTCCTTACATTCTTGATTGCTGGTGTCTTTACCTGGCAACTGTTTACCCAAACATTTACTGGCGCAACAGGTTCGCTTGCAAAAAACAATGACTTAGCAGATGGACTTCGACTTCCGAAGGTTCTTTTGCCAATCTCTTCAGCAATTCAGTCAGGGTTGCGATCCATTCCCGCACTTCTCATGTTGTTTCCCATCGCCATCATTGGTGGGACAAAACCGAATTGGTGGTGGACGGTTGTTCCATTCATCTTCCTGCTCGCATCGCTGCTCGGCTTTGGAGTGGGACTTTTCGCATCCCGACTTGTCAACGCAGTCCGCGACGTCGCACAAACAATTCCACTCACTGTTCGAGTCCTAATGTTCGCATCTGGTGTCTTTTATGACATCGACAAACGATTTGCTACTGCGCCAGATGTAATTCGAATTATTGCTCAAAATAATCCTGCAGCTTTATTGCTGAAATTTACTCGCGCTGCACTCATGCCGGAATATCACCAAGCCACATTGCGACAAATCATTTATGTCGTTGTTTTGACCGTGATTCTTATCGTGGGAGGCATTCTTCTTTATTGGCGAGGTGACACCAGTGACGAGTAATGCGCAGCCAGTTCTCATCGTTTCTCATGTCAGCATTGATTACGCCGTTCGTGCGCAACGTCAGGAATCAAGTTCCTTCGCGCGCTTTATGGCACAGGTAAAAGGCAAGAAAGAAATCATTCACGCCGTAAAGGATGTCTCCTTCACCATCTATCGCGGCGAATGTGTGGGACTTATCGGTACCAATGGTTCTGGCAAATCAAGTTTGATTCGCGTCATTGCTGGAATGCAAACACCTACTGACGGCGTGGTCTACGCATCTTCAATCCCAGAAGTGCTGAGTGTGTCGAATGCCATGATCAAGGAATTGAGTGGTGCACGCAATATTCGTATCGCTCTCCTTGCAAAAGGTTTCTCGCCAAAACAAGTGCGCGAGCTCTACAACAAAGTTATTGACTACAGTCGCATCCGCGAGAGCATTCATTTTCCTGTGAGTACTTATTCAAGTGGCATGAGAGCTCGATTGAAATTTGCAATCGCCACCATCAAAGCGCCTGAGATTCTGTTGATCGACGAAGCACTCGGTACAGGCGACGCTGCCTTCAAGGAGCAAAGTGATGCGCGACTTCAGGAGATTACAGATTCGGCCGGTGCAATCTTGATGGTCAATCACAGTGAAAAGGCAATCAAGGCTGCATGCAGTCGTCTCATTTGGCTCGAGCGTGGAGAGATTCGCATGGAGGGCGACCCTGAGACAGTCTTCGTTGCCTATAAGGAACACCTCGCGGCCGTCAAAGCCGCTCGCTCCTAGATTCCCGCCTCACAAAGCCCCCTCGAGGGGGCTTCTTGGACATTTCCTCGATTAACGGTCGAAAACCCTTGGCCATTCACCCACTACCACCCACCTAATGTCTGCCTTGTTATCTGAGGAGGAATTCGTGCGTCGTTCAGTAGTCGCTGCCGTAGCGGTTGTCGCTGGTCTGCTCTTGACTCACATCACTCCTAGTTTCGCCGCTCCAGCTCCACTGTCGGTGCCAAAGAAACTGACAGTCTCCGTCACAAGTAATTCGGCACGACTTTCTTGGGGACTCACCAAAGGCGCTGCACCTTCGCGCATATTGATTCAATGCTCGGTCGGCGGTGCCGTAGTCATCTCAACATCGGCGAAAAAATCTCCGATCACGTTGAGTTCACTGAATTCCGCAACTTCATACAACTGCAAACTCGTGTCAGTACTTGGCAAAAGTCGTGGTGCTGCAAAACTCATTACCTTCACAACTGCGAGCGGCCTCACCGTCTCGAGTCGTCCGTTCAATGTTTCAGCAACCGCTGTTGGTGAAAGTGCCACAATCACGTGGAATGCACCAAGCAATAACGGCGGCACACCCATCACTTCGTATGTTGTCACTTCTACACCTGCGAGTGCTGGGTGCACCAGTGCCACTACCTCCTGCACTGTCACTGGGCTTAGCCCAGGTGTGAGCTACACGTTCAATGTCGTTGCCAGAAACAGTGTTGGCACATCATTGGTTTCGATTTCATCAAACGCTGTTCTGCCAATAGCTACATCGGTCGGGTTAGACAATGTTCAGACCCTTGCAGGTGATGGTTACATTGATATTTCATGGCATTTGATTCGAGATGTCGATAACGTAGAAATTTCTTGGGGTTCTGAATCAGCAGTAATTGCAGGCAATACAACAAGCTATCGTGTTAATGGTGTTGCGAATTGCACAAGCCAAACAATTACCCTAAAGACAATATCGAATTCACTTACTAGTAACGGCGTTACGGCAATTGCTACACCGGGTGGAAGTTCTGGGATTGCTGGATCAGTACAAAATCTTTCGGCCACTGCAACCTCGCGTGCAGTGCATGTCAGTTTCGCCGCTCCGCAATTCACTGGATTTAGTGACACTCCAATTACGGGTTACGTTGTTACAGCGACTGCGGGTGCAGCAACTTTGAGCGTTACCGTCGGCGCGACCGCGACTTCTGCAGATATTGCAGATCTCACAAACGATGTGGAGTACACAATCTCTGTGGCTGCTGTAAACAAATGTGGCACTCACGTAATC
>JBEGON010000066.1:0-5111 GCA_041181965.1 Actinomycetota bacterium
ATTCATATGGCGAGTTGAAATTCACTTCATTTGAGTGGAAGATAAACGAGAGAGATCCCAATAATTCATTTACTGTCGACATGAAATACTCGCCTCTGCCAGGTGTGAAAATGACAAAGCAACTTGCAGTGTTCAATGATGTCAATGGGTACATGGTCCCTACGGAAGAGACTGTAAATCTTGCACAGACCGGCGTAGGAACTGCATATTTCGATGATATTCCAGATGCGAACTTGACCGGAGTAAGTACGTCAGCAATTGGCGCGAATGTGAATCTCTCGACGGCGGTTGTTCAGTCTGATGGTCCCACAACACTCTCCATGAGCCACATTGCTCCGCGAGCAAGCTTGTACAAAGGGGCATCTGTGGCGCTCTATTCTCGCTTGTACAACTCAAAGTCCAAGAAATATGCCTCGTGGAAGAAAGTCAAAACAGTAAAGCTTTCGACCTCTGGCAAAGCTTCCTTCAAAGTCAAATTTGCAGGTCAGACACAGTATCAAGTTCGTTCATCTAGTTTGACTCTTGGCGCGAAGATCAAGACAGTCAAGGTTAAGAAGAAATAACTGATTTCTAAGCCTGATCGGCTGGAACAAACCAGACCGTTGCAAGTGGTGGCACCACAACGTTCGCAGATGCAGGACGCCCGTGCAGTGGTTGATCTTCTGCAACAACTTGACCCATGTTTCCTTGACCGCTACCACCAAATTCATGTGAATCTGTGTTCAACACTTCTTTCCACACGCCACTGAAAGGCAATGGCAAGCGGTGCGATGCACGTGGCACTGGCGAGAAATTGGAAACGCAGGCAATAACGCGACCGTCATTGCCCCAACGGAGCCACGCAAAAACGTTGTTGTCAGCATCGTCAGAAATCAACCATTCAAAACCGCCGGGTTCATGGTCGCGTTCCCACAGTGCAGGTGTTGCGCGATAAACCTCGTTGAGATTGCGAACGCAATTTCGAACACCGCGATGCTCGTCGTAATCAGTGAGCCACCAGTCGAGTGAATTCTGGCTGTTCCATTCACCAGATTGTGCGAATTCGCTTCCCATGAAAATAAGTTGTTTGCCTGGGTGAGCCCACATGAAGCCGTAGTACGTGCGAAGACCTGCGAGCTGTTGCCAGCGATCTCCAGGCATGCGCGCAATGAGTGAACCTTTGCCGTGCACAACTTCGTCGTGTGACAACGGAAGAATGAAACGTTCACTCCATGCATAGACGAGTGAGAAAGTCATTTCGTTGTGATGAAACTTGCGATGAATTGGCTCGTGCTTTACGTACTCAAGTGAGTCGTGCATCCAACCCATGTTCCACTTCAAGTCGAAGCCGAGTCCGCCCCATTCAGGACTTGTGGTGACACCTGGCCACGATGTTGATTCTTCGGCCATCGTGAGTGCACCAGGCACGCGACCGTGGACAACCGCATTCATTTCTTTCAAGAATGCAACAGCTTCGAGGTTTTCACGACCACCATAAACGTTTGGCAACCATTCACCATCTTCACGTGAATAGTCGAGATACAACATCGACGCCACCGCATCAACGCGCAATGCATCAACGTGAAATTCTTCGAGCCAAAACACTGCGTTGGCGACAAGGAAGTTGCGAACTTCAGGTCGTCCGAAGTTGAAGATGTAAGTGCCCCAGTCCGGATGTTCACCGAGACGCGGATCTGAATGTTCGTAGAGGGGAGTGCCATCGAAACGGGCGAGTGCCCATGAATCTTTAGGGAAGTGGGCAGGCACCCAGTCCATGATGACGCCGATGCCAGCTTGGTGAAGTGTGTCAATCAAGTAGCGCAGTTGATCTGGATCACCAAGTCGCGATGCGACTGCGTAATAGCCAGTGACTTGATAACCCCACGATGGTGAATATGGATGTTGGGACAACGGCATGAATTCAACGTGCGTGAAGCCGTTTTCCAAAACGTAGTCGCGCAGTTGCACTGCAACATCTGCGTAATTGAGTCCCTGACGCCATGAACCGAGGTGTACTTCGTAGACAGACATGGGTCCGACGCGACCATCGGTTGATGAACGTTTCGCAATCCAGTCTTGATCTTTCCATTCGTATTTGGTTTCCCAGACGACTGATGCGGTTGATGGTGGAACTTCGCTGTGGCGCGCGAGTGGATCTGCTTTGTCGGCTTGGTATCCGCTTTGTTCTGTGATGCGATATTTGTAATTCCACCCGTGACTCACACCGGGAATGAAAAGTTCCCAAACACCAGCAGAACCGAGTGAACGCATCGGATGTGTCGTGCCATCCCAGTGATTGAAGTCGCCGATGACCTGAATGCCTTGTGCGTTTGGTGCCCAGACAGTGAATGCAGTTCCTTCGACGTCACCCAACACTGATGGATAGCGAAGAACGCGCGCACCGAGTGCATCCGTTATTTGTTCGTGGCGACCCTCGGCAAGCAAATGAATATCAAGTTCGCCGATAGTTGGAAGGAATCTGTAAGGATCGTCGTTGGTGAAAACATCATCTGCATAGCGTGATTCAACGCGGTAGTCCGGAATCGTGTCCGCTTCGAGTGCGCCAACCCAAACGCCACGATGTTCGTGAGTGAGTGGCAAACGGAAATCTGTACCGATGATGACAACACTGGTTGCGAAAGGTTTGATGACACGAAAAACAACATGTCCATTGTTGAGATGCGCACCGAGAATTGAGTGCGGGTTGTGGTGACGACCTTCAACAATGCGTTCGATTTCGTGGAATGCAATGTTGTTAATTGGTGAACCCACAGGTTGCGCGGCTGCTTCTACGATTTCAATCGGAGCAGGTTGAGAGTCACTTTGATTCTTCTTTCGACGAATAATCATTTCATTCTCCTCAAAGTGACGATGTGAGCCACTGAACGATAGGGGTCAATGTGAACGTGAACATCCTTGTTCCATTGCCATTCAGTATCTGTAACCAAATCGTGTGCAAATACCCGTTCGTGCCATTCGAAACCGAGTGCTGGCATATCGAGGTGCACCCAAGAATTTCGGGCACCCTTGGGGTCGAGAGTGCAAATGACAAGCACAGTGTCATCGCCGTCTGTTTTGCTGAAGGCAATCACCCCATCATCATCTGACGAATGGAATGTGACGTTGCGCAACGATTGCAGTGCTGGATGATCGCGACGCAATTCATTGAGACGTGTGATGTATGGCGCGAGAGTGCGACCTTCTTTTTCGGCAGCTGCCCAATCGCGTGGTCGCAATTCGAATTTCTCTGAGTCCAGATATTCCTCGCCACCCACTTTGAATGGTGCGCATTCATACAGCTCGAAGCCACTGTAGATGCCCCATGTAGGTGACAGGGTCGATGCAAGTGTTGCGCGAATCGCAAAGCCGGCAGGACCACTTGATTGCAAGTACGACGGATTGATGTCTGGAGTATTCGCAAAGAAGTTTGGACGCATGTAGGCAGATGCGTCGCCACTGAGTTCGTTGATGTATTGCGTCAATGAATACTTGTCATTGCGCCATGTGAAGTACGTGTACGACTGTTGAAATCCAACTTCAGCGAGTTGTCGCATCATTGCTGGCGCCGTGAACGCTTCTGCCAAGAAAATCACATCAGGATCAGTGGCGTTGATGGCAGTGATCAAGCGCTGCCACATCCACACTGGCTTGGTGTGAGGGTTATCGACGCGGAAGATGCGAATGCCACGCGCCATCCAGAAACGAACAATGCGTTCAATCTCGTTGTAGAGGCCTTCTGGATCGTTGTCGAAATACATCGGATAGATGTCTTGGTATTTCTTCGGTGGATTTTCCGCGAAAGCAATTGAGCCATCAGCGCGCTGTTTAAACCACTCTGGATGTTGTTTCACCCAGGGATGATCCGGCGTTGCTTGAAGCGCCAAATCCAAAGCAATTTCCATGCCTAGTGCAGCTGCTTCTGCAACAAAGTTGTCGAAGTCTTTGATGGTTCCAAGTTCTGGATTCACTGCGTCGTGTCCGCCAGCAGCGCCACCGATTGCCCAAGGTGAACCAACATCTTCAGCACTTGGAGTGAGTGTGTTGTTCTTACCTTTGCGGTTTGTGACACCGACTGGATGAATCGGTGGGATGTACACAACATGAAAACCCATGTCCGCGATGGCCTTTAAGCGCTTGGCTGCAGTTTTGAAAGTTCCTGATTTGTATGGTGTGAGAGTTGCGCCTTCAGAACGCGGGAAGAATTCGTACCACGATCCATACAGCGCGCGTTTGCGTTCAACTTTGATTGGAAATTCTTGAGTGCGCGAAATAAGTTGTCGCACCGGATGTGCGTGCATCGCACGATCCACTACTGCGTTGAACGCGATGGCCAAACGCGCTTCTGCGGGTTGGGTCCCGTCCCGTAAAGCTTGCACCGCACGTTTCACTGCGGCGATTTCTTCTCCGGTTGCAGATGTCAAAGTTGTGGCGAGTGCGTGTTCGAGAAGCAAGGCACCTTCGAGTAATTCGAGATCAACGTCGACACCTGCGGGAACTTTCAGACCAGCTGCATGATGCCAGGTTCCCCATGGGTCGTCCCATGCTTCAACGCGAAATGTCCAGTGACCCATGTGGGTTGGGCGAATGTCTGCGACGTAAACATCGTTGCCGCGCAAATGTGCACGTGTGATGATTTCAGCACCAGACGGGTCGGTGAGCACCACCGAGACGCCGAGAGAGTCGTGACCTTCGCGGGTTGAGGTGGCACGGACTCGAATCCGTTCGCCCTCGACGGCTTTTGCTGGGCGTCGACCAAAGTCCACCACTGGCCAGACATCGAAGATAGGGAAGCGTCCAACCGGACCTGCAACCGAGGCAGGCTGAGGGGCTGCGTCTGCTGGGAAGGATTTTTCGCCGAAAGCCACGAGCGGACGGTAGTCGCCGTGCGGGGGCTACCGCTATCCCTTCGCCCCTCGCGTACGCTCCACCCCTCGTGAGAGCAATCCGCAGATTCAATGTCCGAACCGTCCTCCCGCAGCCTCTAGAAGGCCTCGGTGAACTAGCTGGAAACCTCCGCTGGTCCTGGGACGAAGAAACTCGAGCGATCTTCCGCTCGATCGATTCAGATCTGTTCGAATCAGTCAATGGCGACCCGATGCGAATGTTGTCTGACGTGCCTTCCGCACGCCTGA
>JBEGON010000067.1:0-3801 GCA_041181965.1 Actinomycetota bacterium
GCACTACAACTTGAGCATTCTGCGCTTGTCACTTTCAGTGGTGGAGTAGTCGTCAACGGACTTCCAGACGATATTCAAGGTGTGCAAACTGCAACCGGTCTTCTCCTGACCAGTCTCACCAAAAGCGATTTCATGGAAACCGCCCTCTCTTTGGCCGAGCAGAACGGCGTAACAATTACAAGTTATCAGGTGCTCTCGTGACAATCAGTAGCCAATGGCGTTTCGAGCTTACAAATTGGATCAAAAATGGCGAGCAAGCGCTTCTGAACTTTATCCTCCCCGTGTTGGCACTTGCTGTGGCGCATTATCTGCCTGCTGAAAATCAGACAACAGTCGTGAATCTTGCTTTTGTTGCAGCGAATGTTGCCAGTGCGTTTACCGGCCTCGCCATCGTGATGGCATTCGACAGACGTTATGGCGTTTTGAAACTGTACGCAGTAAGTCCACTTGGACTCAAAGGCTTCTTTCTTGCAAAAGTTTTGGTGGCTCTCACCATTTCAACAGTTCAGAGTATTGGCATCTACCTGATCGCAAGCCTCATAGAACTCCCCTTGCCAAACGCTCTATACGTTGTAGTGGTGTTATGTGTAGCCACTCCCCTGTGGGTTTCACTTGCTTTTATCTTTGCAAGCAATCTAACTGCGGAAGCAGTACTCGCATCCGCAAATGCAGTTTTCGTAATCCTGGCAGCCTCTTCAGTTCCACTCCTCGAATTGGGCGCTGTTTCGTCCTTCAACCCAGTTTCGGCGGGGCTTTCGCTGCTGAGTGGAAACATGACACCAATTGTTGTGTTGGTCACTGTTGCCATCGTCAATATCTTTTTCGCGCGGCGAACATTTCGCTGGCTCGATTAGAGTTTCCACATGATTGGTCGCTGGCTCAACAGAATTCTCATCGCAAACATTGTTGTTCAATCGGGAATCATTGCGACCGGCGCAGTCGTTCGAGTTTCTGGTAGTGGCCTCGGTTGTCCAAGCTGGCCGCAGTGCACCCAAGGTTCGTATATCCCGACGGTTCATCAAGAAGAGTCGTGGCACAAATGGGTCGAGTATGGAAACCGTACTTTGACTGGTGTTCTTCTGGTTGTCGCAATTGCAGTTGCGTCTGGCGTTTGGTTGCACACCCGAAATCGCACCAACCGCTTGTTTGCACTTGCACCACTCATCCTGACACTCGGTCAAGCCATCCTCGGCGGCATCACCGTGCTGACCGGACTTAACCCCGTCACAGTCGCTTCACACTTCATATTGAGCACGATCATTGTTTGGCTCTCAGTGCACTTGTGGTGGCGAGTTCGCGGAAACACAGTCACCACAAAGATTGCTCGAAATGTCGTCAATGCCCGGTTTCTCCTTGCATCCGCTGCTGTCGTTGTAGTGCTTGGCGTGCTCACTACCGGCAGCGGTCCTCACTCTGGAGACTCTGATGCTGAAGCACGCTTTCCTTTCGATCCTTCCCTGCTTGCGCGGATTCATGCTCTGAGTGTCGGACTCTTGCTCTATGCGTTGTGGCGTTGCTGGAAATCAGTGAAGAACTTAGAAGTGTCCCGAAATAAATACCTTGTAGTCGTAGCAATAGTTGCGGCTCAAGCTGTGGTTGGAAATGTTCAATATCTCATTGGATTGCCTGCCGCGCTGGTTGCAGTTCACGTCACACTCGCGGCAAGTTTCTGGGCTACCACAAACGTCTTCTATGCAGAGCTCATGCGGCCAGAAGGCGCGCAATCTCCTAATCAGTAGAACAGAGAATCAATACCGACGGCAAGAAATATCAACGACAAATATGTAATTGAGCCGTGAAAGAGTCGCATTGCCCTGGCTTCGGCTGGTGCTCCTTGCAATACCGCATTGTGCAAGAGATGAGCTTCAAACAAGAACCAAGCACTAGCTGCGATTGAAATCACTAGATATGGAATGTTTGTGAAAAGTGATAAAGCCACAGCAAAACCAACCATCAGCCACGAATAGATCACAATGTTCTTGGTCACTTCCCGTTCGCTAGCAACCACAGGAAGCATGGGAACCTCTGCCGCTGCGTACTGGTCACGAAACTTGATCGACAATGGCCAGTAATGCGGAGGCGTCCAGAAGAAAACTACGAGGAACAACAGCAAAGGCTCAATTGACAGGTTGTTGGTGACTGCACTCCAACCAATGACCACGGGAAAACATCCAGCAATGCCACCCCAAACAATATTTTGAGCGGTCCGTCGCTTGAGCAGCAATGAATAGATGCCGACATAAAAAATGATGGCCAGTGCGGCGAGCGAAGCCGCCAACGCGTTCGTGAAAACATTCAAGACCACAACTGATAGCGAACTCAGAACGAGTCCGAACGTGACGACATTCTTACTAGAGATCAAGCCCGTCGCAGTTGCTCTGTGTGCGGTTCGTGGCATTAACGCATCAATGTCTGAGTCGATATAACAGTTCAAAACATTGGCACCGGCCGCCGCAAGAGAACCGCCTACGAATGTTGCGGCTGCGAGTTTGACATCTGGCCATCCACGTGACGCAAACATCATCGTGGGCAGAGTTGTTACGAGCAAAAGCTCAATGATTCGAGGCTTTGTAAGCGCAAGGTAATCCCGCCAATTGGCACGAACTGCGACCTGTTGCATATCAACCCTTCAGAGCTTTCAGAACCCAAAGGGTACGCGAGTCACTCGGCCACCGCAGATGTACCCAAACTAGACTTGAGCCATTCGCAGGGTGTTCTTACGAAAGGCTTTCCGTGTCGAAATTTGAGTGGTCTGAACTCGATCAACGCGCCGTCACCATGTCTCGAGCCCTCGCAGCCGATGCGGTTCAAAAAGTAGGCAATGGCCACCCCGGCACTGCCATGGCACTCGCCCCCGCGGCTTATCTCCTTTTTCAACGCCATCTACGGCACAGTCCATCAAACCCAAAATGGGATGGTCGCGATCGATTCGTTCTCTCTATTGGTCACTCATCACTCACGCTGTATATCCAACTTTTTCTTTCTGGCTACAACGTGTCCCTTGATGACCTCAAAGCATTCCGCACTGCGGGAAGCCTGACTCCTGGGCATCCTGAATTCGGCCACACCGAAGGCGTTGAAACTACGACAGGTCCGCTCGGTCAAGGCGTTGCAAATGCAGTGGGCCTCGCCATGGCGCAGAAATACGCACTCGGTGATTCAAAGAATTTCTTGAACAGCCAACGCGTGTATTGCCTCGCTGGTGACGGCTGCTTGCAGGAAGGCATCAGTGCCGAGGCGTCATCCCTTGCTGGTCATCTGAAACTCAATAACCTCATTCTCATTTACGACGACAACAAGATTTCAATTGATGGTGCCACTGACCTTAGTTTCACCGAAGATGTTTCTGCTCGGTACCGTTCTTATGGCTGGGATGTCATTGAAGTAGCAAAACTTCCTAGCGGAGACATCGATATTGCGGCATTGGACAACGCGCTGAGAGTCGCAAAGAAAGCAACCGCACCAACTTTGATTCGCATGCAGAGCACAATCGCATGGCCGGCACCAAAATTGCAGGGTTCCGCGAAGTCACATGGATCTGCACTCGGCGTTGATGAAATCAAAGCGACAAAAGCTGTTCTTGGACTAGATCCCGAAGTTGACTTCTTCGTTGATGAAGAAGCGCTTGCACATGCCCGTAAAGTTGAAATACGCGGAACTGAACTTGAAGCCCAATGGAACGCCGACTTCGAGAAATGGTCAACCAGTGGCGACGCAGCCTTCACTCGCTACCAAGATCTCATTCAAGATCTTGATATTTCAGCGGCAAAATTGCCTACCTGGGAAGTCGGTAGCAAGGTA
>JBEGON010000068.1:0-5667 GCA_041181965.1 Actinomycetota bacterium
CAATTCCAAGTTCTTCCGCAGTACGGAAGACCTCATCAGAGTCAGTTTCCTTCATCTCAATTGTCTGGCCCTCAGATGAGAGAACTTCGACGTTGAGACAGAGTGACTGCATTTCCTTTACCAACACCTTGAATGATTCAGGGATACCTGGTTCTGGAATGTTCTCGCCCTTAACGATTGCTTCGTACACCTTGACACGACCAAGAACGTCATCCGACTTGATGGTCAAGAGTTCTTGCAACGCGTAAGAAGCGCCGTAAGCCTCGAGTGCCCAAACTTCCATTTCACCAAAGCGCTGTCCACCGAACTGAGCTTTACCGCCCAATGGCTGCTGGGTGATCATTGAGTAAGGACCGGTTGAACGAGCGTGAATCTTGTCGTCGACCAAGTGGTGCAACTTGAGCACGTACTTGTAACCAACAGTGATTTCGCCTGGGAATGGTTCACCTGAGCGACCATCGAACAAACGAGCCTTGCCTTCTGCGTTGATCAAGCGTTCGCCGTTTGCAGAAGTGTTGGTCGAAGCCAAGAGGCCCGTCACTTCCTTTTCGTGAGCGCCGTCGAACACTGGAGTTGCAACGCGAGTTCCCGGTGCACCCTTGCGGTATTCAGGCTTGATGTGTTCTGCCCATTCAGGATTGCCTTCGATTTCCCAACCAGTCTTCGCAACCCAACCAAGGTGAGTTTCGAGAATCTGACCGATGTTCATACGTGATGGAACACCGAGTGGGTTCAAGACAACGTCAACTGGTGTGCCGTCTTCGAGGAATGGCATGTCTTCGACAGGAAGAATCTTGGCGATAACACCCTTGTTTCCGTGGCGACCAGCGAGCTTGTCACCTTCGGTGATTTTGCGCTTCTGTGCAATGTAAACACGCACTGACTGGTTGACGGTTGCAGGAAGTTCATCACCGTTCTTGCGATCAAACACGCGAACGTCGATAACAACACCAGATTCACCGTGTGGAACCTTCAAAGAAGTGTCGCGAACTTCGCGATCCTTTTCACCGAAGATTGCACGGAGCAAACGCTCTTCTGGAGTGAGTTCAGTTTCACCCTTTGGTGTGACCTTGCCGACGAGAATGTCGCCAGGGACAACTTCAGCACCGATACGGATGATGCCGCGTTCATCAAGATCTGCAAGAACTTCTTCACTGACGTTTGGAAGGTTGCGGGTGATTTCTTCTTCACCAAGCTTGATTTCACGCGCATCGATTTCGTATGACTCGATGTGGATTGAAGTGAGAACGTCATCTTGTACGAGACGTTGCGACAAGATGATCGCGTCTTCGTAGTTGTGACCTTCCCAAGGCATGAACGAAACGAGCAAGTTGCGACCAAGCGCCATTTCGCCCTGATGGGTTGCAGGTCCGTCGGAAATGATGTCTCCGGCTTCGACGCGCGTGCCAACTTTGACGAGTGGGTACTGGTTAACACAGGTGCCCTGGTTTGAACGCTTGAACTTTGACAATGGGTATTCGTCATAACCATTGCTGTCGTTCATGATCTTGATGTAGTCAGCAGTAACTTCGTGAACAACACCAGAGTTCAAAGCGATAACAACGTCGCCAGCATCCTTTGCTGCGCGGTGTTCCATGCCGGTACCAACCAATGGAGCTTCGGTACGAACAAGTGGAACTGCCTGACGCTGCATGTTGGAACCCATCAACGCACGGTTTGCGTCATCGTGTTCCAAGAACGGAATCATTGCGGTTGCAACAGAAACCATCTGGCGTGGAGAAACGTCCATGTAATCAACTTCAGAAGGAAGAACGAAGTCAACTTCGCCACCCTTCTTACGAACCAAGACGCGTTCTTCAACGAAGTGTCCCTTGGCATCGAGTGGTGCGTTTGCCTGTGCAATAACGAGAACTTCTTCTTCGTCAGCTGCGAGGTAAACGATTTCGTCGGTGACCTTGCCACCCTTCACCTTGCGGTAAGGAGTTTGGATGAAACCAAATTCGTTAACGCGAGCAAAGGTTGAAAGTGAACCGATCAAGCCAATGTTTGGACCTTCAGGAGTTTCGATTGGGCACATGCGTCCGTAGTGCGACGGGTTGACGTCGCGAACTTCTGAACCTGCACGTTCACGTGACAAACCGCCAGGTCCAAGCGCAGAAAGACGGCGCTTATGAGTCAAACCAGCGAGTGAGTTGGTTTGATCCATGAACTGTGACAACTGAGAAGTTCCGAAGAATTCCTTGATTGATGCCACGAGCGGACGGATGTTGATCAAAGTGGTTGGAGTAATTGCTTCAACATCTTGCGTGGTCATGCGTTCGCGAACAACACGTTCCATACGAAGCAAACCAGTACGCAACTGATTCTGAATCAATTCACCAACAGTGCGAAGACGACGATTACCCAAGTGATCGATTTCGTCTTCTTCAATGCGAACATCGCCACGAGCAGTTGCCATTGAAGTTTCGCCCTGGTGCAAACGCACGAGGTATTCAATGGTGCTGACAACGTCTTCGATGTGCAAAACGTTGTCGGTCAATGGGCGATCAAGACCGAGCTTCTTGTTGATCTTGTAACGACCAACCTTCGCCAAGTCATAACGCTTTGGATTGAAGTAGAAATTGTCGAGCAACATACGTGCTGCTTCGATAGTTGGTGGTTCACCCGGACGAAGCTTGCGGTAAATATCGAGCAATGCTTCATCTTGAGTGCGAGTTGGATCCTTTTCAAGGGTTTCCAAAAGAAGTGGGTACGCTGCAAAGCGTTCACGGATTTGCTCGTTGGTCCACCCAAGAGCCTTCAGCAAAACTGTGACAGGTTGCTTGCGCTTGCGATCAACGCGAACTGCAACCAAATCCTTCTTGTCGATTTCAAACTCAAGCCATGCACCACGGCTAGGAATGATTTTCGCGATCACAACATTTTGTTCTGTTGCTTTGTCAGTGTCGCGTTCGAAGTACACACCAGGAGAACGCACCAACTGTGAAACAACAACACGCTCGGTGCCGTTGATAATGAAGGTTCCCTTAGGAGTCATGATTGGGAAGTCACCCAAGAAAACAGTTTGCTTCTTGATTTCGTAGGTGTCTTGGTTCATGAATTCAGCATCAACGTACAGCGGACGTGAATAGGTGAGATCCTTTTCGCGGCATTCGTCCATTGAATACTTCGGTGGTTCGAACTGATGCTTGCCAAATGACAATGACATTGTGATTTGACCAGCAATCGCTTCGATTGGACTGACTTCAGCAAAAACTTCTTCGAGTCCAGAAATTTCTGGAACTTCGCGACCGGCTTCGCGTGCTTCTTTAACGCGGGCACGCCATTCATCGGTGCCCATGAGCCAATCAAATGACTCACGTTGAAGTGCTAACAGGTTTGGAACCTCAAGTGGTTCACGAATCTTTGCGAACGAGATGCGTTCTGACTTATCAGAGGGGCGCGCTACGGCCACTGTGATCCTTCCGCTGGGTGGGCGACGGGAGCGCATGCCAAACGCACCTCGTCAAATGCCGAGGCGAAAAATGGGTAGCGCAACGAGGCAGCGTACCTGAATCGCACGTGCCTGTCGAAATTGGGGCGGAGGGCTGCCCTCGACCGGCCCCTCTCAGCACCCAGCTCGACAGATATCTCAAGCCCGAGAAGGAGGTCCTCGTCAGATCTCACCCCCTTGAAGCCGAAACCGACCCCAAGTGGAAGTAGGCGAACTCTGACCCAAACTAAGCGCTCGGTCAAGCACAAAACGGTTACGTGTCGGCTACAAATTCGTCAAGATTTCTCACCATTCACACCCGTTTCAGGTGGCCGAGGAGCACAGTGAGAATTCGTATGACATTTTTGAGCGCATTTCGAGAGTTCAGATGTCGGGGTGGCTAGGTAGTCTCGGCAGCATGAGCAAACCAACGGGGTTAACAAGTTCACAGCAACGCCTTATGCGGATTTTTTACGCGCTGCCATACGAGAAAGTCGTCCTCAATAAAGAGGAGCGCATGTCAATCTGGGATGACTACAAAACGCTTCGAGAGCACCCTGGAGGCGACCTTGAAGACAAATGCCCGGCACTCAACCTAGAAATACTTAAATCACTGGCCACTGGCAACAATGTGCAATCCGCTGTCTTCAGCGAATGCTCTTACGCGCAAACTTTGGCAAACATGTTAGGTCTTACGGAGTTCTACAGCATTGATCGTCTAGAGGCTGGCGAATTTCTACAAGGCAAACTAATTGAGCACGGAATTAGTCCGAGATATTTCTACACAAACACAGAGCACTCAATCGCTTTGCTTCAAGCAGGTGGTTACGGTGGGGTTGATGCGGCACTCGTCTTTCTCGGTAGACAAGATTTCTTCACAATCGAATTTAAAGAACCTGGCGCAAAAACATCTGAAGTCGATCTGCCCAAGTATGGGGAAGACGGATTTCTGAAAACAACGCATACTTTCAATGAGCGTTACCCACAGTTTTCCAGCATGATGGACGAACAGATTTCTAAAGAGCTCAATTTCTTCATCAAAGCCGGCTCCAACATAAACGACTTCTCACTCGAGGCAATTTCTCAAGCGGTTTCGAGCAATTATCAAGGCACCAAATACGCCGACGCTATCTGCGTAGAAGACTCCGATGGGATGCTCACAATGTTCCCTGCAAATCATGCGGAAACCTGGGCTGAGAGCACGAGAGGCGAAATCAGACCGGCCGGCAGAAATCACTACGATGTTTGGACTGAGAAAGCGCTTTTCAAAGCAATCGAGGCATGCGCCGGCAATGTCTCTAAATCATCTGTCTCCATCCCAGTACAAAATCTTCAGACAGCCAGCGCAAGGGGTGGAGATGGTTCGGTAAATCGATACAAAATATCTCCACTTTTTTTTGTGTACAAGGAAGATGTAACCGTTTCAAAAGGCAATGCAGTGTTTAGTATTGAGTCCGTGCGGCAACTTAACCCGACAATTTCAGCTCACATGTTTTTCAGGAAGCTTCAGGTGTCCAAGGTGCACGACGCATACCGGTCGGAACTATAAATGGCTGGACTGCTGCAATTTGATGCTCAACGCCTCGAGCAGATGGTCAATACCAAAGGACTCAAAAAAACCTGGCTAGATCTGCTCGCAACTCACATCAAGAGTTTTGGCAAATTCGACTACATCCTTGCAGAAGATGATTATCGCGGACACAAGATTCTTGATGAAAATCTCTTGGAGGCTTTGAGTATCGGAGAAATTGGTGTTCTCTACGAGTTCTGCATAGCGCACCAAGATGCTTCCAGTCGCAAAGATAACGGTCAATACTTCACACCTGACGATGTCGCTCTTTTTATGGTCTCAAAAGCCAAAGAGTTTCCAGTAGGTCGCTGGCTGGACCCTTGCTCAGGAGTTGGCAATCTTTCATGGCACCTCGTGAATTCACAACGCTACAAAGAAAAATTCCTTCTTGAATCCATGATTCTTTCTGATCGAGATGAATTGGCTTTATTGATTGCACGAACTTTGTTCACCTTGAGTTTTCAGAAAGAACACGAATTTTTGTTTAAGGAACTTGAAGGAAACTTCATTAAGTTCGACTTCTTGTCTGTAGCAGATTCCTCCCAGGATGCTTTATTTAGCGACTCTGGACTTGCTGACATTCCGCAGCATGATTTCGTAATTGTGAATCCGCCCTATCTGGCACTCAAGAAGCGAGACTTTCGCTTTGAAACCGCAGACTCTG
>JBEGON010000069.1:0-8006 GCA_041181965.1 Actinomycetota bacterium
TTACAGCCTTATTTATGGCTGGAAACCACACCACATCCCAGGGAGAGGAAAGTCGAGTTTCAAGGGCAGATGCAGCTAGATGTCCGGGACCATCGCCTTGCATCCACTGTTCGCCAGTTCCCGCAACAGTGACAATGTCACCTGATGTCGTATTTATCCCACGCAAGGCGTGATTCACGGTGTCAGCAATGATGACGTTGTAGCCCACTATTTCTGCGATATCTGCGGGTAAGCCGCACAATCCATTCGGTTCAGAGAAACTTGCAGAAATTCCATCACGAAGTCCGCGCTGTCCATCGCCGAAAACTCTTATCTCAGTTTCTCCATCGAGTTGAGTTTCAATGATTCGATGTGAACCAGCATCTGCTACTAATAACGAATTGCCGAGGTTTATAACTTTGGCAGGAAAGTGGAAAGTGTGCTTTGACTTTACTGGCGGAACATACGGACCGTCACCGCGATGCAAAGTACCTTTTGCTTCATGCGTATCAATCAATTCTGCAATCAGGCGATCGAGCGCATGCGCATGACCTTCTCCTGAATGTTGTGCAACCACATAACCTTCGGGATCAATTACTGCAAGGGTCGGCCATGCGCGCACTGCATACGACTGCCACGTTGACAATGTGGGATCGTCCAATACTGGATGATGCACTTCATAGCGTTCTACCGCACTAATAACAGCAGCATGATCGGCTTCGTGGACAAACTTTGGTGAATGTACGCCGATAACAACCAACACATCTTTGTATTTCTCTTCGAGTGGTCTCAACTCGTCAAGTACGTGCAAACAATTGACGCAACAAAAAGTCCAGAAGTCCAAAATGACGATTTTTCCTCGTAAATCATTGAGGGAAAGGTTGTTGCCACCAGTATTTAGCCAGCCGCCTTCGCCAGTGAGAGCTGCTGCACGCACACGTGCACTCATCGAATTCGATCTGCAATCACTGGAAAACTTGTCCGCCATTCATTGACAAGTGAAACATCTACGGTTGCATCGATGTACTCGTCATCGGCACTTGCTTGCGCGATGACATCACCTTTTGGTGAAATCACCATCGAATTTCCACCGAGAGTGACACCTGCGTGCGTGCCACGTCCGTTGCAGGCAACCACCCATGCTTGATTTTCGATGGCACGCGCGCGATTCAATACTTCCCAGTGCGAGATTCGCGGTGTCGGCCAACCGGCACACGTAAGAAATGTTTCAGCACCGAGATCGAGTAGATCGCGGTACTGCTCTGGGAAGCGCAAGTCGTAACAGGTGGTGAGAGCAGTAATTCCCAGTGGACTGTCAATCAACACTTGATCACTACTGGCATCAATGACAGTACGTTCACCATCCGCAAAACCGAATAAGTGTTGTTTACGGTATTGCGCGGCGATATGTCCGCTCGGGCCGTAAAGCAATGAAGTATTTGACGCCTTGCCCGACTCCGACTTAATCGCAAATGAACCAGCGTGAATCCACGTCTGAGTTTTTGCAGCAATAGTTGACATTGTCTGGAAGCATTCGTCATCCAAGGTCAAAGCATGCGATTTCACCGCGGCGAGGTTAAATGCACCAATGTGCCAAAGTTCAGGCAAAACTAGGACATCACACTTCTGAGCATGAAATTCGAGACTTTCGAGGACTCTTTCAACGCGCGCCTGCACAGCTTCTGTTTCTGCAGACTCAACTTGGAGAAGGCGCACCTGAATCATGGGCAAAGCGTAATAAGGTTGTGCCTACGCGAATTCACGGAGCAGGGGCTGTTATGACCATCAAAGTTTTCCTCATGGACGATCACGAAGTTGTTCGTCGAGGGCTTCATGACCTCATTAGCAGCGACCCAGAAATGCTTGTTGTGGGAGAAGCCGGCACGTGCGCCGAAGGTCTCCAGGGAATCGTCACTAAACAACCCGATGTTGCAGTTCTTGATGTGCGGCTACCAGATGGTTCTGGAATTGAAGTGTGCCGCGATCTTCGCGGACTGATGCCACATGTCAACGTCTTGATGCTTACCTCATATGCCGATGACGAAGCGCTTCTCAGTGCCGTCTTGGCGGGTGCACATGGTTATGTATTGAAAGACATCCGCAGCAACGATTTGCTTCAAATGATTCGCGATGTTTCGACGGGCAAGTCTCTTCTCGATGCAAAAGCCGTCGACGCCGTGCGTTCTCGTTTGCGCCAAGGAAGTTCCGTTTATGCAATGCTCGATGATCTCACAGATCAAGAACGTCGCGTCTTGGAATTTATCGGCGAAGGTATGAGCAATCGACAGATTGCAGAACATATGTTTCTCGCTGAAAAAACTATTAAAAATTATGTTTCATCTGTTTTGGCAAAGCTCGGAATGGAACGCCGTAGTCAGGCTGCAGCATTTATCGCGCGACTCGGCATCGGTGAAAACGATCACTAATTCTTTGGTGTAACCGGCACTGACCATTTTGCGCGGGTGCCACTTGGCGCTCGGCGGCCGATCTCAAAACTCCCACCGAGTTCTTCGGCACGTTTTCGCAAGTTTGCAATCCCACTTTGACGTGCTTGAAGTTCGATACCGACACCATCATCCGAAACTGTCAGCACCAAATGTCCATCAAGCACCTGCACTGATACTGATAATGACCTTGCCTTAGCGTGACGCATAGCATTTGAGAGCAGCTCACGGAGCGCTGCAATCAAGTGGTCTGCCAGGTGTTCTGTCGTGAGTGCATCGACTGCACCTTCAAAGGTGATGGATGGCGTTGAGCCGAGCAACTGACTGTAGGCCTCAACTTCATGCATCACCCGTCGACGCAACGTGACGACTTCTGCTTGTGGATTCGTCAAAGCGTAAATTGTCTGGCGAATCTGTTTGATTGACGAATCGAGTGCATCTACGGCAACGCGAATCTTCTCAACTTCCTCTTCTGGACGTTCAGGTTTGCGGGCTAGTGCTTCGAGTTGCATTCCTGTGGCAAAAAGTTGCTGAATAACGAGATCATGCAAATCACGGGCAATGCGATCACGATCTTCGTACACCGCAAGCTTCTGGCTGCGCTCAAAAAGGCGCGCATTTTCGATAGCCAGACCAGCGGCAGCAGCCAACGCGGTTACGGACTCTTCGTCTTCTTGAGTGAACTCTTCTTCGTTGTGCTTTTCGGTGAGATACAAGTTGCCAAAGATATTTCCGCGTACTCGAACCGGAACTCCAAGAAAAGATTTCATTGGGGGGTGATGTTCTGGAAAACCAAAACTCGCTGGGTGTTGGCTGAGATCTTTCAGTCGAACTGCGTGTGGATGGGCAATAAGAAGGCCGAGCACACCGCGTCCTTCTGGTCGGTGGCCAATCAATTTTACTTGATTTTCGGGCATCCCAAAGTAAATGAAATCTTTGAGATTTCCTTCGGTATCGAGAGCGCCAAGCGCACCGTACTGGGCATGTGACAGCGCAACTGCCGCGCCGACGATGCTTTGCAGTGTAGAACGCAAATCGAGACCGGCCACCACATCCATGATGGCTGCGACAAGTAAATCTTCTTTGTGTTGCGTCACTGTGTCAGTGTGTTGCGAAGTTGGCCGTTTTGCAATTGCAACACGTAATCGCAGGAATCCATCACCGCGCGATCGTGAGTAATGATGAGCAATCCTCGGTCGGCAAAGGAATCAAGAATGGTTTGCCACACTTTGGCAGCGGTCGCATCATCAAGATGCTCCGTAGGTTCATCTAGCACAATAAATGCTGCTTGCGACACGAGGAGACGTGCAATACCAAGACGTTGAATTTCGCCACCGCTCATCGGTTGACCACTGGAACCGATCTGGGTATCGAGTCCTTGCGGCAAAGACTCCAACCAATTGGTCAGTCCGGCTTTGCGAATCGCCAAAGTGATGTCGGCATCAGATGCATAACCGTTGGCAATCAAGAGATTCTCACGTAGCGAAGCCGAGAAGACATGTGTCGATTGCATCAGGGCAACCACATGTTGCCGAAAATCAGTCAACCGTTCTACTGGAACCTCATCAAGCGATACTGATCCACCGTGTTCTACCAATCGCAGAACTGCTGCCGCGATGCTGGATTTTCCGCTGCCACTTGGACCTATCAACGCGATTTTTTGTCCGCGGCGCAATGCAAAGGAAACATCATTTACGACAACTTTTTCGTCCCACGCCACTCGAAGGTTTTGCACTTCCAATTCAGAAGGTGAGGCAATGAAACTTTCTCGCGTTGGTTTTGATCTGGCGAGTTTATGTTCTGCTGAATCCAACAAATGATTGACGCGTGCGCGAGCTACGTCCACCCGTGTTTTCGCGGTTGCTGCCTGACTAAAAGTCGCAATAATTTCTGCGCTTGCCCAAGGAAGTAATGCAAGAACAGCAATCATTGGTCCATCAAGTTGCTTCGACAGGTATGCAGAAGCGCCAAAGATCAAAGAAAGAAAAACGGAAGTGCCAGCACTGATACCGTTGAGAGTGGACGATATTGCTGCCCAGGCGGACGCACGAGATTCGGTTTTGATCCGATTTATTTCTGCAGAATGGATAGCGGACAGAACTTTTGAGGATTCTCCGCTGATACTTAGTTCATCAGAATGACCAATACTGACATTGATCCAATAGCTCAATTCATTGCGATGCGATATTGCTTCTTGTGAAACCGAGCGTTCAATGCGCTGTGTGAGCGTTGGAATCAGCACTCCAGAGACGACGAATGACAAAGCCAACACCAAACCTGCGAGCGGAAGAATTGAAGTCTGCACAATAACCAAAATAAGGGCGGACAGAGTTGCTGCCCAGAAAGGCGTTCGTACGCGTACAACATCGTCTTGCAGTGCATCTGTATCGGCAGTTAAGCGGTCAAGAGCATCACTCTCACGCAAACGCCAAATCCCGCGCGGACCCAAGATTGATGCGGCTCGCCACAGATTCACGCGATTTTCAACGGTGCCAGTCAGTGCAGCTTCATGTGAAACAACGCGCTCCGACCAACGAAAGAAACCACGTGCGATACCGAAGAAACGCACGGAAACCGTAGCGACTTGCAGAGTTAGCATCGGTGGCATCAAAGCGGCAGCAGAAATCAGCCAGCCACCTGTTGAAACCAAACCCACTGCTGCGAGCATGGTGAGTGAAGCCAAAACAACAGAATAGGTGAACGCGCGATTTTTCATGACGCATGCACCTCCGTAAATGAGATAGCGGAATCAGCAGCGGCTATCACGCTCTCTCGGTGAGCTACTACCAAAACAGTGTGGCCTCTGCGTGCATAGCGATGTAATGCTTCGAGTAATAGTTGTTCACTCTCGTCATCAAGCGCAGCAGCTGGTTCATCCAATATCAGAATGTGTGGATGGCGAGACATTTCCTTTGCAACAGCAATCCTTCGACGCTGCCCGACGGATACTCCTTGATTTCGATCTGAAATAAACACATCTCCGGAGAGCTCGACACCTAATTCCTCAAGCAATCCCGATGCGTTGCTACCCAAGAGCTGATCCAGTTTTCCTTCGCCGGTCCACGCAGACTGAGAAACAAATCCAAAAGTAATAGGTAAATATTCAGCGGCAATATCTGTAGGAGCTATGGATGAATCGAAAAGTATTTCGCCGGAATACTGAGTAAAAGTTCCGAGGATTGCGCTTAGTAACGTTGATTTTCCACAACCGCTAGGACCAGAGATGACAGTCAATTCACCCGGTTTTGCTTGGCCGTCTGGGATAGTCAGCACGCGCTGACCGAAATCAACCGAGACATTTCGCCAACTGATAACTACTGGCTTCGTAATAGTGACGGTACCTCGTTCAACCTTCGGTTGATCAAGTACGACTTTAACTTGCGACCAAGCTTCCAGTCCTTCCGCGGCCGCGTGAAAGTGAACACCCAGCATTCGAAGTGGGGCATAAACCTCTGGAGCGATGATCAATGCTGCGAGGCCGCGCCAAAGTTCTATTTCACCATTGACGAGGCGAACACCAATCGCAACAGCAATCAGCGCGACCGAGATGGTGGAAAGTAATTCGAGAACGAACGCCGAAAGAAATGAAAGTCGCAGTACTCTCATAGTGGCGTTTTTCTGTTGCATACCGAGCTCGTAAATTTCTTTAGCTAAACCACGCGCACGGCCGAAGATTTTGAGTTCTGGCAAACCAGTCATGAGATCTGCCAAAGTACCTGAGAGGCGATTTACTTCTTGCCAATGTTTTTCAACACTGGATTGTGTGAACCAACCTACAAGTGCCATAAAGAGTGGAATTAGTGGGATGGTCACCAGCAATATCACTGCTGATAGAGGGTCAAGCCACAAAATCACAGCGCCAAGAAACAAAGGAACAATTGCCGAAATTACTAGCTGCGGAAGATAGCGAGAGACATAAATCTCAAGCCCATCCAAGCCACGCGTGAGCAAGCCAGACAAGGCACCTGGAGCGAGCGGAATTTGTTGCGGCGACTGAGCCAGAATTTCACTCATTGCGTTTGCCCGAACTTCCCCAACCGATTCAAGCCCTGCATTTCGCGAGTACCAATCATTAAAGGAAGTAATACAAACTCGCAACACCCACGCAGCAATGCCGATGACAAGAATTTGCGCATCGATGGAATCGTGATTGAGAAATACTGATGAAATTACTCTTGCGAGCGATATCGACTGCGCAACATAAAGAATTGCGGAAATAAAACTGAATACGGCGGTGATTCCAATCGAACTTCTCACTGCCGCAATTTCTCGTGCGAGCCGAAGATCGAAAGGTTTCACCGCCGTATTTCCTCATCAAAAATTCGGGAACTACAACGACTTTACGTCGTCAAGGCTTCCCTTGAGCGGATCCACAATCATTTCAGCAGTAAGACGCTTACGAAATACCCAGTAAGTCCAACCTTGATATGCCAGCACAATCGGAGTCATGACTACAGCAACAATGGTCATGATTTTTAGTGTGCCTTCTGTGGAAGACGCATTGACAATATTTAAACCTGCAAGTGTGCGATCAATGTTTGGCATGACATTGGGGTACAAGATTGTGAACAAAGACGTCACCGCCATTGCCAATGTGCCCGCGCTCAAGCTAAAAGCCCAACCTTCTCGGCCCTTGGTTCCTGCAAAAATCGCTGCAACCCATGAGACGGCTGCAAGCAATACTGGAATCCACGAAATGACTTTGTCGCTGTATGCGAGTTGAGCCCACAACAAGAATGCCACGGCGAGCACTGCCGCCACGAGACCCAACTTGATGGAAAGCGCACGAGCGCGGTGTCGTAATTCACCGTCAGTCTTCAACGAAATGAAGATTGCACCATGTGTTAAGAACAACGTGAGCGTTACTAATCCACCTAGGAGAGAGAAGGGATTGAGTAGCGCGAAAAATCCACCTGTGTAGACGTAACCGGCTTCAGGCAGTTTCTCAATTTCGACACCACGCACGAGATTTGCGAAAGCAACACCCCAGAGCAGTGATGGAATGAATGAACCCACCACAATGGCGAGATCCCATCGACCACGCCAAGTGGCGTCGCCATACTTGCTGCGATATTCGAAAGCCACACCTCTGACAATCAAACCAACAAGAATTAAAAAGAGCGGCAGATAAAAACCGCTAAAGAGAGTGGCGTACCACTCAGGAAATGCAGCGAATGTAGCTCCACCTGCAACGAGCAACCACACTTCGTTGCCGTCCCACAGTGGTCCCAACGTTGTGAGCACTGTGCGCTTTTCAGCTTCATTCTTTCCCAGTACTCGCAACAACATGCCAACACCAAAATCGAATCCTTCGAGTACGAAGTATCCAATCCACAGGACCGCAATCAGAACGATCCACACAATTTGAAGAACTGAGGGTTCCATTGTTATCTCGTCCTTGTCCTAGTAAGCGAATGTAAGTTGTCGTTTGTCTTCACTGGCCGCGTATGGATCTTCGCCAACCGGGAGTGGACCTTGCTTGATTGTCTTGGTGAATAGTCCAAACTCAATCACGGCAAGCACTGCATAGAGCGCTGTGAAACCAAGCATGGTGAACAAGACACTTCCAGAGCTCACGCCTGG
>JBEGON010000070.1:0-11557 GCA_041181965.1 Actinomycetota bacterium
ACGCGAAGGACAACTTGTAGGTGTAGCTGATCAAAATGTCAGTTGCACCTGCCGCAGAGTCGTTGTTCTGCAACGCTGGTCCACCACCCGTGAGGAGGTAGATCTGGTTGAAGTTGTTGAAGTTGAAGGAGAAGGAACCAACGAGCAACGGTCCAACGGCAACGAGCAACAGCGGAAGTGTCACGTTGCGGAAAATCTGCCAACGTGTTGCGCCGTCCACTGCAGCGGCTTCCTTCAGTTCTGATGGAATGGCTTGAAGTGCACCAGTGCCAACCAAGAACATGTACGGGAAGCCGAGCCAGGTGTTGACGAGCAGAATCGAAATCTTCGCCCAGTTTGGATCCGTCAACCACGGAATGGTCCAACCAGTAATCGCATTGACTGGTCCCATGGTGTCATGGAGCAAACCGCGCCACACCAAGAGTGACAAGAAGCCTGGAATTGCGTAAGGAATGATCAACAAACCGCGGTACAGCTTGCGCATACGCATCTTTGGAACATTGAAGAGCAACGCAACTGCAAGACCACAGGTGAAGGTCAAGAACACAGATGAGAATGCGTAAACAATGGTCCAGAGGAATACGCGCCACAGTGCATCTGAGTAACGGTGCTCACCAAAGATGTGGCGGAAGTTGTCGAGGCCGATTGGCACCATCCAACCGGTAGCAAGCTTGGTGTCTTCGTTTGTTTCGCAGTCGATACCTTGGAATGCACCGTAGCCGTTGTCTTTGAAGACATTGCCGCAACCAACATCGGTGAGATCACCGGTCTTTGCGTCATAATTCCAGCGGTACGTGCGTTCAAAACCAGTGTGTGAAGAGTCGAGATAAATCTTTCGTCCATCTTCAAGTGGAACTTGGAACGCCTGTCCCTTTTGAATTTGCTTATCGATAGTGTCGTCATCAATCGCGGTGTAACCAGCAGGCGGAATTGGTTCATACACGTTCATGTCATTGAGTACGAATGGTTCCGGGGCTGGCTTAATACCTTCAGCGGTACCGATGAAGGAACCGAGATCTTCAGATGTTTGATCGTCGTATCGTTCCAACAAATAAACGCGACCTTCTGGGCCGTCAGCAACCTGCACGGTGAATGAGTCAAAGTCGTAGTAACCGTCGCGCGTAATAGCTTCAACAGCTTCCATCTTAGAAACTTCGTGCCCGGTTCCGTAGTTGGTGAACGCGATGTAAATCGAGTAAAGAATCGGCAATACACCGAAAATTGCCATGGTGATAGTGCCAGGCAGCAAATATTTAAGTGGAACTAAACGTTCCGTCATGTAGAGCCAGTTGATACCTACAATCGCAATTGCGAGTGGTACCGGCTGCCAGTACATATGGTTGATCAACATCAAGTAGATAGCGAAAATACCAATCGCACTCATCAAGCTGAGGACTGTGTATTTCACAATCAAACCAGTCAGACTCTTTCGAGGTTTCTGTGGTTTGAATTCGTTTCCACTCTTGTTTGTGGATTCTGGAGCAGCCATGAAAAAATCTCCTGTGCACTACGTCACGTTCGGGGTGGTACAAAAGTTGTGGGCACCATCACTTGGACGGTGCCCACAACTCGTGTTGCTTGTAATGCGCTAGTGATTAACCAGCGATTGCGGCACGGATTGAGTTGGCCACGCCACCGAATGCACTGTCGACAGAGTCGTAACCAGTTGCTTTCAGAGACTTAGACCAGCAGGTGTTACCAAAGGTCCATACATTCGACATTTGAGGAATGTTTGGCATTGGTGGAGCATCTGCGTAAGCAACCATGAAGCCCTTAACGAATGGGTTGGTTGAACCTGATGCCGCCTTGTTAGCTGCGTTGAATCCGCCAACCTTTCCGTAGGTTGACTGTGCATCCTTGGTTGCGTAGCGAGTGGTCACAAGTGCCTTCGCAGCAGCGAGAACGCCGTGCTGGTTTGCGTACTTGGTGATCATCAAACCACGGATACCGCGGAATGGCACTGACTTGATGCCGGTCACGATGGTTGGGAACTTGCACTGCTTCATCTTGACTGGGTTCACCTTGCGGGTTGCCATGGTGAGCAAGTTTGTTGCGTTCCATGGGCCAGTGATCCACGCAGCAGCCTTCTTCTGTGAGAAGAGACCGTTAAGTGCGTTTGCGTTACCGGTGTAGCGCTGGAAGAGACCAGATGTACGCCATCCTTCGATGACAGAAGCGTGGCTCAACAAAGCATCAGAGTCGAAGCCGACTGACTTAGCAGTGTCTTTTGCCTTGGTGTTCTGACCAGCTTTAGGAATCAAGTAACCACCCTTGTTGCTGCCCGAAGTAATGCGCTTGAAGAAGTAGCCGCCAAGACCAGAGAGCATTGGGAAGAAGTGGTAAGGATCGTTTGTCACCTGAATTGGGGTGGTCAAACCGCTAACGGTGTTTGCCTTTGCAAGGAAAGCACTCATTGTGGTTGGGCAGGTGGTGCCGACCATGTCAGTGTTGATAACGAATGCCAAAGCTTCGTGCAACATTGGAAGACCGTAGAGGTTTCCGTTGTACGTCATTGCTGAAAGGTCATCAGGCTGGAACTGCGCCTTGATAGGAGCAGGAAGTGAGATTGCAACGATGGCTGCGTTGGAAGCAAGTTCACCAACCCAGTCGTGCGCGCCTTCGATAATGTCCGGTGCATCTTTAAGTGCAACAGTCTTAACGTTTGCGCGAACATCTTTGGTGTAAGTAACAACCTTGATCAAAGCTGCGGTGTAAGTCTTTGCAGCGGCACGAAGACCGGGTGCGTGAGCTGCGTCAGCCCAAATAACGATTGTTGGCTTGGCCGCTTCAGCAGCTGGTGCAGCCATCACGCCGAGTGACAATGCTGCTGCAACGCCTGCTGCGAGCAACTTTCCTTGCAAACGCATAGAAATATCCTCCAAATAAATGTGCCCGACTCCGAGCGGACGAATCCTTCGGTACACGCGCACACGTGTCAATAAATACCTGACTTAGGCGATTGCCTGAAACCGAATTGTTACGGTGTCAGCTCGACCGCGTCGGGCGTAACAGTACCCCCAGAACGGGAATCGTGAATACGAAAATCCTGCAAAATCGCTCGGTTTGATAACGGAACGGTTACGAAGCAGGCCGCGCTAGTGCCCCGTTTTCATGGAATGCCTACTCTCGCCCTATTCCGCCACTTCGGCAATACAAAAGGATGTTGTGTGTCTCGTTCCCGAAATTCCGTCCGAAAGTCCCCTGTCTCAATAATCACGACTGTGATGGCCATGCTTGGCATTGCGATCGTCGCGCCGGCACTCACCATGACTAGTGCAAACGCCGTGTCACCAGTGACCGTCGTGGTTCACCTACCCGACTCAGTGAATGGCACATCTGTCGTTGTCAAGAATTCTGCAGGCAGCGCAACACTTGCGACAGAAACTGCAGCGTATGCCGATGACTACGGTTCATTCGCAGTGCTGACACTGACAGCTGGTACTGAAACGGCACAGATTTCTGCAAGCGGATACACCGCTCGTGGCGAAGTCGCGAATGTCAAAGCGAATCCAGAAGTCTGGATGGACCCAAGTGGTTACGTCTTTACGTCACCATTCCTAGCAAACAACTGTTACTTCACTGTTCACTACGTCGCAACTAACTCGACCAACGCAGCCAGTGCAAGTCTTCGCTACAGCGGTGACGGTGGATCAGAAACAATTCTTGACTCAGAAGAAGGCGAAACTTCTGGAAACGAAAAACTCTTTAATGGCCTACTACCATGCGATACCAAGAAAATTAGTTTGATTGGTGTTGGCGGAACTGGCACTGGTGAAACTGCGGAATTCACTGTGGATGTCGCAAATATGCGCACATCAAATATCTGGATCAAAGACTCATGGCCATTCCCACGCCTCACGTCCACGTATGCAAGTGGAAAAGTTCGTATCCACTTCTTCATGGCAGATCAAAGCAATCTCGAAATTGATAACGATGGTTATTCGTCTTACGGTGTTCACTCTTGGACTGAGACCACGGGTGGTTGCACCTGTGCAGATGTCACTTGGGGTTCACCACTGAAGAACGTTCCATCACTAACGGACGCATGGGGCGTGACCTATGAGATTCCTGTCGTAGAAACTTCATTGTCTCTCCCTTACATCATCCACAAAGGTGGATCAAAAGATCCTTCCGACGCTGACCAGTTCCTCAACCTTGAAACAACTGGTGGTGAAGTGTGGTTGAAGTCGCGCAGTGCGAAGACTGATGGCAGTGCGCTGTACACAGTCCCTGTTGTGAGCCCTTACGAACTTGAGCCGACGAAGCAAAAAGCAATCTGGTTGAACACCACCACGATTGCGTACCCAACCGAAATCAATATGGGCACAGTGGCAAGTCGCAAACAACGCGTGTACCTCTATGTTGCTGACAACCAAATGTCAGTTGATAACACCGGCGTTCACAACTTTGACACTCAGTACGAGCTGCCTGTCTCTTCATACGTCGCAGGTATGTCACAGACGTTAAAGGAAGCCTTCCCGTATCTGTCTGATTTCCGTCGCTTCACTCTCGGCACAGACATCACCGACAACGTGAAGAGCATTCTGAAGAAGCAAGTGCTTTTGATGGTCACTGATGTTGATGGCACAACTCCGATTCACGTCACTGGTGTGCAGCTTGGATACGTTCTCGATACGACGTACCCGAATGCAAAGAACATGAAGCCAGGCGTTGTGTGGGATGCAAACCAAACACCAACTGTTTCTGTGTGGGCGCCTACCGCGACTAGCGTGACATTGAATGTCTACGACAACCCAACCGGCGGAAGCGCAACAACTCACGCGATGACTGAAGACCCTGCAACAGGTGGCTGGTCATATGTCGGCGATTCAGGATTGAAAGGTAAGTACTACACCTTCAGTGTCAATGTTTATGCGCATTCCATCGCGGACTTCGTGACAAATGAAGTCACCGATCCATATTCATACTCACTGTCAATGAATGGCGGCCGCAGCCAATTTGTGAATCTCAAAGATGCTGCGCTTAAGCCAACTGGCTGGGATGCATTGGCGAAGAAGTCTCTCGGAAACATTGCTGACGCAACGGTGTACGAAATGATGATTCGGGATTTCAGTGCTGCATCTTCGGACGTCAGTGCGAATTACCGCGGCGGCTTTATGGCGTTCACGGAAACTGCATCCAAAGGCATGACTCACTTGAAGAACCTTGCTAAGGCCGGTCTTACTCACCTTGAAATTGGACCTGCATTCGACATTGTTTCTGTCAACGAAGACAAGAGTGAGTGGGATTCAGTTGATGAAACTGCGCTCAACAACGCCACACCAAATGGAACTACCCAGCGCGATGCAGTGAAAGCTGTTCAGAACTCTGACGGTTTCAACTGGGGTTACGACCCAATGCACTACACAGTTCCAGACGGATCGTTCGCAACTGACCCAAATGGTTCACAGCGTGTATTGGAATTCCGTTCGATGGTGAAAGGTCTTGCGTCAGTAGGACTTCGCACCACGATGGACGTTGTCTACAACCACACCAGTTCTTCAGGTCAGAAGACCAACAGTGTTCTCGACAAGATCGTGCCGGGCTACTACTACCGTCTCACCACTTCAGGAACAGTGGAAACCAGCACCTGCTGCCAGAACACTGCATCTGAACGCGCGATGATGGCAAAGCTCATGCGCGATTCCATTCGCACCTGGGCAGTTGACTACAAGGTTGACGGTTTCCGCTTTGACTTGATGGGTCACCATCCAAAAGCACTCATGGTGCAAATCCGTAAAGATCTTGATGCTCTCACTATCGCAAACAGCGGTGTTGATGGGAAGAAGATTTTGTTGTTCGGTGAAGGCTGGAACTACGGTGAAGTTGTCGACAACTCACGTTTCGTCAACGCAACGCAAAACAACATGGCCGGTACTCGCGTAGGAACATTCGATGACCGCATGCGCGACGCTGTTCGTGGCGGCGGACCATTCGACAACGATCCTCGCAAGCAAGGATTCGGTTCAGGTATCAACTCGGCTCCAAACGGTGCATCTCTCAGCGCGAGCACTGATGACAAGTTGCAGCAAACCGACTGGGTGAAAGCAGCCCTCGGTGGTTCTGTTTCTAACTTGGAATTCATGACCATGTTTGACTGGAAAGACACCGCCGGCAACATTGGCTACAACGGCAACGGCGCTGGATACACCACCAACCCTGTTGAACAAATTGCTTACGTTGATGCGCACGACAACGAAACTTTGTATGACTCCATTGCATACAAGGTGCCGGCGACCACAACGATGGCAAACCGCATTCGCTACCAAAATATTTCACTGGCAGTGTCACTATTGAGTGAAGGCATTCCATTCACTCTTGCTGGTTCTGATTTGTTGCGAAGCAAGTCACTCGACCGTGACTCGTACAACTCCGGCGATTGGTTCAATGCGATTCACTGGGATCTCTCAACCAACGGTTTCGGCCGTGGTTTGCCAATCAACCTGACTGGTGAAGGCGATAGCGACACAACGATCAAGGCGCGCGCAATTTCGCTGCTCGGTCGTGCAACGCTCAAACCAACCGCAGCTGAAATGACGAAATCAAGCAAGCTCTACCAAGAGCTCTTGAAGGTTCGTTACTCAAGCCCGCTGTTCCGCCTTGCAACTGGTGCGAACGTGACCAAGCGAGTGAAGTTCCTCAACGGTGGTTCGAAGGCGAAACTCGGCTTCATCGTGGAGCAGATTCTTGACACCGGTAAAGGCATCACGAATATCGACAAGAAGTACAAGTCTGTCGTGATTGTGTACAACACCACGAGCAAGGCAGTTTCTTACACGGTCAAAGCACTGAAGTCAGCGACGTTCATCTTGAACCCAGTTCAAGCGGCGAGCGTTGACAGTGTTGTGAAAACTTCGAAATTCAAAGCGGGCGTATTCACCGTTCCTGCATTGACTGTCGCAGTATTCATGCAAACCAAGTAAACAAACAAAAAAGTGGGGCGATCCGTTTGGATCGCCCCACTTTTTTTGTTTGTGTGAACTAGAAGTCCATCTCTGGTCCGCCAGCTGGAGCCGCATTCTTTGGCTCTGGCTTGTCGGCAATCACTGCTTCCGTGGTCAAGAACAAACCAGCAATAGATGCAGCGTTGAGCAACGCCGAACGCGTTACCTTCGCTGGATCGATGATGCCGGCCTTGATCAGATCAACATACTCACCAGTTGCTGCGTTGAGACCGAAACCTGATTCGAGGTTGCGAACTTTCTCAACTACAACACCGCCTTCAAGCCCGGCATTGATTGCGATTTGCTTCAACGGCGCTTCGATTGCTACGCGAACAATTGCGGCGCCAGTTGCTTCATCACCCACGAGATTAAGTGATGCGAATGCCTTGTCAGCCGCTTGAATCAATGCAACACCACCGCCAGCAACAATGCCTTCTTCGACAGCTGCTTTTGCGTTACGCACTGCATCTTCAATGCGGTGCTTGCGTTCCTTCAATTCAACTTCAGTTGCAGCACCTGCCTTGATGACAGCAACGCCGCCAGCAAGTTTTGCCAAACGTTCTTGGAGCTTCTCACGGTCGTAATCGCTGTCAGACTTTTCAATCTCTGCGCGAATTTGTGCCACGCGACCAGCAATCTGATCTGCTGAACCTGCACCAGTAACAATGGTGGTTTCATCCTTGGTAACAACAACCTTTGCTGCCTTGCCTAGCAAGTCAAGCGAAGTGTTTTCCAACTTCAAGCCGACTTCTTCACTGATGACCTGGCCACCGGTGAGAATTGCGATGTCCTGCAACATTGCCTTGCGACGGTCACCAAAACCTGGCGCCTTTACTGCAACTGCACGGAAAATTCCGCGAATCTTGTTGACGACAAGAGTTGCAAGCGCTTCACCTTCGAGATCTTCAGCGATGATGAACAGTGGACGACCTGACTGCATCACACGTTCGAGGATTGGAAGCAAATCTTTGATTGCGGTGATTTTTGAATTTGCAAGCAAGATGTATGGATCTTCGAGAACTGCTTCCATGCGCTCCATATCGGTGACGAAGTATGGAGAGATGTAACCCTTATCGAAACGCATACCTTCAGTGAGTTCGAGTTCGATACCGAATGTATTGCTTTCTTCGACAGTGATGACGCCTTCCTTGCCAACCTTGTCCATTGCTTCAGCAATTTTTTCACCGATAACAGTGTCTGCCGCAGAGATAGATGCAGTAGCGGCAATCTGTTCTTTGCTGTCCACTGGCTTTGCCATTGCGAGAAGTTCAGCAGAAAGAGCATCCACTGCCTTTTCGATGCCTTTCTTCAATGACATTGGGTTGGCACCAGCAGCAACGTTGCGCAGACCTTCGCGAACGAGCGCTTGCGCAAGAACCGTTGCAGTGGTGGTTCCGTCACCGGCTACGTCGTCAGTCTTCTTTGCGACTTCCTTGACAAGTTCGGCGCCGATTTTTTCGTACGGATCTTCAAGTTCGATTTCTTTTGCGATTGAGACGCCATCGTTGGTGATGGTTGGGGCGCCCCACTTCTTTTCGAGGACGACGTTGCGACCCTTAGGTCCCAAGGTGACCTTGACCGCATCAGCCAAGACGTTCATGCCACGTTCGAGGGCGCGGCGGGCTTCTTCATCAAAAGCGATGATTTTCGCCATGGTTCTCCTTCAGTCTGAATTGCCAATCTCGGGGGCGGTTATCACTCTCGCCCTTCGAGTGCTAACCGAATTCTTGGCACTCTCCCCGCCCGAGTGCAAATCGGGTGGGGAAATCTTGACCATTTCCGAGCAATTTATGAGGAGAAGCGTGGGAGCGGGAGTCGAACTCTTGTGGGAAACTTCCCCCACACCGAGGTCAAAGGGTTGAAGATGTTGAAGCCGATACGCATAGTGGTCGCTGTAATCGTGGCAGCCATGAGTGCCATCTCTCTGGCCGCCCCTGCCCAAGCCGACCCAGTCACCACTGCGTGGGTGCAATTCGGACCAACACCAAACCCCTTCACCGCTGGCACTAGTTGTAATTCTCCAAGTCATTACATCAACACCGTTGCTGCTTTTCAAACTCTGATCACCAACATGGCATCGGGTGGCACAATCAATATCTGTGGTGATTCCTTTTCGGGCCTGACGATTACAAACGCATCCATCACCATTGACAAGCCACTGAACATTGTTGGAGCACATAGCTCGAACCGTCCGCAATTCGTCAGCAACTCAAGCAGCTCAAGTATTTTCAGAATTCAAACAGGTGCATTCGGCGATGTCGTGCGACTTGAGAATCTGACTTTTCGCTACACCGGCACCGCGATTAATTTTGCGGTAAACAACCCGGGTGGCGGTGCAGTGAGCGTCCTCAGAGGGCAACTACTCGCGAATGAAGTGCTTTTTTATGGGTTCAATGTCACCGGCAAAGGCGGTGCATTGTCCATTGCCACTACTGATCCGCTCGATCGAGCAGTCATTAGAAACTCTGCGTTTACCAACAACACAGCTACTGCCGGTGGTGCTGTCTACGTCAAAGATGTTTTACCAACTGAAATCAACAATGTTGGGGTCACCGCTGGTGGTCAAGCTGATTTCATCAACGTCACCTTCACTGAGAACACTGCAACCTCAAAAGGTTCGGCGGTATACGCACCAAGTACCACGCCAACGATGGACAGTTTCATCAATCTGAACCACACAACAATTGTTGACAACGTGGCCGCAGCAAATGTTGGCGTGCTCAGTGGTTCTGGAATTCAAGTAAGTAATTCCATTGTGGCTCAGAGACTCGTCAGCGGCGCACTATGCAATGATGACGCACAAATCCTTTTTGGAAATTTGGTCACCGACGGAGACTCATGCAATGTGCATGATCAATTCACTTCTGGATCAAAGAATCTTTCGCGCGTAGTGAAATATTCAGACTTGGCATTGGGACGTTTGACAACGTCTGGCGACGTGATTCCGTATTTTCCAATTGTTCAAAACCTCACAGACGACCTCAATGACCCGACATACCTCAGCTCTGCGGCAGTCGACTACTTGGAAACCGCGGCCGGCGCGAATGACTACCCAGGCGACTCCTTGGACTTCGACATTGTCGGCACTCAACGTCAATCAGTAACAACTGGAACCTTGAAGGATGTGGGCGCCTTTGAATGGGCGCCGACGATCCGAGGCGGTCTTGATTTTCCCGTCGTGACACACAGTGGTTTCATCAAGAGTCAAAATGATCAGGCCGGCGAGAATTTTGTGGATGCCTATCGCTTTGGCAGAAGCAACTACCGCATTTCCACTCAGAACTTCAACGTAAAAGCAACTCCATCAAGTGTGAGTTCAATGTCCATTGAGTACACCTCGCTGACTCCAAATCTCTGCACGATTAGCGATGCAAACACGCTAGAGAGCTTTGCGGTGCCGACCGGAAACTCATCAATCAATGGATACTGCATCATTGAGGCTTATGCACCTGCCTCATTTGGTTCTGGCGCTTCAGAATTTATTCAGTTCATTGAATTGCGAATTTATTACGGAACTGCCCCAACACAGCCACGCGATGCCGTGCTTTCAGCTGGTGAAACGGCAATTTCAGTCTCGTTCCAACCACCAACAGATACAGGCGCTGGTATCGATGGCTACACATTGATAGTGAATGGCGCAAATAGTTTTGAGCGCACAACGGCATGCATTGCCGAGACCAATTCCTGGTCCTGTGCGGTGGATAGTTTGAAGCGTGCCACCAGTTACACAGCCACACTCATCGTAAATTCCACTGGTGGAAGACAAACATTTTTCACTCTTGGCACCACCAAAACTTTGCAGCAACGTCAACCAAGTGTTGTCACTTCTGTAACCGCAAAGGCAACGCCTAAAGCTGGTATCACAGTCACTTGGAAGAAGCCGACGATCGCAGGTCGCACTTCCCTTGCTACCTACATGGTGCGCCTGTACCTGTCGACCAACAAAACCAAAGCAATTCTTGTGAAAAGTTTGAGCTTGAAGACCTTGAAGTATGTCTTTACCAAACTCAAGGCCAAGAAGAAGTACATCGTCAAGATCTTTGCTTACAACAAAGATGGATACTTCTCAAAGGTAGAGAAAACAATCACAGTCAAGTAAAGAATTAGGTTGGGTTGGATAAATTCATTGGCCCAACCCAATGATCAAGACCTGGTTCTATGTCTGTAACTCCATACGTACTTTGAATAACGCGAACATAAGTATTTGTTTCTGCTGGCAAACATATTCGTGTCATTGCGAATGAAAGTGTGCCATCGCCATTTCCATAGATTGCCGCTTCACATCCTTGAGGGACTTGCCCATTGTTCAAACCCTGTGGTTGCAACGTCAAACCTTCCAACGGCAAACAGCTGTCATGCACTGCCGAATAGGTGAAGATCAACGACGATTGCCACTTGGTGGCCGCACGAACTACCAATGAGATCTGGCCTGGAATGTTGTCACCAACATATTCATCCGTATTGTGTGCAGCGATTCCCAAAGCGCATTTCGCATTTGCCCAGGGTTGTTTAGATACCACTTGAAATGCAAGGTCCCATTGTCCTGACGTCGACTGGTAACTCGAAACTTTTATTTGCTTAATATCGCTCTGCGGTTCACCCATGAGCTCCGT